>NZ_JBEKVH010000118.1:0-12664 GCF_049514155.1 Roseiarcus sp. | reverse complement strand
CAGCACCAGCGCCATGACGAAGACGAGGATCGCGAACAGGAGCAACGTCAACGAGCCGACGAAGGGGACCTGAAACAGCAGTCGCGCCGCGCTGAGGATCACCACCACCTGCACCGCGCCGACGACGAAATAGGGCAGCACCTTGCCAAGCATGATCTCGGCGCCGTTGGTCGGCATCGCCAGTAAATTCTCCATCGTGCCGCGCTCGAGTTCGCGCGTCAGCGCGATCGAGGTCATCATCACCATCGTCATTTGCAGGATGACGCCGAGCAGGCCCGGCACGACGTTGAATCGCGAGACGCCAGCGGGATTGTAGCGGCGGTGGACGGTGATCGTTAGCCCGCCGGCCTCAGCTTCGGCCGCCTCCGCCTCGCGGCCCTGCGCGCGCAACAGCGCGCGCTGCGCCAAAGTGGCGAGCGAAGCGAGCGCGCCGCTCGCCGCCGCCGGATCGGTGGCGTCGGCGATGACGAGGACTTCCGGCTTGTCGCCGCGTTCGACTCGCGTTCCGAAGTCGCTCGGGATGACGACGACGAACGCGACGTCGCCGGACGCCACCATCCCCTCCGCCTCGGCCATCGTGTTCGGCCGCTCGACGAAACGGTAGTAGTTGCTGACCTCGAGCGCGGCGGCGATCGCCCGCGAATAGGGATCGCGCCCCATCGCCAGCAACGCCGCGTCGAGCTGCTTGGGATCGGTGTTGATCGCGTAGCCGAACAGGATCAGCAGCAGGACCGGAATGCCGAGCATCATCGCGAAGGTGACGCGGTCGCGCCGCATCTGGATGAATTCCTTGGCGAGGATCGCGCCGAGATTGAGCAGGGAGAAGGCGTTCATGACGGCTTGCGCTCTTCGTGCGCGACGCCGCCGTCGCCGGCCGCCATGAAGTGGATGAACACATCCTCGAGGCTGGTCTCCCCTGGGGCGACCGCAACGCCGTCCTCGCGCGCGAGCGGCGCCAGCGCGGCGGCGAGGCGGTCGCGATCGACGCCGGAGACGTGCAGCGTCGAACCGAACGCGGCGACCTGCTCGACGCCGTCGAGCGCCTCGATGCGCGCCATGAGGTCGGCCGCCGGCGGCGCGGTGACGACGAAGGTCGACAGGCCGGAGGCGCGCACGATCTCGGGCGCCGTGCCCGTGGCGAGCATCTTGCCGTAGGAGATATAGGCGATGCGATGGCAGCGCTCCGCCTCGTCCATGTAATGGGTCGAGACCAGCACGGTGAGCCCGCCGCCAATGAGGCGGTGGATCTCGTCCCAGAATTCGCGCCGCGCCTTGGGGTCGACGCCGGCGGTCGGCTCGTCGAGCAGCAGCAGCTTCGGCCGATGCATGATGCAGGCGGCGAGCGCGAGGCGTTGCTTCCAGCCGCCCGACAGCGTGCCGGCGGCCTGATGGCGGCGCGACGCCAGCCCAAGCTCGTCGAGCGTCCGCGCGACGACCTGGCGGCGGTCGGCGAGGTGGTAGAGCCGCGCGACGAAGAAAAGGTTCTCCTCGATCGTCAGGTCCTCGTAGAGCGAGAACTTCTGCGTCATGTAGCCGACTTCGCGCTTGATCCGCGCGCTGTCGCGCCGCACGTCGAAGCCGAGCACCGTTCCCTCGCCGGCGTCGGGCGTCAGCAGGCCGCAGATCAAGCGGATCGTCGTCGTCTTGCCGGAGCCGTTGGGGCCGAGAAAACCGACGATCTCGCCCGCCGCGACGCGCAGCGCGATGTGGTCGACGGCGACGATTCCGTTGAACGACTTGGCGAGGCCGGAAACGTCGATGACGTTCATGGCCGTCTCTGCGGCAGATCGACGTCGACGATCTGGCCGGGCTGCAGCCGCATCGCGACGTCGTGAGTCGGCCGCGCCTCGATCAGGTAGACGAGCGTCTGGCGCTGGTCGAGCGAGTAGATCACCGGCGGCGTGAATTCTGGTTCGCGCGCGATGTAGCTGACTGCGGCGGTCAGGCCCGGCGCGCAGCCGTCGCAGCGGACGGGAAGCTGTTCGCCCAGCGCCAGCGATGACAACGCCGCTTCCGGCGCGTAGAGCGTCAGCTTGAGCGCGCCGTCGGGCAACATCGACACCACCGGCGCGGTCGGGCCGGCGACTTCTCCGGGGTGGCGGATGATGTCGGAAATCTGCCCCGCCGCCGGAGCGGTCAGCGTGCGCTGGCCGAGCCGCCAGCGCGCCTGGTCGAGCGCGGCTTGCGCCTGCTTGACCCGGCTCTGGGCGGCGGCGATTTCGTCGTCGCGCGCCGGCAGCTTGGCGACGGCGAGATTGGCGGTCAGCTCTTTGACCCGCGACGAGGAGACGTCATAGGCGGTCTGCGCCCTATCGAGATCGGCCTGAGGCGCGAAGCCGCGCGCGTTGAGATCGCGCTCGCGGTCGAGCGAGCGCTGGTTGTCCGCGGTCTGCACCTTGGCGGCGTCGAGCGTCGCCTGGATGGCGGCGATCTCCTCCGGCCGGCGGCCGTAGAGGATGTTGGCGAGCTCCGCCTGGGCCTGGGCGAGCGCGCCTTCGGCGTTGCGCACGGCGATCTCGGCGTCGGTCGCCTCGACCGCGCCGATCGTCTCGCCGGCCTTCACCAGATCGCCGCGACGGACGTCGAGCGCAACGATGCGGGCGACCTCGATCGGCGCGATCTGCACGTACTCGCCTTCGACGTAGCCGACGACGGAAGTCGACGGCGGCGCGCAGGCGGATAGCCAGCTGGCGACGAAGCCGATCGAACACAGGGTTTCGAGGATCATGGCGCCCCTCCGCGCGCGGCGGCGAGCGCGGCGTCGAGATGGGCGACCAACGTCAGGCGGATCGCCTCGCCCTCACGCGGGCCGATATCGTTCCAGCCGAGCCGGCGCATCGCGACGCGGCGGCCGATGCGGAAGTAGAGAATCTGGCCGAGCATCGCCAAGGTGGCGAGCCGGGTCTCGACCGAATCGGCCGGGGCGCCGGTCGCCGCCGCCCAGACGACGCAGAATCGCTCGTGCATCGGCGCGAACGCTTCGGCGTAGAGGCGCTCGAACGCTTCGGTCGGCTCGAACATCTCGCGCACGACGAAGCGGGCGATTGCCTGCGCCTCCGGCCGCACGACCAGGAAACCGACGATCGCCTCGACGACGCGCGCCAGCAGGTCGCGCGACGCCGCCGGCGTCAGCGGCCCGGCCGCGGCCGCGGCGAGGGTCGGCCCGAGCGCGCCGCGGATCGTCTCAATGACGTGGTCGGCGCAGGCGAGCCTCAGGCCCTGCTTGCCGCCGAAGTGGTAGGCGATGCTGCCGAGATTGGCCCCCGCCGCGGCGGCGACGGCGCGGGTCGAGGCGGCCTCGAAGCCCTCCGCGCCAAAGAGGTCGAGCGCGGCATGGATCAGCGCCAAGCGTGTCGCCTCGCCACGGCCTTCGCCCTGAGCGGGCGTGGATTTTTGTTTTGCGGCCATGTCGGCCTCCGTTAATCAAACGATTGATTAACTCCAAATGCAGGCGATGGCAAGAGAGCGGCCCGCAAGGACCGGCGGCGCAGCCAAGCCAAGCGAAACGAAGCGAAAGGAAGCGAAAGGAAAGCGAAACGGGGCGCTTCGTTTTTGGCGGCGATCGTCGTCCGTCCGCAGCCGCGGCGAAGTCGACGATTGCGTCGTCTCTAGCCTTCTCAAACGCTTAGCCGTCCTTTCGTTTCGCCTCGGCGGAAACGCCGCGCGCCGAGGGCCAATCCCGCGAACCCGCGGGCCGAACACTGGCGGGCGCGGGCGCGGCGGGAAGCTCGACGTCGAAAAGACATTCTAGCCGATATTCGGATATCCAGAAAGGTTTTGTCGGCGCCCGCCGCTATCGTCGCGTTCGTGGAGATGACAGGCCGCGCGGTGCGGCGAGGAGCGCGCCGCACGGGCCCGGGAGCGTGACGGTCGACAGAATCTTATGGTCGGCGTCCGCTCCGAACGCGGGCTGTGCGAGGAAGTCCGCCTCAATCTGGCCGATCGTTGGTTTTGTCGATTGGGGCGCGACGGCGGCTGCGCCTCGGCGCTGCGCGTGGCTCACAAATACAAAGGCGCCTTTGCCGGGTGGATCGTGGCGATGAAGGCCAGCAAACCGGAACCTGCGGCCGCGGCGGGCCCGGCCAACAAACCGGCTCAAACATGTCGGGCGATCCTATCGACCGGCGTAAGCTTCCGCGAACAGCTCTACGTCAGAGCCTGAAGCCAGAACAGTCCGCAGTCAGGCCTTATCGAGAAGGCGTTCAAGTCTTCAAAGTTTGGCAAGCGCACCGACGCGATGATCCAAAACGGTCGCCAGCGAAAGCCGAGGACAACCCGCCAGCGGTCGCGAACCTCCGGTTCGCCGCGATGATAGGGACCGAGGCCGTCGCAAATCATCAGGGCCGGCGGTCAAAGCCCGCACGCAAAGGCCGGACATATGACCGCAGCCGACCAAGTCGATCAAAACCTCAGAATGTCTCCTGCCGATCGGGGCCGTCCACATATGACGGCGTGTGGGAGCGAATGTCCGCTGCGACATTTCGCTCGCCCAAAGCCGCCCATCCGCTTTCGGCCAGCTGCGAAAATTCAAACAAGCCCGCTATCCAGCCGGGCGGCGAACTTGCCCGGCGCCCTTCGCTGGGCTTATAGCCCGTCGCGAGCGAGGGGAACGTCCGGGGCATGGCCCAGCAGATCGATGAGCGCCCGCCGGACGAACGCCGTCATGACGACGCCGGACCGGCGCCAGCGGCCAGCCGCCTGACGCGCTGGGAGCGCGCGATCGCCGCGCGCCGGCCGCTGCTGCACCGGGTCGGCATCGCCCTCAGCCTGACGATCATCCTGTTCTCGGCGATCATCTTCATCCGCGTCCTCGTCCGCATCAACCTCGGCCAGTTCCAAGCCGCCTTCGCCGCCACCGGCGGCGACCAGATCGTGATGGCGTTCGGGCTCTCGGGCTTAAGCTACCTCGCGCTGACCGGCTACGACGCGCTGGCTTTGCGCCACCTGCGCGTCCGCGTGCCCTATCGCCTGACCGCGCTCGCCTCCTTCACCAGCTACGCCGTCTCCTTCACCCTCGGTTTCCCGCTGGTGACCGGCGGCGCGGTCCGCTACTGGATCTACGGCCCGGCCGGGCTTTCGCCGGGCAAGGTCGCGAGCCTGACCGTCGTCGCCGGCATCACCTTCTGGCTCGGCATGGGCTTCATTCTCGGCGTCGGCTTCGTGTTCGACGCGACGGCGATCGCCGGAATCAACCACTTTCACGCTTTGGCGAACCAGGCGATCGGCGTCGCCATCCTCGCCGCGCTCGCCGCCTATCTGGTCTGGGTCGCCCGCGTCCGCCGCACGCGCCGGCCGCTGGTGCTCAACTTCGTCCCGCCCGGCCCTCTGCTGACGCTCGGCCAGATGACTCTCGGCGTCATCGACGTCTGCAGCGCCGCCGGCGCGCTCTACGTCCTGCTGCCCAAGGGCCACGGGCTTGGCTTCCTGACCTTCAGCGCGCTCTATTCGTTCGCCGCCATGCTCGGCATCGCCAGCCACGCGCCGGGCGGGCTCGGCGTGTTCGAGGCGACGATGATCGACGGGGTCGGCGGGTCGAGCGAGCCCCTGCTCGCTTCGCTGTTGCTGTTTCGCGCCATTTATTACCTGGCGCCGTTCATCCTTGCGATGGCGCTGCTCGGCGCCTATGAAGCAGGGCGGCGCTGGCGCTCGCTACGCGAGGCGCTGGCGGCCTCGAGCCTCGACGAAGAGGTCTAAGCCGACGGGCCGTCCGCCGCCACCGGCCGATCGGGGGACGAACATGTCCGACGACGACAGGGTCCAGGCGTTCGCCGAGCAGCTCCATTCGTCGCTCGCCGAGCGGCTGGTCGGGGCGATGCCCGAGCCGGCGGTGGCGGTCGACGCCGAGGGCCGCGCGATCGTCGCCAACAAGCCGGCGTTCGCCCTGCTGCCGGGCTTGAAGCTCGGCGAGCCGCTGATCCTGGCGCTGCGCAGCCCGAACGTCATCGACGCGATGCGCCGCGTGCTGGCGACCGGCGAAACGGAGACGGCCCCGTGGAGCGAACGAGTGCCGATCGAGCGTCTGTTCGAGGTCTGCGTCGCGCCGCTCGAGGCCGCCTCCGGCGCCGTCGCGGCGGCCCTGCTGACGTTGCGCGACCTCACCGAGCAGCGGCGGCTCGAGCGCATGCGGGTCGACTTCATCGCCAACGCCAGCCACGAACTGCGCACCCCGCTCGCCTCGATGCTCGGATTCATCGAAACGCTGCAGGGTTCGGCGCACGGCGACGCCAAGGCGCGCGACAAGTTTCTCGTCATCATGCGCGAGCAGGGACGCCGCATGGCGCGGCTGATCGACGACCTGCTGTCGCTGTCGCGCATCGAGCAGAAGCAGCATGTGCGGCCGGAGGCGGCGGTCGACCTCGCCCAGCTGGCGCGCCACGTCGCCGACACGCTCGCGCCGCTCGCCCGCGAGATGGGGGTCGAGATCAAGATCGACGCCGATCGCCCCGTCACCGTCATCGGCGACCGCGACGAGCTGCTGCGGGTCGCCGAGAACCTGATCGAGAACGCGATCAAGTACGGCGCGCGCCAGGACGGCGCGAGCGCCGACCGGGTCGAGATCGCGGTGACGCGCACGGCGAGCGAGGGCTCGCTGGTGGTGCGCGACTTCGGCCGCGGCATCGCCCCTGAGCATCTGCCGCGGCTCACCGAACGCTTCTACCGCGTCGACCTCACCCAGAGCCGGGCCAAGAACGGCACCGGCCTCGGACTGGCGATCGTCAAACACATTCTCACCCGCCACCGCGGCCGGCTGACGATCGCCAGCGGGCTCGACCGCGGCTCGACCTTCACCGCGATCGTTCCGCTCCACAAATGATGACGATCGTTATTTGAAATCAATAACTTGCATTGTCATGCCTCTGTCGCGCAGACGTCATATAACGACGTTCAGCGGAGCCTATATCTGCGCGCCTCGGGACGGCGCCGGTGGCCGGAGCCGGCCGCGAGGCCGAAGAATCCAGATTGAGAGGCGTCTCTATGTTTATCCGCACCCTGATCAGCGCGACGATCGTCGCGGCGAGCGTGACCTGCGCTTCCGCCGGCGACATATCCGGCGCCGGCGCGACGTTCCCCTTTCCGATCTACGCCAAATGGGCCGACGCCTATAAGACGGCGACCGGCAACGGGCTGAACTATCAGTCGATCGGCTCCGGCGCCGGCATCAAGCAGATCAAGGCCAAGACCGTCACCTTCGGCGCCACCGACGCGCCGCTGGAGCCCAAGGACCTCGACGCCGCCGGCCTCGAGCAGTGGCCGATGGTGATGGGCGGCATTGTGCTGGTCGTCAATCTCGACGGAATCAAGTCGGGCGATCTCGTCATCGACGGCCCGACGCTCGCCAAGATCTATCTCGGCGCGATCACCAATTGGAACGATCCGGCGATCAAGGTTCTCAACGCCAAGGTCGCCCTTCCCGATCTCGCGATCGCCGTCATTCACCGCGCCGACGGCTCGGGCACGACCTTCAACTTCACCAACTATCTCGACAAGGTTTCGCCCGACTGGCAGTCGAAGGTTGGCGAGTCGACCTCGGTCGAATGGCCGGTGGGCATCGGCGCCAAGGGCAACGACGGCGTCGCCAACAACGTCGCCGGCACCAAGGGCGCGATCGGCTATGTCGAATACGCCTACGCCAAGCAGAACAAGCTGACCTACGCCGGCATGGTCAACAAGGACGGCAAGACGGTCGAGCCGACGATCGAAGCCTTCCAGGCCGCCGCCGCCAACGCCGATTGGGCCAAGGCGCCCGGCTTCTACCTGATCCTTTCGAACCAGCCGGGCGCGGATTCCTGGCCGATGACCGCCGCGACCTTCATCCTGATGTACAAGAAGCCGGTCGACGTCACGCAGTCGAACGAGGCCTTGAAGTTCTTTGAATACTGCTACGACAAGGGCGCCGACCAAGCCAAGGCGCTCGACTACATCCCGATGCCCGACAGCGTCGTCGCCATGGTCAAAAAGGCCTGGACCGCGGACATCGCACAGAAGTGAAGCGGGTGCGCACGGAGTCGGCGGCCCCGGCCGCCGACTCGCTTTCGCCGATCGGCGGAACAACCAAGCCATCTATCGATAAGCCATCTATCCATTTGATTCAGCAGGACCGGCAATGACGGCGTCGGCGTTAGAGGCGACAGAGAACTCCCAAATTCTGCCCACGGACCGCTCGCGCGCCCTGGGACGGCTGAAGTTCGCCGACAGCGGCTTCCGCCTCATGACCGTGGCCTCGGCGCTGCTGGTGCTCGCCCTGCTGCTTGGCGTGGCGGTGTCGCTGTTCATCGGCGCTTGGCCGGCGTTTCAGCACTTCGGTCTGGATTTCTTCGTCAGCGACGCCTGGAGCCCGCCCAAGGAGCGTTTCGGCGCGGCCGCGGCGATTTACGGCACCCTCGTCACCTCAATTATCGCCATGGTGATCGGCGTTCCCGTCGGCCTCGGCATCGCCGTGTTCCTGACCGAGCTCTGCCCGCCGATTCTGCGACGTCCGATCGGCATCGCCATCGAGTTGCTCGCGGGCATCCCCTCCATCATCTACGGCATCTGGGGCGTTTATTACCTCAAGCCAGTGATGCAGGCTTACATTCAGCCCTTCATCATCGCCACCTTCGGCAGGATCCCCGGCCTCGGCTACCTGTTCGCGGGGCCGCCGCTCGGCTATGGCGTGCTCACCGCCGGGCTGGTGCTCGCTGTCATGATCCTGCCGTTCGTCACCGCGATCTCGCGCGACGTCTTCGACACGGTCCCGGTCGTCCTCAAGGAGGCGGCCTACGGCGTCGGCGCGACGACGTTCGAAGTCGTCGGCAATATCGTCATCCCCTATACGCGGGTCGGCGTCGTCGGCGGCGTCATGTTGGCGCTCGGCCGCGCGCTCGGCGAGACGATGGCGGTGACCTTCGTCATCGGCAACGCGACCAAGATTTCGACCTCCATTCTGGCGCAGGGCACGACGATTTCGGCGATGATCGCCAATCAGTTCGCCGACGCCGATCCGGGATTGTTCACCTCCTCGCTGCTCGCGCTCGGCTTCATTCTTTTCATCATCACCTTCATCGTCCTGGCGCTGGCGCGCTGGATGCTTTCGGCCCTCGAAGTGAAGGCGGGACGCTGATGGCCGATCTCTATCCCGGACGAAAACGCCGCAACGTCGTATGGACGGGGCTCGCCTACGCTGCGACGGCTTTTGGCCTGAGCTGGCTCGTTCTCATCCTCGGCTCCCTGTTCTGGAACGGCTTCAGCGGGCTGTCGCTCGACGTGTTTACGAAGATGACCGCGCCGCCCGGGGTCGCCGGCGGCCTCTTGAACTCGATCGTCGGCAGCCTGATCCAGACGGCGATCGGGCTGGTGATCGCCGCGCCGCTGGGCATTCTGGCGGGCACCTATCTCGCCGAATACGGCCGCTACGCGCGCATCGCCTACGTCGTTCGCTTCATCAACGACATTCTGCTCAGCGCCCCGTCGATCGTGGTCGGCTTGTTCATCTACCAGTTTTGCGTCGTGCCCTTCGGGCATTTCTCCGGATACGCGGGCGGCATCGCGCTGGCGGTCATCGCGACCCCGATCATCGTCCGCACCACCGAGGACATGCTCAATCTCGTGCCCAACACCCTGCGCGAGGCGGCCTCGGCGCTCGGAATGCCGCGCTCGCTCGTCATCCGCCAAGTCGCCTATCGGGCGGTGCGCAGCGGCATCCTGACTGGCATTCTGCTCGCGATCGCCCGCATGACCGGCGAGACGGCGCCCCTGATCTTCACCGCGCTGGGCAATTCGCTGTTCACCGCCAATCCGAGCGGACCGATGTCGAGCCTGCCGCTGATCATCTACGAATTCGCCCGCAGTCCGTACGCCGAACAGCAGAAGCTCGCCTGGACGGGCGCGCTGATCGTGACGCTTGCGGTGCTGACCCTCAGCATCGTCGCCCGCGTCCTGTCCGCCTCGCGCGCCGAGGGGGGAAATTGAAACCAGTCGGCCCAAAGAAGAGCAACGCGCATGAGTGACGCCAAATTGCACAGCCCGAGCCCAACCCCCGCCGCCGCGGGGACGACGGACAAGGTTGTCATTCGCGGCTTGGACTTCTTCTATGGCGAGTCGAAGGCGCTCAAGGCCGTCACGCTCTCGCTGCCCGTCGGCAGGGTGACGGCGTTCATCGGCCCCTCGGGCTGCGGCAAGTCTACGCTGCTGCGCGTGCTCAACCGGATGTACGACCTCTACCCGAATCAGCACGCGGAGGGCGAGGTTCTGCTCGACGGCGAGAACATTCTCGCGCCGGGCCTCGATCTCAATCTGCTGCGCTCGCGGGTCGGCATGGTGTTCCAGAAGCCGACGCCGTTTCCGATGTCGATCTACGACAACATCGCCTTCGGCATGCGGCTCTACGAGAGGCTGCCAAAGTCGGAGTTGGACGGCAGGGTCGAGTCGGCGCTGAAACGTTCGGCCTTGTGGACCGAGGTGAAAGACAAGCTCAACGCCAGCGGCCTCAGCCTCTCGGGCGGCCAGCAGCAGCGCCTGTGCATAGCCCGCACCGTCGCCATCAGCCCTGAGGTGATCCTGTTCGACGAGCCGTGCTCGGCGCTCGATCCGATTTCGACCGCCAAGGTCGAGGAGCTGATCGATGAATTGTCGGAGGACTATACGATTGCGATCGTGACCCACAACATGCAACAGGCGGCGCGCGTGTCGCAGTTCACGGCGTTCATGTATCTCGGCGAAATGGTCGAATACGGCGAAACAAGCCAGGTCTTCACGTCGCCGCACGACAAACGCACCCAGGATTACATCACCGGCCGGTTCGGTTGAAGGAGTAGGCGCCGTGGTCGATCACATCGTCCGATCGTACGACAAGGATCTCGACGCCCTCGAGCGGCGGATCGCCGAAATGGGCGGCATCGCCGAGAAGATGGTGATCGATGCGATGGACGCGCTGAGCCAGGCCGACACGGCGCTGGCCAACCAGGTCGTCGCCACCGACTCGCGCCTCGACGCGCTGCAGCGCGAGATCGAGGAGCAGGCGATTCTCACCATCGCCCGACGCCAGCCGATGGCGGTCGATCTGCGCGAGATCGTCGGCGCGATCCGCGTCGCCGGCGACCTCGAGCGGGTCGGCGACCTGGCCAAGAACATCGCCAAACGGTCGCTGAAGATCGGCATCGAAGCGCGGGTGCCGCGCGCGATCGTCGGCCTGCGCCACATGAACGACGTCGCCACCGAGCTGATGAAGGACGTGCTCGACGCCTACGCCCAGCGCGACACCGCGCGCGCGCGGGCGGTGTGGGAGCGCGACGCCGAGATCGATGCGCTCGAGGATTCGGTGTTTCGCGACCTCCTCACCCACATGATGGAAGACCCGCGCAACATCTCGTTCTGCGCCCACCTGCTGTTCTGCTCGAAGAACGTCGAGCGGATCGGCGACCACGCCACCAACATCGCCGAGACGGTGTTCTACCTCGTCACCGGCGCGACGTTGCCCGGCGAGCGTCCCAAGGGTCCGCACGATTACGATAGCCACCCGATCGGAACCCAGGCCCCATGAACGAAGCCCGTCGAGAGCCATCCCGCGCCGTCGCCGCCGCGCCGCGCATCCTCGTCGTCGAGGACGAGTCCGATCTCGCGCTGCTGCTCACCTACAACCTCGAGGCCGAAGGCTATATCGCCGAGGCGGTCGAACGCGGCGACGAAGCCGAGCTGCGGCTGGTCGAGTCGCCGCCCGACCTCGTCATCCTCGACTGGATGCTGCCGGGCGTGTCGGGCCTCGAAATCTGCCGCCGGCTGCGCGCGCGCGAGACGACCAAGACCCTGCCGGTCATCATGCTCACCGCGCGCGGCGAGGAGGTCGAGCGGGTGCGCGGGCTTTCGGTCGGCGCCGACGATTACGTCGTCAAGCCGTTCTCGCTGCCGGAACTGATGGCGCGGGTGCGGGCGCTGCTCAGGCGCAGCCGGCCGGAGCGGATCGCCGAGAAGCTCACCGCCGGCGATCTCGACCTCGATCGCGAAACCCGCCGCGTGCGCCGCGGCGCGCGCGACATTCACCTTGGCCCGACCGAGTTCCGGCTGCTGGAGTATCTGCTCGAACGGCCTGGACGGGTGTTCTCGCGCGCCCAGTTGCTCGACGGCGTGTGGGGCCAGTCGGTCGAGATCGACGAGCGCACCGTCGACGTCCACGTCGGCCGGCTGCGCAAGGCGCTGTCGCGCGGGCGCGAGCGCGACCCGATCCGCACCGTGCGCGGCACCGGCTATTCGTTCGACGAAACCTACGGCAAGGTCTGAAGGCGCTTCAGCGCAGCAGCGCGCGCCGTTCGCGCTCGCGGCGCCGGTCCTGGACCGGCTGGTAGGCGAGCTTGCCGTGATGGGTGCAATAGGGTCCGCTCGCCGCCGGCGAGCCGCAATAGCGGAATTCGGACGATGTCGGATCGCCGAGCGGCCAACGGCACATCGCCTCTTTCAGATCGATGATCGTCACCCTGAGCGACATCGGGACGACGACGTCGTCCTCCTGGTACACCGGCCGTGTGTCGAGCGTCGGCTCGGCGGCGAGCGCCAGCGCGGTCGCGCCGCGCACCGCCGTGCGGGCGCTGCTCGAGGCGGGACGCGGCGGCATGCGCGGCGCTGAGGCGGCGCGCGGCGCCGCCGCCGAGCTCGGCGCCTTGGCGCGGCCGGCGAGGCCGAGGCGGTGGACCTT
>NZ_JBEKVH010000117.1:0-12704 GCF_049514155.1 Roseiarcus sp. | reverse complement strand
CAAGAAGACTTCAGTCTCGGTGAACCAAGAACTCTTCATCACGGGTCGGGCGTCGTTCCCTCAGTAGGCTTCCGTAAGGACGCGGGGCGCGCCGGCGCGTTGCAGAATCGCCCGGCAGTCGGCCACCATAGCGGCCGAGCCGCAAACATAGAAATCGGTCGACGCCGGATCGAAGGCCAGGCTGGAGACGGCCGCCGTCACGCGGCCGCGGAACGCGGTGTTCGACGCGTCGTCGCGGCTGGCGCAGACGATCGTGCGCGGCGGCAGCGGGGCGAGCGCGCGCGTGATGTCCTCCGCCGTCGTTCGGCAGCCGAAGTACAATTCGGCGGCCCCGAGTTCGCCGACCCCGGCCATTTCATCGAACATCGGCAGGAACGGCGCCAAACCCGTGCCGGTCGCGACAAACACTTTGCGATGCGCGTTGCACTCGAGATGATAGCCGCCCAGCGGCCCCTCGACCTCGGTCACCGCCCCGGGCTCGACCGTATCGGCGTAGTTGGAGCCGTCGCCATGCGTGCGGTTGCTGATCAGCAGGGTGAGCGTTGCGCCCGCGGCCGCGGCGATCGAATAGTCGCGCCATTCGAACGGCGCGACGCGCAGCTTCACATATTGGCCGGGCGCGAAGCGGATCGGCTCGTCGAGCTCGAACTCGAGACGCCAGATCGTCGGGGTCAGCGCGGTCTTGGCGAGGAGGGTCGCGCGCTTTCTTTCCGCCGGGCGCGTCGGCGTCGGCGCCGGCTTGTTGACCCGTTGCGCCGCCGCCATGATGCGCATGAAGCCGAAAGCGCCCAAGACCTTGCTCGCGGCGGCAAAGCCGCCCATCGTCGCGCCGGGAATGCCGAGCGAGGCGACGTCAGAGCCGCTGAGATAGAGGCCGGCGATCGGGGTTCGCACGGAAAGCTGGCCCGAACGGTAGCGCGCCGGCGTTCCGGGAAGGCCGTAGAAGACGCCTGAGGGATGCGAGGTGAAGTCCTCCATCGTCAGCGGCGTCGACAATTCACGATAGCGCGTCAGCGCCTTGAGGCCGGGCACGGCGCTGTCGGCGAGGTTGAGCAGGCCTTCGGCGACGCGGTTCTTGAGTTCGACATAGTCGCGCCCACGCTGTCCGGTGGCCGAGCCTCGCCAGGCGGCGAACGCCTCCGGGCGCAGAGACGCGATGACCTCTGCGGTATGGAACCGGTCGTCTCCCGACTTCGCGGAAGGAAACGACAGATAGGCGTGTCGCGGCTCGCCCGCCAGGATCGCTGCGGTCGCCGCGTCGAGGTCGTCGTGGTCAAACGTCGTGTTGATCCAATAATTCTCGCCCTTGACGCCGAGCGTGGAGACGGGCTCGGCGAGCCGAAGGTAGAGCGTGACCATCGACAGGCCGCCTTCCGACGCGTCGACATAGGCGCGCGCCTTGGCGGTCCGCCTGCCGATCTCGCCGTCGGTCGGCAGCAGCTTGCGATAGGTGAGGCGCGCGCCGACGTCGGAAATGACGATCGGCGCGCGAAAGACGACTTCGATCGGCTCGGCGCCGCGCCGATCGATGGCCCTTACCCCGACCGCGCGCCCGCCCTCGGTGAGGATCGCGGTGACTTCGTGGCTGACCTTGATCGCGCCGCCGCTCGCTTCGATCCCCGTTTCAAACGTGCGCGCGATGCGCCCGGCGCCGCCCTGAGGAAACGATGCGCCTTTGAGATAGCTGTCGACCACGAGGGCGTGCAGCGCGAACGCGCTTTCGCCTGGCGGCAGGCCATAGTCGCCCCATTGCGACGCGAGCAAGGCTCTGAGCTCCGGCGAGCGGAAATGGCGGCGCAAGTAATCCGCGGTCGTCTGGGTCGCCTTGGCCGCGCCGAGCCGGCGCCATTGCGCGAACAGGAACGCCAATGGCTGCGGCAAAAACTGCTGTTGGATGCCGAGGACATGCCACGACGCGACCGCGCGCAAGTCCCTAAAATAGCTTCGGATCGCGGGCGCCTCGTCGGGAAAGCGCGCGACCAGGCGCTGCAAGTAGCGCGCCGGGTCGGAAGGCACGGCGAAATGCAGACCCGGATAGAGGAAACGCTCGAATTCGTCGGTCATCTTGTTCCATTCGAGCGCGCCGCCCGAGAGAAAGTCGATGACGGTGCGGATGATCGAGCCCTTGTCGAGTTCGCCGACGTAATGCAGGCCGACGTCCCATGACGCGCCGTCGCGTCGGAACATGTGGGTCTGGCCGCCGCGTTCCGAGTGCTTCTCCAGCACCAGGACCTTCATCCCGGCGACCTTGGCGAGCAGTCCGGCGGCCGACAGCCCGCCGATGCCCGATCCGATGACGATCGCGTCCCAAGCCGGAACCATGTCGCCTCTCCGCATAAGTTTAAGCATTAGACAGTTTAGATGATAAACTGTCGTGTGTCAAGGGCTTTTCCCATCCGACGCATGGAGCTCAGCGCCAAGGCGCCGCGGAAGCGAACGCCAGGTGAACGCCAGGAGCTTGCGACGTAGTGATTATGTCTATATATTTTATGGACAGAGAGGGTTTGTAATGAGCATGGATTGGGCGCATTTCACGCCGTTTTCGGCGCTTGCCGGCGGGGCGCTGATCGGTCTGGCGGCGGCGCTGCTGGTCCTCGGTCTCGGCCGCGTCTTGGGCGCGGCGGGCATCGTCGGCGGCGCGCTCGAAATCGACGATTCCGAGGCGCCGTGGCGCTGGTCGCTGCTCGTCGGCCTCATCCTGTCGCCGCTTGTCGCCCGCGTCCTGTGGGGCGTCGCTCCGCCGGCTTTCGCTGCGCCGTGGCTGGCGCTGGCCGCCTCCGGCCTGCTGGTCGGCTTCGGCGCGCGGCTCGGTTCCGGCTGCACCAGCGGCCACGGCGTTTGCGGTCTGGCGCGGCTGTCGCCGCGCTCGTTCGTGGCGACCGGCATCTTCATGGCGACGGCGTTCGTCACCGTCTTCGTCGTCCGCCACGTCGTCGGCTGAGACCGGGAGACCCGTCATGAAGCGCAACGCTTTTGCTCTCGTCGTCGGCCTGATCTTCGGCCTCGGCCTCTGCCTCTCGGGCATGTACCAGCCGGCCAAGGTGATCGGCTTCCTCGATCTCGCCGGGAATTGGGACCCTTCGCTCGCCTTCGTCATGGGCGGCGCCATCGTCGTCGCCTTGCCGGCGTTCCTGCTCGCGCGCCGGCGCTCCGCCGCCTGGGTCGGCGGCGCGATCGATCTGCCGACGGCGCGCACGATCGACGCGCCGCTCGTCGTCGGCTCGGCCGTCTTCGGCATCGGCTGGGGCCTCGGCGGCGTCTGCCCGGCGCCGGGCGTCGTCGACCTCGGCTTCTTCAGCCCCGGCGCGGCGGTCTTCGTCGCCGCGATGGCGGCGGGCATGCTGATCCACCGCGCCGCCGCCAGTCGGCGCTTGCCCGGTCTCAGGCTTCTGTCGCAAGATGCGTGAGCCTCCTTGGGAGGGCTCGCGCGTGACCAGGCATTGGTTCGAGAAGCTGCTGTTCGCCTCGCGCTGGCTGCTGGCGCCGTTCTATCTCGCGCTGGTCGTCGCGCTGCTGGCGCTGCTCGCCAAGGTCGGCGTCCATGTCTACGACCTGACGACGCATTTCCTCGCCCTCAGCGAGGACCAGGTGCTGCTCAGCGCGCTCGGCGTCGTCGACCTGACGCTGTCGGGGTCGCTGGTCGTCATCGTGATCCTGTCCGGCTACGTCAGTTTCATCGCGCCGGTCGACACCGACGCGCACAAGGACTGGCCGTTCTGGATCGCCCACATCGACTTCGGCGAACTCAAGCTGAAGCTGATGGCCTCGATCGTCGCCATCACCGCGATCAAGCTGCTCGAGGGCTACATGAACGTCGGCAGCGTCTCCGATCGCGATCTCGCTTGGCAGACCGGCGTCCACATCGCCTTCGTCGTCACCGCGTTGTTGCTCGCGCTCGCCGAACGCATCGGCGGCGACAAGCGCGCCGGCGAGGCGTGAGGCGCTATTTCTGCAGCACCACCTGACGGCATTCCGGCGGCAGTTGCGACAGCGTCAGCGGCGGCTTGGGCTTGCCCGGCGCTGGATGCAGCGCTTCGTCGGTGAACCACCAGTCGAGCGACTTGTCGCAGCCGTCGCCGGGCGGAACCGGGTCCTGCGGCTGGCACGCCGTCTCGCCGGCCGGACAGACGATGCGGATGTGGAAATGATAGTTGTGGCCCCAATAGGGACGCACCTTGTTCATCCACGCTTCGCCCTTATGCGTCTCGCACAAGGCCTTCTTGATCGCCGGGTTGACGAAGATGCGCTCGACCTCCGCCTCCTCGGCGGCGGCCTTGATGATCCCCGCCTGCCGCTCGCTCCAATGCGCGGGGTCGACCGCGAGGCCGTCGGGCCGCACCATGTCGACGGCGGACATCTCTTCGCGCTCGGCGCGATCGAGGCGATGGTCAGGCATCGGCGTCAGCCATACGTCGGCGTCGAGACCGATCTGGTGCGAAGCGTGACCGGTCAACATCGGCCCGCCGCGCGGCTGCGAAATGTCGCCGACCAGAATGCCCGGCCAGACGCCTTCATGGGCCGCCTTGCGCGAGAAGCGCTCGAGGAAGGCGATCATCGCCGGGTGGCCCCAGGCGCGGTCGCGCGAAAGGCGCATCACCTGCCAGGCGTCGCCGTCGACCGGCAGCGCGACCGCGCCGGCCAGGCACCCGCGCGAATAGAAGCCGATCGAGCGCGCCTGCGCTTCGGCCGGGGTCATCGCGCGGCCGAACACTTCCTTGGCGGGGAGCTTGGGATCGTCGGGGTTGGCGAGCGGGGGCAGCGGCGCGGGTTCGAGCGCGCCCTTGTCCTGCGCCGAAGCGCCGGTGAGCGCACCCGCCGCGCAGATCAAGGCGATCGCCATTCGCCGCATCGCAAACTCCCGATCGTCGCCGCCCGCGCTCCTGTTTCCGCCGCGCCGCGCCGCGCCGTCAATCCCCGTCAGCGTCGCGTCGCGACAATGAAGAGGCGCGGAAACGGCAGCAGCGCGCCACCGCCGGCGTGCGACGGATAGGCGCGGGCGATTGCGGCGCGGTAGAGCGCGAGGAAGTCGGCGCGCTCGTCGGCGTCGAGCGGATTGAGAAACGGCCGGAGTCCCGTGCTCTCGAGCCAGGCGACGATCGCGTCCGGCCCGGCGAGGCGATGGACGTAGGTCGTGCGCCAGACGTCGACCTCCTCGCAGCTCGCCGACAGCGCGTCGTCGTATTCGGCGAAGCCGCCGATGCGCTCGCGCGCCGCCGCCGCGTCGGCGAGCTTGTCGCGGAAGCGCGCCGTCGCGGCGATCTCGCGCATCAGCGCGTGGCTGGGCTCGTCCTCGTTGTCGGGCATCTGCACGGCGAGACAGCCGCGCGCCGGCAGTTCAGCGGCCAGCCGACGCATCACGCCGATGTGGTCGGGGACCCATTGCAGCGCCGCGTTGGCGAAAACCAGCTCGGCCGACGGGTCGCTCCACTCGGCGATGTCGCCCTGGCGAAAATCCGCGCGCGGCAGGCGCGCCCGCGCCGCCGCAAGCATGTTAGGGGAGGAATCGAGGCCGACGATCGCCGCTTTTGGATGGCGTTCGGCGAGCAGGGCGGTAGAATTGCCCGGCCCGCAACCGAGGTCGACGATGCTTCGGCGCGCGTCCGGCGGAACGCGGGCGAGGAGATCGGCAGCCGGGCGGGTTCGTTCGGCCTCGAACCGGCGATAGGCGTCGGCGCGCCAGTCCGTTATCGGTTCGGGGATCGACGAAGCGGGTTTCCGCACGTGCATTTTTCCGTCATGAGACAAATTTGCAACATTTCATCGACTGTCGGTAGGGAAATCTGCCGCACATGAAAACCTGAGCCCTACCAAAACGTTAATCGCTAAGCGTGGCGCGCGGCGGCAAAGGTATGGCGGAATTGTTCCAACACTGTGGCGGTTCCGCCGCGCGCGCGCGGCGCGTTCCGGCGCGCGTAACGGCGTGAAGTCTGTCCGCTTATCAACCATTTGTCCGCCAGCCCAGACGATCCGGCGCACGGGGTCGTGACGCCGGGCGCGGGGGCGTCGGTTTGTCGCCGACAAACGGGTTGCCCTGCGCCATGCCCCATGCGATAGTCGGCCGTCCAAGAATAAATGCGACCTTGGTCAAGGAATAAGCGATCAAATTGAAGATCGCAAGGGTTCGCCCAAGTATGACGCTGGGGGGCGTTAAATAGAATAGGTTATCTATTTAGTCGGAATGTTGACGTCGGTCAGTTGGCGTTGACGTTTACCGAAGTGCTCTTGCGTCTCTGCGGAACTTCGAGACATAGACTGGGAATGACACACCACAGTGCGGGCTGTGGGAGGAGAGGCCATGTCGTTTCAACGACCTGCGGATTACGCAGGGGAATTGTCGGTCGCCGACGCCTATACGCTGTTGAAGGAAGACGAAAAAGCGGAGCTGGTCGACGTGCGCACCCCGGCCGAATGGACCTGGGTGGGGGTTCCCGACCTGGGCGACCTCGGCAGAACGCCGATCTTCGTCGAGTGGGCGAGCTATCCGGGGATGCGGCCAGCCGCCGACTTCGCCCAACGAGTGATTGCGGAATTGACCGCGCGCGGCGCCGATCAGGAGACGCCGGTGCTGTTTCTCTGTCGCTCCGGCGTTCGCTCGCTCGCCGCCGCGCGGGCGCTCGCTTCGGCCGGGTGGCGGCGTTGCTACAACGTCAGCGAAGGATTCGAAGGAGGCCTGGACGCTGCGACCCACAGACGCGGCGGGCTCGGCGGCTGGCGAGCGGGGGGCTTGCCGTGGACCCAAACTTAGATGGTCCACACGAGCCTCTTCACCCTTTCCCAATCGAACGATCTTCCCACGAGACTCCGATGAACGAGAGCGCCGAACTGAGCGCGGCTGCGGCCGCCGCTCGCATCATTCCATCCTCGCGCGATACCGACGAGAGCTGGCGACGCTGCTGCCGCCGCCTGCGCGCCGAGCTTGGCGAGAACGTCTTCACGTCGTGGTTCGGGCGGCTGAAGCTCGATTCGATCGAGGACGGCCGCGCGCTTTTCTCGGTGCCGACGCGCTTCCTCAAGAGCTGGATCGAGGCCCATTACAGCGACCGCATTCTCGCCGCGCTCGAAGCCGAGATCGGCGGCGTCGCGTCGGTCGTGATCGGGTTGCGCTCGTCGATGGGCGCCTCGGTCGCACCGCCTGCCGCGCCGATTCCTCCCAACCAGCCCAAGGCGATCGATCCTGCGCGCCCGACGGCGGCGCGCATCGCGCCGGCCTCGACGCCGCGCGGCGGCGCCTTGCGTGAAGAGGCCGCCGCTTACGGCGAGCCGCTCGCCAGTTCGCCGCTCGATCGCCGGCTGACGTTCGCTTCGTTCCTGGTCGGCCGCTCCAATCAGCTCGCCTATTCCGCCGCGCAGCGCGTGGTCGAAGACCGCGCCGGGCAGGCGCCCGCCTTCAGTCCGCTCTACGTCCATTCGGCGGTCGGCCTCGGCAAGACCCATCTTCTCCAGGCGACCGCGCACGCCGCGACGGCGCAGGGGCGCAGCGTCATCTATCTGACCGCCGAGCGTTTCATGTACGGTTTCGTCGCCGCGCTGCAGTCGCACACCGCGATCGCCTTCAAGGAGGCGATGCGGTCGATCGCTCTGCTGATCATCGACGACGTGCAGTTCCTGCAAGGCAAGGCGTTCCAGAACGAGTTCGGCCACGCGCTCAACGCGCTGCTCGATTCCGGGCGTCAGGTCGTGGTCGCCGCCGACCGCCCGCCGGCCGATCTGGAGGCGCTCGACGAGCGCGTGCGTTCGCGGCTCGCCGGCGGCCTGTGCGTCGAGATGACGGCGCTCGACGAGCCGCTGCGCATCAAGATCCTCGAAGCGCGCATCGCCGCGGCGCGCGTCCAGAATCCGAACTTCTCCGTCTCGCCGGCGGTGGTCGCCTATGTCGCGCGTGCGATCGTCTCCAACGGACGCGATCTCGAAGGCGCGGTCAATCGCCTGATCGCCCATTCGATCGTCGGCTCGCCGCTGACGGTCGAGGCGGCGGAGGCGGCGATCCACGATCTTGTCCGCGCGCGTGAGCCGCGGCGGGTCAAGATCGAAGACATCCAGAAGCTGGTCGCCAGTCACTACAGCGTCAGCCGCTCCGACATTCTCTCGGCGCGCCGCACGGCGATGGTGGTGAAGCCGCGGCAGGTGGCGATGTATCTCTCCAAGGCGCTCACCTTGCGTTCGCTGCCGGAGATCGGCCGCCGCTTCGGCGGACGCGATCACACGACCGTGCTGCACGCCGTGCGCAAGATCGAGGGCCTCAGCGCCACCGACACGGCCTTGCGCGAAGAGCTCGAGCTGTTGAAACGGATGCTGCAGGACTAGCGGCGCGCAGTGGCGCTGATCTTCAAGATCGTCGCCGCCGAGGAATGGCGCGTCGCGGCGGCGGCGGGCGTCTTCCTCGGCGGCGAGGTCGATCGAACCGACGGCTACATCCATTTCTCGACCGCCGCCCAGGCGCCCGAGACGGCGGCGAAATGGTTCGCCGGCCGCGCCGATCTCACGCTCGTCGCGGTCGAGGTCGACGCGCTGGGGCCGCCCTTGCGCTGGCAGCCGTCGCGCGGCGGCGCGCTTTTTCCCCATCTCTACGGCCCGCTGCCGCTCGCCGCGGTCGCCTGGGCGCGGCCGCTGCCGCTCAACATCGACGGCCGCCACGACTTTGGAGACCTCGCGTGCTGACAAAGGCGATCGGCGCGCTGGCCATGCCGCTGCTGCTCAGCCTGCCGCCCGAGACCGCGCATCGCGCGACGATCGCGGCGCTGAAATATGCGCCCTTGCTGCCGAAGACCGCTTCGCCGCCGGGGCTCGCCGTCAGCGCCTTCGGCCTCGATTTTCCCAATCCGATCGGCATGGCGGCGGGCTTCGACAAGAACGCCGAAGTCGCCGGCGCGCTCATCGCGCTCGGCTTCGGCTTCGTCGAGGTCGGCACGCTGACGCCGCGCCCGCAAGGCGGCAATCCGCAGCCGCGGCTGTTCCGTCTGCCGCGCGACGGCGCGCTGATCAATCGCATGGGCTTCAACAATGACGGCTACGACGCGGCGCGGATGCGGCTCGCGGCGCGACCGGCGGGCGGAATCGTCGGCGTCAACATCGGCCCCAACCGCGACGCCGTCGACCGCATCGCCGACGTCGCATCGGGAGTGAAGACCTTCGCGCCCTACGCCAGCTATTTCGCTCTCAACGTCTCCTCGCCCAACACGCCGGGCCTGCGCGACCTGCAGCAGCGCGCCGCGTTCGACGAACTCGCAGCGCGCGTCGCCGAGGCGCGCGCGCAAGCGGCGGAGCGTCGGCCGCTGCTGGTCAAGATCGCGCCAGACCTCGATCTGCGCGGCCTCGACGACGTCGTCGAAGTGTGCGCGCGGCGCGGCGTCGATGGGCTGATCGTCGCCAACACGACCGTCGCGCGACCGGCGTCGCTCGAGGGTCGCGACCACGGCGAAGCGGGCGGCCTCTCCGGGCGGCCGCTGTTCGAATCCTCGACCCGGATGCTGGCGCGCGCCTATCTGCGCTCAGGCGGCGCGCTGACGCTGATCGGCAGCGGCGGCGTCGAGGACGCCGAGACGGCGCTGGCCAAGATCGAGGCGGGCGCGACGCTGGCGCAGGTCTACACCGGCCTCGTCTACCGCGGCCCGGCGCTGATCGGCGAGATCCTCCAGGGCCTCGCGCTTGCCGTCGAGCGCCGCGGGCCGCTCGCCGCGCTCACCGGATCGCGCGCGCGCGAATGGGCGGCGGGCGAGGGCTGAGGCTCAGGGCGCGCGGCGGGCGCCGAGCAGCCGCAGCACCAGCCACACCGGCAGCACCACGAGCGCCCCGGTCGCCAGCACGCGGCCGATCTCACGGAAGTCGGTCAGGCCGTATTCGATCAGGCGATGCACCAGGTTGACGAAGCTGTCGATGATGTTTGACGGATCGAAGCCGAAGGTGACGAGCACGATGCCGACGATGAACGACACGACGATGAGTCTGAGCGCCACCGTCGCCGGCGAACCGCCAAGAAATGCCGATAGGTTGTTCATGACGTCGCTTCCTGACCGATCGCGCCCGCCTGCCTGATAACGCCGACCGCGCGGAAACGCCAGACGCCGCGCCGCCGCAACGCCACGGCGTCGTCGACGGCATGACTCGCCGCGAGCGCGGTGATACCGACTCCCATCGGCGTCCGGGAGTATCCCGGCTCGGGGCGCGCAATGAGCCAGCTCATCTGCGACTATCTCGACGAACTCTCGAATTCGCTGGGAGGGGCGAGGCCGCCGGTCGATCCCACCGTTCTGAAACGCCTGTACGACCGCCGCGACTATGGCGCGATGCTCGGTTGGATCAAGACGTCGATGCGTCTCGAACTGCGCGTCGGCCTCAGAATCGTCGACCTTTCCACGGCGTCCAGCCCGATGTGGGTCGAAATGCCGGTTCCGATGCCGCCCTACGGCAGCCCCGAGTTTCACGCCACACGCGTGGTTGTGAACGCGCGCGCGGCCGACCTCACTGAACGATCGTTCGTTTGGGTGGTCGCCGGCTTCGCCCACGAGCTTGCCCACGTGGTGTTGTCGGCGATCGCCCATCGCCTGCAGCACGACGAGCGGGCGGTCGATCTTACGGCGATGACGCTTGGCTACGAGGCCTTCGTCGGCGACGCCGAGATCACCCGCTCCGAGGGCCTCGTCTGGTCGATCGCGCTCGCCGCGCTCTTGCTGCCTTTCGGCGTGGTCTTCTGGCGCCCGCCGCGGCGGCGAACGCTGCGCTTGGGTTATCTGACGCACAGCGAAGCCGCCGCCGCTCGCCAATATCTGGCCGAACGGACGGGCCCGGCGCTTCGCGGAGCGCCGCGCCGGGCGTAGGCGCGTTCACACGCCCTTGGGGAAGTTCACCACCGTCGCCGGCTTGGCCGGGGCGGTCTGCTCGGGCGAGCCGGCCGCCGGCTTGCCGTTGAAGGTCAGCGCTCCGTGCGACACGCCGATCTTGACCGTCTCGCCGTCGCTGATCTCGCCGGCGAGCAGCATCTGCGCCAGCGGGTCCTGCACCGTCTTCTGGATCGCGCGCTTGAGCGGGCGCGCGCCATAGGCCGGGTCGTAGCCCCGCTCGGCGAGCCAATGGCGCGCCTTCGCGTCGAGCTCGACGACGATCTTGCGGTCCTCGAGCAGCTTGGCGAGCCGCTTGAACTGGATGTCGACGATCGCGCCCATGTCCTCGCGCCGGAGCCGATGGAAGAGGATGATCTCGTCGACGCGGTTGAGGAACTCGGGCCGGAAATGCCCGCGCACCGCCGACATCACTTCGCGCTCGACCGTCTTCGTGTCCTCGTTCTCGCCGAGATTGGCGAGGTAGTCGGATCCGAGGTTCGAGGTCATGACGATCAGCACGTTGCGGAAGTCGACGGTGCGGCCTTGGCCGTCGGTCAGCCGGCCGTCGTCGAGCACTTGCAGCAGGACGTTGAACACGTCCGGATGCGCCTTCTCGATCTCGTCGAACAGCACCACCTGATAGGGCCGCCGCCGGACCGCCTCGGTCAGCGCGCCGCCTTCTTCGTAACCGACATAGCCGGGCGGGGCGCCGATCAGCCGCGAGACCGAGTGCTTCTCCATGTATTCGGACATGTCGATGCGCACCATCGCCGTCTCGTCGTCGAACAGGAACGCGGCGAGCGCCTTGGTCAGCTCGGTCTTGCCGACGCCGGTGGGACCTAAGAACATGAACGAGCCGATCGGCCGGTTGGGGTCCTGCAGGCCGGCGCGGGCGCGCCTGACCGCCGTCGACACCGCCGTCACCGCCTCGCTCTGGCCGACGACGCGCCTGGCGATCTCGATCTCCATCTTGAGCAGCTTGTCGCGCTCGCCTTCGAGCATCTTGTCGACCGGCACGCCGGTCCAGCGCGACACGACCTGCGCGACGTGGTCGGGCGTCACCGCTTCTTCGACCAGCGCCGCCGAGCTCTGGCCCTCGGTGGCGGCGAGCTTCTTCTCCAGTTCGGGGATCACGCCATAGGCGAGCCGTCCCGCCTCGGAATAGTCGCCCTTGCGCTGCGCCTGGGCGAGCGCATTGCGCGTGCTCTCCAGATCCTCTTTCAGCTTCTGCGCCGCGCCGAGCTTGTCCTTCTCCGCCCGCCAGCGCGTCGTCAGCGCGTCGGATTTCTCTTGCAGCTCGTTGAGCTCGCTCGAGAGCTTGACCAGCCGGTCGCGCGAGGCGGAGTCGCTCTCCTTCTTCAACGCCTCCTGCTCGATCTTGAGCTGGATGATGCGGCGATCGAGCTCGTCGAGCGCTTCCGGCTTGG
Source organism: Roseiarcus sp. (assembly GCF_049514155.1). Taxonomy (GTDB): domain Bacteria; phylum Pseudomonadota; class Alphaproteobacteria; order Rhizobiales; family Beijerinckiaceae; genus Roseiarcus. Next base: position 460 of record NZ_JBEKVH010000117.1, on the reverse strand, counting down.
AATCGACCTGCATGCGCTGGCGCGAGGCCGCCTCGTCGATCAGGTCGATCGCCTTGTCGGGCAGGAACCGGTCGGCGATGTAGCGGTTCGACAGCACGGCGGCGGCGACGATCGCGGCGTCGGTGATATGGACGCCGTGGTGAACCTCGTATTTCTCCTTCAGGCCGCGCAGAATCGAGATCGTGTCCTCGACCGTAGGCGGCGCGACGAACACCGGCTGGAAGCGTCGCGCCAAGGCGGCGTCCTTCTCGACGTGCTTGCGATATTCGTCGAGCGTGGTCGCGCCAATGCAATGGAGGTCGCCGCGCGCCAGCGCCGGTTTCAGCAGGTTGGAGGCGTCCATCGCGCCGTCGGCCTTGCCGGCGCCGACCAGCGTGTGCATCTCGTCGATGAACAGGATGATTCCGCCCTCGGCCGCGGTCACTTCGTTGAGCACCGCCTTGAGGCGCTCCTCGAATTC
>NZ_JBEKVH010000116.1:0-12731 GCF_049514155.1 Roseiarcus sp. | reverse complement strand
AAAGCTTCGTCGCGACGACAGACCGTTTCAGCGCTTTGCTTGGATAGAGCGACGATATCGGCGCGACCCTCGGCGAGGGCCGTCAATCGGGACTCGGCGCCGTTCTTGAAGTTGATGGCGAAAGGAACGCCGGTGGTTTCGAACCAGGCCGTGACGCCCGTTGCGAGGCCGATGAAGGGCATGGCGTTCGGCAAAGGCAACAGCCCGATAACCGTTCCCAGGCCCGCCGCCTTCCATTGCCTGCGCAGGTCCCGATCGACGAGGAACGTGCCCATCTGCCCGCGCGCGCGAGTCGTGATGACGCCCTCGTCGCGGAGGGCGGTGAATGCCCTCTCGACGGTGCCGAAACCCACCGCGAGTTCGTTTGCGATGTCGGACGTCTTCGGAATGCGTTGGCCCGGCTCGATTTCGAGGAGGCGTTCCGCGATAAAGCGGGTGACCGAAGAGGCTTTGCTGGCGACGGAGTCCATAACCACTTTTTACAGTATACAGTAAATTAGTCAATGATGGCGGCGACCAAGCGGTGTCGCAGCTTTGTCGCATCGCTTGGTTGGAGTGCGCGGACGCGCTCGAGTTCGCTTCCCTGGGTTGCCGGGACCGGTCGCGGATCATCTTGCGATCGGTCGACCCGTCTGCGGAGCAGGTTGTCCCTTCGCCGAGCGCACACCCAGTGCTTAACTAGGTAACCGCTGGCAAACGTAGACAGGAAATCGGCCACGGCCCAGCGCCAATAACGGTCAAGGCGCGGATTTGCCGGAAACTCGGGGTTGGGATGACCTCGCCTGTGGCGTGATCGTGGCCTGATATTCCTCGTCGAGTTCCTTTCTGACGGCGGCGAGCTGGCGCAGCTCGAACTCGGTGAAGCGCAATCCGCGCCAGCGCTCGGCGGCGCGGATGAGGGCGCCGAACATCAGCTTGAGCACCGGCTTTTCGCCGAAGCCGTTGGGGATGATCTTCAACCGCCGGCGCTCCTCGACGAACAGCCGTTCGAGCAGGTTCGTCGTCCGCGTCACGCGCCGATGCGCGACGGGCAGACGCAAGTGGGCGACGCACGCTTCGAAATCGTCCTCGAAGCAGGCGAGCGCGCTCGGCAGGAGGTCGGCGTACTCGGCGCGCACGCCGCTCGCCAGTTGGCGGGCGACCGCCCGCGACGGCGCTTGCCATCAATGGCTCTGCGATGGACCGCCGCCATACAGGAAGCGTTGAAGGGCTTCCGTCGGCTGAAGGCGTACAAGCATTTGCCGGCTCTTCGCACCGCTCTTGCAAAACAAGGCCAACGGCCGACTTCCGACGGGGTTCTTGTTCAAATCGCTCAGGCCGCGTAAATCTCAATGCGCAACGACCGCTTTGACAATTTCAACAGCGAGCGGGACGCGCCCCAAGCGGAATTTGGCAATGCGATACGGCGCAAGCACGTTCATCTGGACCTCGCCATTCTCAAATCGAACGCTCGATCTCATTGACCACGTCAAGGCGATCGGGTTCGACACTATCGAGATTTGCGTCGAGGATCCCGAGACGATCGATCCTTCTGCGATCCATGAGCGCGCAGCTCGGGCCGGCGTCTCTGTCACGATATGCGGCGCGTTCGGGCCGAGCCGAAATTTGAGCTCGGAGGATGAGGTGATCCGTGAAGCGGGTGTCGCCTATCTCGATCGATGCATCGACTTCGCGAGGGCGTTGGGGAGTCCGTTCGTTTCGGGACCCATGTACGCCGCGGTCGGCAATACGCGTCTCCTCGACCGAAGCGCGCGTCGCGAACAGTGGAACAGAGCGGTTGCAAGCCTCAAAGCGGCGGCGGCCTATGCGGCCGAGAGAAAGGTCAGTCTAGCCGTCGAGCCGCTGAATCGATTTGAGACCGACCTCGTCAACACAGTCGACCAGGGTCTTCGGCTTCTTGAGGACGTCGGCGCCGACAACGTCGGGTTGCTCCTCGACACCTTCCATATGAACATCGAAGAGAAAGACATTCCCGCCGCCATTCGGCGCGCCGCGGGGCGGATTGTCGAGTTCCACGCCAGTTCAAACGACCGTGGAACGCCCGGCGATGACCACTTGCCCTGGCGCGACATCGCGACGGCGTTGCGCGACGTTCGCTTCGAAGGGCCGATCGTGATCGAGGCCTTCACGCCTGAAATCAAGGAGATCGCACGCGCTGTCTCGATCTGGCGGCCGCTCGCCGAAAGCCAGGACGCGCTTGCCGCAGATGGACTTAGAAACCTGCAGCGGGCGTTCGAAGGCTAATGACGCAGCCGCGGACATGCTCTCAACGACCGTTGTTGACGCAACCCACCAGTTGGCTGCCGGGCAGAAGATCCGGGTTCTGACCGTCGTGGACACGTTCAGCCGGTACTCGCCCGCTATCGATCCGAGGTTCAGCTATCGCGCCGAAGACGTCGTTGCGAGCCTGGAGCGGGTTTGCGCGGCCACAGGCTATCCCAAGACGATCCGCGTCGACCAAGGCTCCGAGTTCGTCAGCCAAGATCTCGACCTCTGGGCCTATGCAAGGGGCGTCACGCTGGACTTCTCGCGGCCAGGCGAACCGACGGACAACGCCTTCATCGAAGCGTTCAACGGGCGCCTGCGGGCGGAGCGCCTGAACGCGCACTGGTTCCTGACCCTTGCGGACGCCCGCGAAAAATTGGCGGATTGGCGCAAGTACTACGACGAGGACAGACCGCACGGGGCTATCGGCAATAAGCCCCCGGCTTCCCTCATGAACCTCGCCGGCGCATCCAGCCTGCCGGCGTGACAAAGCCGGAACGCTCTAACTTCCGGCGGTCCAAAGAAGGGTGGCGGAACAGCGGTCAGATGCGCCAACATTCAAGCCGGACCACCCCGAGGGGGCAGCCCACCCACGCCGATCTACATCATAGTGGAAAGACGGGGGGAAGCGTTCCCCCCGTGATTAGAGCCTATTTCAGATACTGATCGACGTTGTCCTTGGTGATGACGATGGGGGCAATGATGATCTGCTTATCGACCGGCTTGCCTTCCGACACAGCGATCATTGTCTCGACCGCCTTCTTCCCTTCGGTCTTGGAGTCATTGTAGATCGACGCGGTTTCCTCGCCCGCCTTGATTGCCTTCATCGCCTCGGGAGGAGCGTCCAACCCGTAGAGCCTGATAACCCCGATCTTTTTGGCGGATCGGAGGGCCGGCAGGACTCCGAGCGCCATGCCGTCGTTGTTGCAGACGATGGCGTCGATCTGCTTGCCCGTGGAAATCCAGTTTTCCGAGAGGCTCAAGGCGTCGGGAGCGACCCAGTTGCCCGTCCCCTCGAGCACGACCTTCACGTCTGGGTTCTTCGCCAGGACTTCTTTCCCTCCCTCGGTGATGGCGATCTGAGCCGGATGCCCCAAGGCGCCGTACATGAAGGCGATGTTCCCTTTCCCGTTGAGGTCCTTCACCACCTGTTCCATCTCCCGTTGACCGCCGAGCTTGAGATCCACCCCGACGTAGGAGGCGGCCAGATCCTGGTTCGAGACGCTCTCGTGAACCGTGATGATGGGGATCTTGGCGTCCACGGCCGCCTGAACCGCGGCGCTGAGCCCATCAAACGACGCCGGGTCGAGCATGATGCCGTCCACCTTCTGCGCGATGGCGTTGTCGACCTGGGAGTTCTGTTTCGCCGGATCGCTGTCGCCAGTATAGACCTTGACGTTCACGCCCTGTTCCTTGCCCGCGTCGACGACCGCCTGGGCCAATCCCACCATGAACTCGTTCTGCTGATGCGAGATAAAGAAGGCGAAGTTCTTCACCTTCTTGTCCGCGGACCCTGCAGCGAGCGCCGCTCCTCCGACGAGGAGAGCCGTAGCCGCCACAGCCACTGCCACGACTCGATTTGCCTTTTTCATGTTCCTGCTTCCTCCTCAAATGGCGTCCGTCCATCCAACGTGGACGTCCGCGTCGACTAGATTCTTGATTTGCTTTTGATGTCCAGGAAGACGGCCACCATGATGATGAGTCCCTGGATTATCTGCTGGTAGAACGCGGACACGCCGAGTATATCCAGGCCGTTCTGAATCACCCCTATGATGAGCGCGCCGATGAGTGTGCCGAGCAGATTTCCCGTTCCCCCCGACATGCTGACTCCGCCGATGACGGCGGCGGAGATGGCGTTCAGCTCGTAGCCGACTCCGATGATCGGGCTTCCCGACGTTATGCGGGACGCCATCAGTACGCCGCACACGCCGGCGAGAAGGCCGCTGCCCATGTAGACAACGACCTTGATCCAGCGCGTGTTGATGCCCGAAAGACGGGCGGAGACCTCGTTTCCGCCGATCGCGTAGACCCATTTTCCGAAGACGGTTTTGCGCAGAACGAAGATTCCGATCACCAGGATGACCAAGAGGAAGTAGACGAGGTTCGGAATCCCCAAGACGAACCCGTTGGCGATGCCGTTGAACGGCTTCGACAGGCCGAAGATCGGCGAACCGTTGCTCAGCACCTGCGCAAGCCCGCGAAGGCAGCTCATCATCGCGAGAGTCATGATGAAAGGAGAAATCCCGACGTAGGCGATTCCAAAGCCGTTGATCGCGCCCGCCGCTACCCCGACGAGGAGCGAGACCGCAATCGGAACGATCAGTGGCAGATCGAGAGATTGCCTAGCAAAAAAAGCGGCGCAGACGCTCGTCAAGGCGATGAGCGAACCGACTGATAGGTCGATGCCGCCCAGAATCAGCACGAACGTCATGGCGATCCCCATGATGCCGTTGACGGACATCTGCTTGATGACGTTCATCAGGTTGTTCGGTGTGATGAAAGCCGGCGACAGAATTGAAAGGATAATGAAGAGTCCGAGGAACGCCCAAAGTATTCCTGCTTTCGCAAGAAGACCCCCGATCCTGTTCGTTCCGATTGCTCCTGGCACCTCTGCCCCTCCGTTCGCCGTCAAACCGCTCAATTCATCCCGGAGGCGAGCGTCATCAGGTTCTCTTGTGAGAGCTCGGCCCGCGAAAGCTCGCCGATCAAGGCGCCGTCGTGCAGCACGATGACCCTGTCGCACAGTCCCATGATCTCCGGCATTTCGGAGGAGATCATGAGTACGGCCTTTCCGCTCGCGGCGAGCTGGCCGATGAGCCTGTAAATCTCCGCCTTGGCTCCGACGTCGATGCCTCGCGTCGGCTCGTCGAGGATGACAACGTCCGGCTCGGAGAGCAGCCATTTCCCCAGGACGACCTTCTGCTGGTTGCCCCCGCTCAGCGTTCCAACACGCTGGTTTCGCGACTCCACCTTGATGGAGAGGGTTGAGATCATGCGGTCGACCGCCTTTTCAACGATGCGCTTGCGCACCATCCCGGCGTTGCTGAGTCGCCCCTCGACCACGATGGACAGATTGTCCCCGACTGACCCGGTGAGGTTCAGCCCCAGGTTCTTGCGATCCTCGGGGACGAATGCGATCCTCCGTTGGACGGCCTCACGTGTGCTGCCTGCTATGAGGGCGCGTCCCCGGACGCGGACTTCTCCCGCGTCAGGCCGTCTTTCGCCAAATATGGTCGAGACGATTTCCGTCCGGCCCGCTCCCATCAGCCCACCGATTCCAAGGATCTCACCGGCGTGCAGATCAAAGCTCACGTCGCGGAACTCATTGCGACGCGTGAGGCCCCGCACCGTCATGACCACGTCGCCTACCGTGGCGTTCACCTTCGGGAATATCTCGGTGAGCTCGCGTCCGACCATGAGGCTGATCAGCTGCTGCCGCGTCAGCTCGCTCATCTGCCCCCCGGCGACGCGATGTCCGTCACGCAGGATTGTCGCGCGGTTGGCAATCTCGAACAATTCGTCGATCTTGTGCGATATGTAGATGATCGCCACGCCTCGCGAACGCAGGAGGCGGATCATGTCGAAGAGCTTTCTCACCTCTGCCTCGTTAATCGCCGAGGTAGGCTCATCCATGATGAGGATACGAGAGTTGTAGGAAATCGCCTTTGCCGTTTCGACGAGCTGCGTCGCGGCCACACTGAGAGCTCTCATCTTCATTCTTGGATCGAAACTAAGGCCGAGAGAGGACAGAAGCTCGGCGGTCTGATTCTCTTGCCTTCGCGTATTGAGGATGCCAAACCGGTTGGGTTCTCTGCCGAGAAAGATGTTCTCGGCAATGTTCATGTCGGGGACAGGGCTCAGCTCTTGGTGAATCATCGCTATGCCGAGATTGAGCGCCGCTGCGGGTGAAGCGATGCCGACGGGTGCGCTGCGGAGGAGAATTTCGCCTTTGTCGTAGGGAAACTCCCCCATCAGGATTTTCATCAAGGTGGATTTCCCGGCCCCGTTCTCTCCGATAAGCGCGTGGACCTCTCCCTCCATCACCTCGAAATCAACGGAGTGGAGCACGGTCTGCCCCGAAAACGACTTGACGATGCCCTTCATTTCAAGAACACGCGTCATGAGATCATGCCCCAGGGCGTGCTTCCGTCGAAGCCGTGGCGCACGTATGCGTCAACCATGTCTCGGGAGCGCCGCTCGTCTGCCAAGCGTAGGTTTGTCGGTCGAACTTGAATGTCGCCTGACATGCACTTACTCCGGCGTGTGCTTTTGCATGAAGGCGACAGTCCGGGAATTGAACCGCTCCAAATCCTCCCAGTGGTGGACATGAGCGCAGTCGGCGAAGACCGCCAGCTCCGACCCCGCGATGCCTTTGTGCAGCGTCTCGGACATGCGGATCGGGGTGAAGATGTCTTTGTCGCCCACGGTTATCAGCGTCGGCGCCTTCACCTCGCCAAGCCCGCCCTCCGTATCGTGGCCGATGCAGGCGTCGCATTGGCCTTCGAAGCCGACGCGCGGCTGCGGGAAAGGGTTTTCCTCCGCCATCTCCTGCGCGTCGAGGAGATCCTGCAGATTGTTGTCCATGTATTTCGGCCCCCAGATCCAAAGCTGGAGCGTCTCGATCCATTGGCTTGCCGTGGCGTGCGCGCGGCTGGCCTTGAAATGGTGGAAGACCGCCTTGCCGAAATTGTCGAGCTTCGCCCAAGTGCTCACGAGCACTAGCGACTGCACCCGCGCCGGCGCGCGGCGGTAGAGCGACTGCGCAATGGCGCCGCCCATCGACACGCCCAGCACATGCGCCTTGTCGACCCCGGCATGATCCATTACGGCCAGAACGTCGGTCGCCATCGCGTCCGTCGTATAGGGGCCGCGCGGCTTATCTGACAGACCGATTCCGCGGTTGTCGATCTTGTAGCAAGCGAAGTGTTTTCTCCACTCGTTGCTATGGGGCTCCCACGCGGTCCGGTCGGCGCCAAGGCCCATGATGAGGATGAGGGGGAACCCGTCGCCTTCCACTTCGTAGAAGATGCTGACACCTTCATTCTTGACGTAGGGCATGGTGGACTCCGCTATTGACTTACGTCGTAGCGGATGTTGATCCCGAGCAGCATCCGATCCTCCCAATCGGCCTCCTTGATAGGCGCTTGGAGCGCGTCATTCCTGGCCGGCCCGATCGAATTTTGTCACTTTTCGAACGTTCGCGACCCGACGACGCCGCCGGGGGCGGGCACCTTCTATCTTTCGCAGCCGAAATTCTGGGAGCTCCCATTACTGGGCGACTTTTGGACCCAGGCCAACATTGATTGCCGACCAGCGCCGTGGAAAAGTGCAAAGCGTCTTTCCGACGCTCTGCGTCGGTCCCGAGGCAGGATCGAACTTATCGGCGCGCTGCGGCGCACACGATAGAGGGACTCGAAGCCTGACCCCCGCAGCTCCCTGAATCCGTTCGATCGTCGACACCGCCCCCCGCAGACGGATACACCAGGATCGAAGGCCGCCTACATCGAGCCGGCAGCCCACGGGAAAACGGCTATTGCGAGAGCTTCAACAGCAAGCTCCGCGACGAGCTGCTGAACCGCGAGATCTTCTGCAGCTTGGCGGAAACGCGGTGCTGATCGAGCCGTGGAGGGTCCACTACGACACCGTGCGGCCTCACAGCGCGCTCGGCTACCGCCCGCCGGCGCCCCCGGGCGATCATCCCCGCGCGACGGCTCCATCACGCTGTGGGCGACGCGCTCGCCCGCCCCAACCGTGGCCGCAGCGGTCAGATGCACTGACATTCAATCCGGACCACCCGGAGGGGGCAGGCCAGAGCCGTCAATCGGCTCGGAGACCCATTTGGTCGCTGTCGGGAGATGACCGACAGGGGCCGTCTCCGCCGGCTCGTCGAGTCGCGAACGTTCGAAAAGTGACAAAATTCGATCGGGCCGGCCAGGAATGACGCAGTTCAAGCGCCTATCAAGGTGAGCGTTTGGGAGGACCGGATGCTGCTCGGAATCAACCTGCTGCTTTGGACCGCGCATGTCGGCGGTGGTCACCTTCGACATTGCGAGATCCTCATGCGCCTGGGATACGGACACGACTTCCTGCGCGCCACCGACGCGGCGGCCTAGCGCCATGCACAATTTTCCCAAGCTGCACAACGCGATGTGGCCGGGATTGGTCGGCAAAGGGCCGGGTTCCGAGCCACCGATCGGGCTCGAGACCATGCTCGAGCTGACGGCGTCGACCAAGCTGGACGGGGTTGGATTCGACGGGGTCGACTTGTTTCTAGCCGTCCCCCACACGCCGATCGACGCCGATCCCGACGCGGTCGCGCGTCTGGCGGACTTAGTGGGGTCGCACGGCCTGGCGGTCGGCTCTTGCGTCGCGCCGGTTTGGCCCGATACCGGCGGCGGCTCGGCGATGGGCAGCGCCACGGACCGCGCCGCGTATATCGAGATGGTCAGTCGGGCCTGTGGCATCGGCCGGCGATTGCGCGAGCTCGGAGTCCGCGCCGCGAACGTGATCCGCGTCGACAGCGCAACCAGCCCCGAAGTCTGGGCGCGCGATCCGTCGGCCACCAAGACCGTCGCCGCCACCCTTCGGGAAGCCGCCCGCGTCGCCGCCGATCACGGCGAGCGGCTGGCGCTGGAAGGCGAAATCTGCTGGGGCGGGATGCACTCCTGGCGGCATATGCTCGATCTGTTGGAGGCGGTCGGCCGTCCTGACGTCGTCGGATTTCAGGCCGACATGGCCCACACCATGCTCTACGCCGTGGGCCACAATGCCCCCGAACACGCGCTCGTCTCGCCCGATCAGGTCAGAGCTGGCTCTGCTGCGCTCGAGAGCGCTTTGGTTGTGATCGCCAACGCCCTTAGGCCGTGGACCATCGATTTCCACGTCGCGCAGAACGACGGCTCGGTCAAAGGAATGGGCGCGCACGACAAGACGGGGCGCCATTGCTTGCCCGACGATCCGGGCGGTCTGCTCGACATTCCTCGCCACGCCGGTCTGTGGCTGCGCGACGCATCCGGCGAGTTGACGCGAGCGATGCGCCACCTGTGCTGGGACGGCTGCATGTTCCCCAATCGAACGCTGCTGGACCCGGCGACATGGCGACACGTGCTGGCGGCCATGCTGGCGGTGCGCGCGGCTCACGGCTGGAGCGAGCCAGCCGCGCGAACGCCGGCGCGCGTATCGTGACTTTCGAAGGCCGCGCGCACGCCCATGACTGGGAGGCGGTCGAACGGTTCAATGCGACTACGCTGGAATGTCTATTGAGCCATCAGTGAATGATGGACGGAGCGACCATGATCAAGATCGGATCCCAGACGTATGCCTGGCAAATGAGCGGCAAGCTCTATCTGGATCGACTTGATCACATCATCGCCGTCGCCGGCCGGGCGGGCTTCGCCGGCGTCGAAGCGGAATTGCAGTTTCTTGGGGCGTTGAGAGACCCTGGACTGATGCGGAGGCATTTGGAGCAGGCGGGCGTCGATCTCGCCGCTCTTTGCATTGTTCACGATTGGCGCGGCGCGCGTGAGAGTGAGGCGGAGCGCGCCTCCGCCGACTGGACGATCGACTACCTCGCCCGGAACTTCCCGGGGGCGCTGCTCAATGTCTGTCCCATGCCCGGCGCCGACCGCAGCGACTTGCGCGAGCGTCAGGACAACCAAATTGCCTGCATGAACGCGCTGGCTTCGCGAGCGGCGGATCGAGGCGTGATCGCCGCCTATCATCCCAATTCGCCCGCCGGTTCGGTCTGCCGAACCGTCGGCGACTACGAGCGGATGCTGGAAGGAATCGACGCCCGCGTCCTGAAGTGGATTCCCGACATCGGGCACATCGCTAAAGGCGGCATCGATGTCATGACCCTGCTGAAGCGCTACCGCCCGCTGATCGCCCATGTGCATTTCAAGGACATGTCCACTGACGGCGTGTGGCGATGCATGGGAGAAGGGAACCTCGACTTTCCGGGGGTGGCGACGTATCTTGGCGCGACCGGCTACGATCGCTGGATCGTCGTCGAGGACGAAGGCGAGGAGGCCGAGCATGATCCGGATCGCGTCGCGTCGCGCGACGGCCTCTACATGGCGCACGCGATCGCGCCCCTGCTCCGCTAGCGCGGTCCTCTTCGGCGGTCTCAGCGATTGAGGCCGTCGCGATGGGCGGATCCAAAAGTCACGACGCCGTTCGCGTCGACGCCCGCCAGCCGCTCTGCGAAACGGACGTCGTTGCATTCTTCGACAGTCTGCGCGATCGCGGCTCGATCGAGCAGATGTTCGAATTCCTGCCCGACGTCTCCTTTTACATCAAGGATCGGCAATGCCGTTGGATGGCGTGCAACGCCTGGGCGGCTCAATCCCTCAACTATCGCGACCGCGCCGAGATTTTGGGCGCCACCGAGTTCGATTTCTTTCCGCGCCAAATCGCCGAGAAGATTTATGAGGACGACCAGCGCGTCATGGCCACCGGCGTCCGTCTGCTCAACCGGATCGAAGTCATAATAAATCAGTCGGGACATTTGGTCTGGGTGTCGACCAACAAAGTGCCGTTATTCGACCGAGGCGGGAAGGTCGTCGGCCTGATGGGCATCACCCGGGTGATTTCGGCCTCGACCGAACTGCCGGCGGGTTTCCAGTCGTTCCGGGTCGCGATCAATTATATCCAGGATCGCTTGGGCGCCAAGATCCGCATCGACGATCTGGCGGCCCTAAGCAACCTTTCGACCAGCCAGTTCCGCACGCGTTTCCGGATGCTGTTCCATCTGTCGCCACGCGAGTTCATCCTGCGCACGCGATTGCAGACGGCGGCTCGGCGCCTTTCGACGACGCGTGACCCCATCATCTACATTGCGCTCGATTGCGGCTTCTCTAACCAGAGCTATTTCACCGCTCAGTTTCGCGCCTTCTTCGGCACGTCGCCGCACAAATACCGGGCTCGGCTTTATCACGGCGACGGCGATCGCGGCGACGATGGCTGAGGCGAAGCTCTCGCGCGGGCACGATCTGGTCAACGCGATCAACTACATGCTCAAGCGCTGGCCGGCCTTCACGCTATTCCTTGAGGACGGGCGCGTTTGCCTCTCCAACAACGCCGCCGAAAGAGGGCTGCGCGGCATCGCCCTGGGAAATCGTGGCTGTTCTGCGGTTCCGATCGCGGCGGCGACAACTGGGCGGTGATCGCTTCGTTGATCGAGTGCTGCAAGCTCAACAGCGTCGATCCCCACGCCTATCTCGCCGACGTCCTCGCCAAGATCGTCAACGGCCATCTCAACCGCGCCATCGACGATCTTCTGCCCTGGGTCTATGCCAAACCAGAGTCACTCGAGGCTGCGGCCTGAAGACAGCGGCTATTACGAACCAGGGGCTTGAGCCATGATGATAAGGGCGTACCTTCTTCTGTGTGGCGCGGTGCTGTTCAACGTCGGCTCGTATGTCATCTATCGCTCGATTGCGGGCTTTCCGGCGCGCTACTGGTGGCCGCTTTTTGGCGCTGGCCTCGCCCTCGGCGCTGTCAACGCGCTACTGTTCGTTCGTGCGATCGTCGTAGTTCCGCTCTCGGTTGCCTATCCAGCATTCTCGGCCGCAAGCTTCGCGCTGATCGCCGTCATCGCGACGGCGGTATTCGGCGAAAAGCTGCTGCCGCTGAATATTGTCGGTCTTGTCGTGGTCATCGTCGGCATCGCGCTCGCCGCCTATGCGCCGTGATCGCCCACTTCTTTGCCTGGTTGTGGATCAGCGCCCGGTTCGGCCGCAATCGGCTTCAGAGTCATTCAATGCCGTGGCCTGACAACAGCGCATACGAGATAGCGGCACGCACCGCCGTTTCATCCATCGCGACCCAGCGAATGATGCGATCGGACTGCGGTGCGCCTCAGCCTGCGTAGGGTGCGTCGGACAGCCCTCGGACGCCGGGCTTCACCGCGTAGAGGCTCCCAGCCGTTGGCTGTCTCGCGAGGTCGGCCTCGCTTTCGTCATAGCGCGAAGTGGTCACGAACAGCGTGTCGAGATCCGCGCCGCCGAAGGCTACGCAGGTGACTTTGTTCACCGGGACCTCGATCGTTTGTTCAAGCCGTCCGTCCGGCGCGTAGCGGTCGACGCGACCGCCTTTCCAGACTGCGTTCCAGACGTAGCCTTCACTGTCGACACAGGATCCGTCGGGGATCCCTTTCGTCCGCGCGACGATGCGTCGATTCGACGGAATGCCCGTCGCGATATCGTAGTCGAAGGCTTCGATCGCGCGTCGCGGGCTATCGGCAAACCACATCGTCCGCCCGTCCGGTGAGAAGCACGTGCTGTTCGCGCAGCCGACGCCGTCAAAGAGGCGACGGATCGTCAGATCCGGATCAACACGGAAGACCGAAGCGATGGGCCTCTCGCTTTCCTCCTCCATGCCGCCGACGAAGAACCGACCCTGCCGGTCGGTGCGCCCATCGTTCATGCGAACCCCGGGCTTTTCGCTGTCGAGACGTGCGATGTACT
>NZ_JBEKVH010000115.1:0-12731 GCF_049514155.1 Roseiarcus sp. | reverse complement strand
AGGAACATCACCTTCTTGGGCGCGGTGCCCTGATCGCCAATGACCTTGCCGTTGGGCAGCTGGCCCTTGGTGAAGATCGGCGTGATGTTGTCGAATTCCTTGATCTTCTTGGCGTCCATCGCGAGAATGTTGCCCGAGGGGACGAGCTTCTTCAGGCTGAAATACTCGGTGTCGAGAACGTCGAACGAGTTCGGCTGGGTCGCGACGCGCTTGGTGACGTCGTCGGTGGTCGCGACGATGTTCTGAATGGTGATGCCGGTGTCTTCCTTCACCTTCTTGGTGATGTCGTCGGACTGGTTCACCGCGGTGCCGAGATAACGCAGCACTTTTTCCTCGGCCGACCACACCGCCGGCGCCGGGAAACTGGAGACTGCGCCCGCGCCGGCGAGCGCGCCGGCGGCCTTGAGGAGATTGCGCCGCGTGACGCCGGCGCCGGCGTTATTGTGCCTCTTCGTCATGCTCACTTCCTCCTTAAAACACCGGCGCCGCTCATGACGCAGGCGAAAGCTGATGGATGTCCTCGTCGAGCCAGGCGAGACCGACGCGGTCGCCGATCGTCAGCGGCGTCTTGGCGAAATCCGCGTCGGCGAGGACCGCCGAGAGATCGCGCGCGCCGCCGCCTTCGAGCCCGACCTGATAGGACGCGCCCTGGTATTCGACGCTGGTGACGACCGCGCCGAGGCGCGACAGGTTCGAGGCGTCCGGGACCAATGTCACCCGATCGGCGCGCACCGCGATCTTGCCCGCAGGGGTCTCGATGACATTGTGGCCGCCGAGGAAGCGGGCGACGAATTCGGTCGCCGGCTTCTCGAACACTTCGAGCGGAGAGCCCGCCTGCTCGATGCGCCCCTTGTTCATCACCACCACCAGGTCGGCGAGCGCGAGCGCTTCGTCCTGGCCGTGGGTGACATGAACGAAGGGAATGCCGAGCCGACGCTGCAGCCGCCGCAGCTCGGCGCGCATGCGCACGCGCAAGAACGGGTCGAGCGCCGACAGCGGCTCGTCGAGCAGCAGGATCTGCGGATGGGTGATGAGCGCGCGCGCCAGCGCGACGCGCTGCTGCTGACCGCCGGAGAGCTGGGCGGGTACGCGCTCGGCGAAGGGCGTCATGGCGACGAGCTCGAGAAACTCCATCGCCTGCTCGCGCCGCTTCGCCTTGTCGACGCCGCGCATCTTCAGCGAGAAGGCGACGTTGTCGACGCAATTGAGATGGGGAAACAGCGCGTAGCTCTGAAACATCATCGCCGTGCCGCGCTTGGCCGGCGGCAGGTCGGTGACGTTGGCGTCGCCGATCAGGATGTCGCCCTCGCTGACCGTCTCGTGGCCGGCGATCATCCGCAGGGTGGAGGTCTTGCCGCAACCCGAGGGCCCGAGCAGGCAGCAATAGCCGTCTGAAGGCACGCGCAGGTCGATCGCGTCGACCGCGAGCGTCGCGCCGTAGCGCTTGCTGACGCGGACGAGTTCGAGATTGGCGGACTGGGCCATGGCGCTCGCGTGACGGGGTATAACGCCAGCACCCGGCAGCAAGGGCCGTGCCACACCGCTCCGCATCGGCGTGCGTTGATTTATCAGGGACTTTTTGGGAGCCCAGCGAGGCTGCGCCGAAACCTTGGGCGCCCTGTGTCTACAATACCGGCGATCTTGTATACAAAATTCGATAGCGAATTCGCCCCCCAAGTGGCAGACTGGCGAAAAACCAAAATCGCGCCCCTCGCGGCCACCATCCGACGATGACGAAACACGAGCTTCCGCAGAAATGGCCGCAAGCGGCGCGCGGCGGCAGGGCCGACGCGATCTACCGCGGCATTTTCGAAGCGGTGGTGGAGCATCGTCTGCCGCCCGGCGCGAAGCTCGCCGAAGAACAGCTCGGCGCGATCTTTCGCGCCAGCCGCACGATTGTCCGCAGCGCGCTGCAGGACCTCGCCCACGACCACATCGTCACCATCGAGCGCCACCGCGGCGCGTTCGTCTCCGCCCCGACGATCGCCGACGCGCATGACGTCTTTTTCAGCCGCAAGGTGCTGGAATCGGCGATCGCCCGCGAAGCGGCGCAGCGGATCAAGCCGGCCGACGTCGCGCGCCTGCGCCGAATGATGGAGGAGGAATCGGAGGCGCTGCGCCGCGGCGACCGCCAGAAGGCGATCCGCCTCTCGGGCGGCTTCCACATCGCCGTCGCCGCGATCTGCGGCGAGGGCGCCTTGACGCAATTCCTGCGCAGCCTCATTTCGCGTTCCTCGCTGGTGATCGCCCTCTACGGCCGTGGCCCGGCCTCCGAATGTGGCCACGATGAGCACGTCGCTTTTCTCGACGCGCTGGCGGCGGGCGACGGCGAGCGGGCCGCGGCGGCGATGGCCGAGCATCTCGACCACATCGTCGCCGATCTCGCGCTTACCGAGCGCGAAGAGAGCCCAGTCGATCTCGCGGCGATCCTGCACGCGTGAACCCTGCGCCGGTTCGAGCCGCCGCTGCGGCCGCGCTTGCGAAAATAGCAATTCCGCCCATTATGGTCGCGCTGCACCCGGTGCGGACTGCGTGAGACGGAGCGCTTCCATGCGGATCGGCAAGTTTCTCTATTTCGGCGATTTCGTCGTGATTCCAATCGCGGTGTTGCTGCTGGCGGCGGCGGCCTATGTCGCCGGCGGCCTGGCGGCGGTCCCCGAGTTCGGCTTGAGCCTGCTGTTCGGCGCAGGCCTGTGGACCCTGGTCGAATATCTCGTCCACCGCTACGCCTATCACCACGCGCCGATCCTGACGCCGTTGCACGACGCCCATCACCAGGCGCCGCTCGCCTTCGTCGGCGTGCCGTCGTTCCTGTCGAGCGGCCTCATCCTCGCCGTCTGCTATCTGCCGCTGCGCGGCGCGACGCCGGTCTTCGCCGGCGGCTTCGCCAGCGGCATGATGCTCGGCTACGCCGCCTATATGTTCGTCCATCACGCGACCCACCATTTCAACATCCAGCCGGGCGACTGGCTTTACGAGGCGCGCCTGCGCCACATGACCCACCACTACCGCGAAGGCGTCAATTACGGCGTCAGCACCGGCTTCTGGGACCGCGTGTTCGGCACGCTGGCCGCGCGGCGCGAACGCGCCGCCGACGCCTGATCGGCAAAAACGCAACGGCCGGGCGAAGCCGTCCGGCCGTAGACGCCGCTTCGCTTGGGCCGGCATGATCCGTTCGGCCTGCCGCGCCCGCGCGGTTGGCGCCGCCGGCGCATCTGGTGTAGTCCTGCCTTTTGTCGTCAAATCCTCCGGACCGGACAAGGGATAACCGTGTCGCAACCCCAGACGCCGCTGCTCGATCGCGTTCGCACGCCGGCCGATCTGCGCGCGTTGCCGGCCAGCGACCTGCGCCAGCTCGCCGACGAGCTCAGGGCCGAAACGGTCAGCGCGGTGTCGGTGACGGGCGGGCATCTCGGCGCGGGCTTAGGCGTCGTCGAGCTGACGGTGGCGCTGCATTATGTGTTCGACACGCCGCGCGACCGGCTGGTCTGGGATGTCGGCCATCAGGCCTATCCGCACAAGATCCTCACCGGCCGCCGCGATCGCATCCGCACCCTGCGCCAGGGCGGCGGCCTGTCCGGCTTCACCAAGCGGACCGAAAGCGAATACGACCCGTTCGGCGCGGCGCATTCCTCGACCTCGATCTCGGCCGCCCTCGGCATGGCGGTGGCGCGCGACCTCGCCCATCGCGACAACGCCGTGGTCGCCGTCATCGGCGACGGCGCGATGTCGGCCGGCATGGCCTATGAGGCGATGAACAACGCCGGCGGGCGGCAGTCGCGGCTGATCGTCATCCTCAACGACAACGACATGTCGATCGCGCCGCCGACCGGCGCGATGTCGGCCTATCTCGCCCGGCTCGTCTCCAGCCGCACCTATATGTCGCTGCGCGACGTCGCCAAGCAGCTGGCGAAGCGGCTGCCGCGCTTCTTTTACGACAAGGCCAAGCAGACCGAGGAATACGGCCGCGGCTTCTTCACCGGCGGCACGTTGTTCGAGGAACTCGGCTTCTATTATGTCGGGCCGATCGACGGCCACAATCTCGACCACCTGTTGCCGGTGCTGAGGAACGTGCGCGACATGCCGCGCGGTCCGGTGCTGGTGCACGTCGTCACCAAGAAGGGCAAGGGCTATCCGCCGGCCGAAGCCGCCGACGACAAGTACCATGGCGTCAGCGCTTTCGACGTCGTCACCGGCGCCCAGGCGAAGCCGAAGAGCAACGCGCCGAGCTACACCAGCGTGTTCGCCGACGCGCTCGTCGCCGAGGGCGCGCGCGACGAGAAGATTGTCGCCGTCACCGCCGCGATGCCGCAAGGGACCGGCGTCGACCGCTTCGCCGAGGCTTATCCCGACCGCATTTTCGACGTCGGCATCGCCGAGCAGCACGCCGTCACCTTCGCCGCCGGCCTTGCCGCCGAAGGCTTCAAGCCGTTCTGCGCGATCTACTCGACTTTCCTCCAGCGCGCCTACGACCAGGTCGTGCACGACGTCGCGGTGCAGAACCTGCCGGTGCGCTTCGCCATCGACCGCGCCGGGCTGGTCGGCGCCGACGGCCCGACCCACGCCGGCGCCTTCGACCTCGCCTATCTCGCCTGCCTGCCCAACATGACGGTGATGGCGGCGGCCGACGAAGCCGAGCTCGTCCATATGGTCGCGACCTGCGCCGCCCACGATTCCGGACCGATCGCGTTGCGCTATCCGCGCGGCGACGGCGTCGGCGTCGAACTGCCGGCGCGTGGGCAGCCGCTGCCGATCGGCAAGGGCCGCATCGTTCGCCAGGGCTCGCGCGTCGCCATCCTGTCGCTCGGCACGCGGCTCGGCGAGGCGCTGAAGGCGGCCGAGGATCTCGCCGCGCGCGGGCTGTCGACGACCGTCGCCGACGCGCGGTTCGCCAAGCCGCTCGACCGCGAGCTGATCCTGCGTCTCGCCGCCGAGCACGAGCTGATCGTCACCGTCGAAGAAGGCGCAGTCGGCGGATTCGGCGCGCATGTGCTGAGCCTGCTCGCCGAGGCGGGCGCGCTCGACAGCGGGCTCAAGGTCAGGACGATGACCCTGCCCGACCGCTTTCAGGACCAGGACAAGCCCGAACGGCAATATGCCGCCGCCGGGCTCGACGCCAAGGCGATCGTCGCCAAGGTCCTGGCGGCGTTCGAGGCCGGCAGGGCGGCGAGCCTGATCGCGTGAGCGAAGAGCGCGACGATCGCGACGACGACGACCGGCGCACGCGCGCCAACCTCATCGCCATCATCGCCGTGCTGCTCATCGCCGGCGGCGCCTACTGGCTGATGAAGACGCTCGACGAGCATCGCAAGCTGATGGATTGCGTCGCCTCCGGCCGCCGCAATTGTCTCGAGCAGATCGAGCCCGCCGCCGGTCCGCCGCCCGGCGGCTGAACGAGCGCGGCGGCGCGGGCGTCAAGCAAGGCGTCGACTTTCGTCAAGTTATGTCAAGTTATGTCAAGTGTTGTCAAGGGTTTCATTGGCCGAAATCGAGAGTTATCAAAGGGTTATGACGCGTCAAGGGTCGAATCGCCCCCTGGCGAGTCTTCGCCCGCCTCCGCTGCATAGGACCAGCCGGCCTGGGCGAGCGCGTGAATGCGGACCCGCAGCGTTTCGCGATCCCGCGCCGTAGGCGGCGGAGCGGAGAAAAGGGGAAGAAAGGACAGGGGCGTCCATGACCGGCCGGCGCTTTCGTTCGCGCGACGGACCGCCGCGCGTAGGGAATTGACGAAAGAGCAGATTAGCACGAATTCTGATTATCTGAAAGATGTTGCTGTGGGGCGCCTGCGCTTTGGCAATCGGGGATTTAGTAATCCTCCGCAACTCCCGTAATCCTGAGTTCGAACAGCGCGGGCTGCCGCGCTTCCGCTCTGGCCCACCCTCGATCTGCCGGCGGCCTAGACGGTTGCGGCGGTGCTGTCGACGCCTCGATATGCTATGGTGCAGGCATGACAGCAAAGGCGCTCAAAGACGCGATGCGGCGCGTCGAAACCTGGCCGGAAGAGGCGCAGGCGGAGCTTGCCGAGATCGCGCTTGAAATTGACGCCGGTCTCAAGGGCGACGCATACCGCGCGACGCCTGAAGAGCTTGCGGGAATCGACCGCGGGCTCAAGGCCGCGCGCGAAGGCGGCTTCGCGACGGACGCGGAAGTCGAAGCGGTCTTCGCCAAGCACCGTCGGGCATGAAGGTCGTTTACACCGACGAAGCGCTGCGAGACCTCGACGAAATTCTGGCCTTCCTCGCTTCCAACTATCCGGCGATCTCCGCCTCGTTTGAAAGGCGGCTTCGCGCCGTGACGGAGCGCATCGGCCGCTGGCCGGAAAGCGCGCAAAAGGTCGAGCAGCGCCCGGGCGTTCGGATGGTCCCGCTCGTTCGTTACCCCTATCGAGTCTTCTATCAGGTCGCGACCGCGGTCGAGATTCTGCACATTCATCACGCTGCCCGTCGGCGGCCGTGAGACGGCGAGCGTTGAGCGTCGACGAGGAATCGCATCAGGCGACGCGCAACACCGGGCAGTCGCTCTGTCGCGCCGCGTATTCGGGCGCGGCGGCGATGTCGCCGGCTTCCACCAGCGGGTAATCGCCGAGGATTTCCTCGCGGCTCGCTCCGGCCGCGAGCAGGTCGAGCACGTCCTTGACGCGGATGCGCCGACCAAAAAGCGCGGCCATTACAGGAAGTCGGCCGTCGAAATGGCAAACAAAAACTAAGCGGCGTGACCTGACCGCCCCTTGCGCGATGTTTCTGGAGCGATGATCTAAGCTCAGGGCCGTCCTATCAAACGACAAGGGCGAAAGCCCCGACAACCAGACCCAACTGCCGGGCCGGCCTGCCGCGCCCACCATGCTAAGGATGGACGGCCTGCCACTTTCCGAATTTGAAACTGAGACGCTACCCACCCTGCCCCCCCGCAATTGACTTGGCGCGCGCGGCGCGACTATAAGCCCGGCGCGATGGCGGCAAGCGCCGTCAGGAATTCTCCCGGCTCGTTCGAAGCTCCCCCTTAAGGAGGGCGGCGCGCGAGGTCCGGGTCGGTCTGTTGGCGGCGCGAGGGCCGTCGGCGCCGATCTCGCCATTGGAGTCAAAGACGTGAAGCGGACTTATCAACCGAGCAAGCTCGTTCGCAAGCGCCGGCACGGCTTCCGCGCCCGCAGCGCCACGGTCGGCGGCCGCAAGGTCCTCGCCGCGCGTCGCGCGCGCGGCCGCAAGCGTCTTTCGGCCTGATCTTGCCTTCGGCCGCCTTGGGCGGCCGCCCGCGAGCATCCGCGCGATGAGGGAGCCTGACGCCTTGGTCACGGACGCAGGGCGAACGGAAACGAAGGTCCCGGCTTGGACGCGGCTGCGACGCCGGGCCGATTTCCAGCGCGTCGCGCGCGGCCGGCGCGCCCAAGCCGAAAGCTTCGCCCTGCAGGCGCGCGCGCGCGCCGAAGCCGAAGTCGGTCAAGCGCGCCCGCGCGTCGGCTTCACCGTCACCCGCAAGATCGGCGGCGCGGTTGAGCGCAACCGCATCCGCCGGCGGCTGAAAGCGGCGCTCGTCGCCGCAAGCGCAATTGCGCCCAATGCCGACAGCGACTACGTGCTGGTGGCGCGCCGCCCGGCGTTGACGCGCCGCTTCGCGGCGCTCGTCGCCGACGTGGAGCGCGCCTTCGCGCAGATCGGCCGCGCGAGGCCGACCGCAACCGACAGAGACCCGCGATCATGAATTCCGAGGACTCCCGCAACCTCATCCTGGCGATCGCGCTGTCGGTGCTGGTGCTGATCGGTTGGCAATATTTCTTCGCCGCGCCGCAGTTGCAGAAGGATCGCGCCGCCCAGCAGCAGGCGCAGACGCAAACCCAGGCGCAGCCGACCGGCGCCGCCCAGCCGACCGTCGGCGGCGCGCCAGCGCTCGCCCCGCCCGGCGCGCCGGCGCAGGCCGCGCCGAAGACGCGCGCCGAGGCGCTCGCCGCGAGCCCGCGGGTCGATATCGACACGCCGAGCCTCGGCGGCTCGATCGACCTTGCCGGCGGCATGATCGACGACGTGGTGCTGAAGGCCTACCGCGAGACGATCGACCCCAAGAGCGCCAACATCACCCTGTTTTCGCCAGTCGGCGCGCCGGAGCCCTATTGGGCCGAGACCGGCTTCGTCACTGACGCGGCGGGGGTGAAGACCCCCAACCGCCAGACGCTGTGGAGCGCGGACGCGACGACGCTGACGGCGATGAAGCCGGTGACGCTGACCTGGGACAACGGCGACGGGCTGAAGTTCAAGCGCGTCATCGCGGTCGACGACAAATACATGTTCACCGTTCACGACTCGGTCGAGAACGACGGCGCAGGGCCGGTGTCGCTGCGCCCCTACGCGCTGATCCTGCGCCGCGGCAAGCCCAACGTCGCCGGTTACGCCGTGCTGCACGAGGGCTTCGTCGGCGTCATCGGCGACGGCTCTGTGCAGGAGATCACCTACGCCAACATCGAGAAGGAGACCGGCCGCATCCGCGAGCTCAAGGGCGACGGCGGCTGGCTCGGCTTCACCGACAAATATTGGGGCTCGGCGATCATCCCCGAGCAGACCGAGGGGATCGACGCGCGCTTTTCCGCCAGCGGAACGGCGCAGCCGGAGGACTACCAGACCGACTTCGTCGGCCCGGCTGTCGCCGTCGCGCCCGGCGCGACCGGCTCGGCCATTGCGCGGGTGTTCGCCGGCGCGAAGGAAGTGGCGACCATCGACGCCTACGGCAAGGACCTCGGCATCAAGAAGTTCGATCTGATGATCGACTGGGGCTGGTTCTATTTCATCACCAAGCCGCTGTTCCGCCTGATCGACTTCATCTACCACCTCCCCTTCGTCGGCAATTTCGGCATCGCCATCCTCATCGTCACCTTCCTGATCAAGCTCGCCTTCTTCCCGCTCGCCAACCAGAGCTACCGCTCGATGGCGAAGATGAAGAAGATCCAGCCGCAGATCGCCGCGCTCAAGGATCTCTATCCCGACGACCGCGCCAAGCAGCAGCAGGCGCAGATGGAGCTGTTCAAGAAGGAAGGCGTCAATCCGGTCGCCGGCTGCCTGCCGATGGTGGTCCAGATCCCGGTGTTCTTCGCCCTCTACAAAGTGATCTTCATCACCATCGAGATGCGCCACGCGCCGTTCTTCGGCTGGATCCGGGACCTCTCGGCCCCCGATCCGACCAACCTCTTCACCCTGTTCGGGCTCGTTCCGTGGGACCCGACCGTGATGCCGATGTTCGGCCACTTCCTCCATCTCGGCATCTGGCCGCTCATCATGGGCTTCTCGATGTTCCTGCAGATGAAGTTGAACCCGGAGCCGGCCGACCCGGTGCAGAAGACGATGTTCGCCTGGATGCCGGTCATTTTCACCTTCATGCTCGGCTCGTTCCCCGCCGGCCTGGTGATCTACTGGACCTGGAACAACACGCTGACGGTGTTTCAGCAGTCTTTCATCATGTGGCGCGCCGGCGTGAAGGTGGAGCTGTTTGACAACCTCATGCGGCTGGTGCGCCGCGCGCAACCGACGTGACCACCGGCCTCGCCGCCGACTTCGCGCCCGAGGCGATCGAGGCCGGCCGCAAGTTGTTCGCCGGCCCCTGCGATTTCTTCTTCGCCGCCGCCAAGTCCGATGGCCTGCCGCCGATCGGCGCGCCGGAGATCGCCTTCGCCGGCCGCTCCAATGTCGGCAAGTCGTCGCTGATCAACGCGCTGACCGGCCGCACGGCGCTCGCGCGCACTTCACACACGCCCGGGCGAACCCAGGAGCTGATCTTCTTCGCGCTCGGCGAGCGGCTGACCATCGTCGACATGCCGGGCTACGGCTACGCCGCGGTCGGCAAGGCGAAGTCCGCGACATGGGTCGGCCTCATCCGCGACTATCTGCGCGGCCGCCCGTCGCTGATGCGCGCGTTCGTGCTCATCGACGGACGGCGCGGGATCAAGGACAGCGACGAAGCGACGATGACGGCGCTCGACAAGACGGCGGTCTCGTACGCCGTCGTCCTGACCAAGCGCGATGAGGTGAAGGCGGCCGACCAACCGGCGCTCGTCGCCGCGACGCTCGAAGCCTTGCGCAAGCGCCCAGCCGCCTACCCGAACGTGTTCTTCACTTCGGCGCAAACCGGCGAAGGCGTCTCGGAGCTGCGCGCCCATGTCGCGCAGCTGCTGGCCGAGCGCAGCCTGTAAACGCGAGCGCCGGTCGCCTCTCGACATTATGCGATACGTAGCATATATCACCGCGCGTGATCATTGGCTTTGCCGACTCCGAGACTGAGCGGTTTTTCAGGGACGGCGATTGCCCGACCCAATGGCGCGCCATCGCCAAGATCGTGGCGCGAAAACTCGACATGTTGGATGCGGCGCCGACGCTGGACCCGCTGCGCTCGCCGCCGGGCAACCCCCTTGAAGCCCTCAAAGGCGACCGGGCGGGCCAATTCAGCATCCGCGCCAACGACCGATGGCGCTTGTGTTTCGTCTGGACCGAAGCGGGCCCAGATCGCGTCGAGCTCGTGGATTATCATTGAAGGAGCGCCTCATGCCCCGTCTGCGCACACACCCGGGCGAAATCCTCGCCGAGGAATATCTCAAGCCGCTCGGCCTCTCCGCCAGAGCCCTTGGCGAGGCGATCGGCGTGTCCGGAAACCGGATCAGCGACATCGTGCGGAAGCGTCGGGACGTGTCGGCCGACACGGCGATCCGGCTGGGGCGGTTTTTCGACGTCGATCCCCGGTTTTGGCTGAACCTCCAGGCCGCCTATGACCTGTCGGTCGCCGAGGGAAAGAACGACTATTCGAACGTGCGTCCCCGCTCTCGGACGGCCGCGTAGACGACCGACGTCTCGACCGGGCCAAGGGGCTGCGATAGTCCCACCGGCGGCGGCGACAAGCGCGATTTCGTCCGTTTCGGCGCGGCGAGCGCGCCGCAGCGCCCTTCCGCTCCTTGGGCGCCCTTCCTACATTTGGCTCAAGGCCGCCGCACGCGGCCAAAGCGTTTTGGGCCGCCGGACGTCGCTTCGGGGCGTCGGCGGGGCCAGGAGGAGAAGGCGATGAATTTGGAGAAATACACCGAGCGGGCGCGCGGCTTCGTTGAGAGCGCGCAATCGCTGGCGCTGAGGGAGAACCACCAGCGGTTCACCCCCGAGCACGTGCTGAAAGTTCTGCTGGACGACGAGCAAGGCCTGGCGGCGGGTCTGATCGACCGCGCCGGCGGCCATTCGCGCGACGCGCTCGCCGCGGTCGAGCTGGCGCTCGCCAAGCTGCCGAAAGTCGAAGGCGCGGGCGCCGGCCAGCTCTATCTCGACCCCGCCACCGCGCGCATTTTCGACACCGCCGAGCGCATCGCCGAGAAGGCGGGCGACTCGTTCGTCACCGTCGAGCGCCTGTTGCTGGCGGTCGCGATGGAGAAGAAGAGCGAGGCGGGGCGCATTCTCAGCCAGGCCGGCGTGACGCCGCAGACGCTCAACGCGGCGATCGAGACCCTGCGCAAGGGCCGCACCGCCGATTCGGCCAGCGCCGAGAACGCCTATGAAGCGCTGAAGAAATACACCCGCAACCTCACCGAGGCGGCGCGCGCCGGCAAGCTCGATCCGGTCATCGGCCGCGACGAAGAGATCCGCCGCACCATGCAGGTGCTGTCGCGGCGGACCAAGAACAACCCGGTGCTGATCGGCGAACCCGGCGTCGGCAAGACGGCGATCGTCGAAGGCCTGGCGCTGCGCATCGTCAACGGCGACGTGCCGGAATCGCTCAAGGACAAGCAGCTGCTGTCGCTCGACATGGGCGCGCTGATCGCCGGCGCGAAATACCGCGGCGAGTTCGAGGAGCGCCTCAAAGGCGTGCTCAACGAAGTGACCGCGGCCGAGGGCGGAATCATTCTGTTCATCGACGAAATGCACACGATCGTCGGCGCCGGCAAGGCCGACGGCGCGATGGACGCCTCCAACCTGCTCAAGCCGGCGCTGGCGCGCGGCGACCTCCATTGCATCGGCGCGACCACGCTCGACGAATACCGCAAGCACGTCGAGAAGGACGCCGCCCTGGCGCGGCGCTTCCAGCCGGTGTTCGTCTCGCAGCCGAGCGTCGAGGACACGATCTCGATCCTGCGCGGCCTGAAGGAGAAATACGAGGTCCACCACGGCGTCCACATCACCGACGCGGCGATCGTCGCCGCGGCGACGCTGTCGAACCGCTACATCGCCGACCGTTTCCTGCCCGACAAGGCGATCGACCTGATCGACGAAGCGGCCTCGCGCCAGCGCATGCAAGTCGACAGCAAGCCCGAAGAGCTCGATGAGCTCGACCGGCGCATCATCCAACTCAAGATCGAGCAGGAGGCGCTGCGCAAGGAGTCGGACGCCGCTTCGCGCGACCGCCTGGTAAAACTCAGCGCCGAGCTCAGCGATCTGCAGGAGAAGTCGGACGCGCTGACCGCACGCTGGAAGGCCGAAAAGGACAAGATCGGCCAGGCGCAAAAACTCAAGGAAGAGCTCGACAACGCGCGCAATGCGCTCGCCCAGGCGCAGCGCAAGGGCGACTACGCCGAAGCCGGGCGCCTGACCTACGCCGTGATCCCCGACCTGGAAAAGAAGCTGGCCGCCACCGAAAGCCAGGGCGCCGCGGCGCTGGTCGAAGAGGCGGTGACCCCCGACCATGTCGCGCAGGTAGTGTCGCGCTGGACCGGCGTGCCCGTCGACAAGATGCTCGAAGGCGAGCGCGAGAAACTCCTCAAGATGGAGGAAGAGATCGCG
>NZ_JBEKVH010000114.1:0-12806 GCF_049514155.1 Roseiarcus sp. | reverse complement strand
TGCCGACGGTGAAGAAGCGCATGAGGATGTGCGGCAGACCGGCGGTGCCGAACATCAGCGCCATGCCGAGCGAGATCGCCGAGATCGGGTTGGCGACCGCGGCGCCGGGCAGCATGATCTTGTCGTGTTGCGGATGGACCTCGATCGCCTTGACGAGCAGGGCGTTGAAGTTAAACCCAAAGGCGTTGAGCACGAGCAGCGCCATGATGGTTGCGCCGATCAGCAGCAGCGCCGCCTTGATGATCTGCACCCAGGTGGTGGCGATCATGCCGCCGAAGGTGACATAGATGATCATCAGCACGCCGACCAAGATGACGGCGACGAGATAGGGCAGACCGAACAGCAGCTCGATGAGCTGGCCGGCGCCGACCATCTGCGCAATCAGGTAGAAGGCGACCGTGACCAGCGTTCCCGTCGCCGCCATGGCGCGGATCGGCGTCGCCTGCAGACGATAGGAGGCGACGTCGGCGAAGGTGTAGCGGCCGAGATTGCGCAGCGGCTCGGCCATCAGGAACATGATGATCGGCCAGCCGACGAGGAAGCCGATCGAGTAGATCAGGCCGTAGTAGCCGGAGCTGAACACCAGCGCCGAAATGCCGAGGAACGAGGCCGCCGACATATAGTCGCCGGCGATCGCCAGGCCATTCTGGAAGCCGGTGATGCCGCCGCCGGCGGCGTAGAAGTCCTTCGCCGTTCGGGTGCGCTTCGCCGCCCAGTAGGTGATGCCGAGCGTCAACAGGACGAAGACGGCGAAAATGCCGACAGCGTTCCAATCGACCGTCGCGGCCGCGGGAGCGTCGGCGGCGTAGGCCGCGCCGCCGGCCAGCGTGAGCGCGGCGGCGAGCAGGCTCGACTTGATCAGTCGGGTCATCACTTTCCTCCCATCGCGGCGGCGTTGACGATCGCCTTGGTCAGTTCGTCGTAATGGCTGTTGGCCCGGCTGACATAAATGCCCGTCAGCACGATCGAAGCGACGATGATCGCGGCGCCGACAATGATTCCGACGGTGATGGCGCCCCACACGGGGGCCGCGATGACGCCGGGCGCAAAAGCCACCAGCGCGATGTAACCGTAGTAGATCACCAAGGTGATGATCGCCAAAGTCCAGCCGAACGACTTTCGCTCTGCTACGAGTTTTATGTAATTCGGATCGCTTTGGATCCGCTTTACGGTTTGCTCATCCATTGAATCGTCCTCCCCGAATGGCTCATTCGCGCGGCCGGCGCCGCTGCGATGACGGCTCGCGCGCTTGTGTCGCGCGCCTTCTTGCGACACACGCAACCCCCTTCGCCGCGCCTTCGTTCGGCGCTTGGGCGGTTCGTTTCGCGTGTGATTCGATTGCGGGCGCCTCCGCCCGATTCGGCGTCCCTCCCCCCATTCATTAACTCGCTATAATGCTGGTGTTTGGCTGCGCCGTCGACCCGCGCACCCTAAGACCTTCGTCTAGAATCACAGGCGCTTCGGCCCGCAGCAGGTCCGGTCCCGGCGCGTTTGTGGGAGAGGCGGCGATCGGCTAAGTTCGAATCGGGGCTAGCCCCCGGTCGGGATGGGGGGTATCACACTTGGCTGATACGGCCCGGGGCCCCATATCAACGCCAGGCGTGGTCGCGCTTCAGGCGAGACAGCACCAGAAAAGGCCGACTCGATGGATTTTCTCCAGCCACGGTTGCATCGCATGAACCGCCGCCGACGAATTTATGAAGGCAAGGCCAAAGTCCTTTACGAGGGACCGGAACCGGGGACCCTGATCCAGCACTTCAAGGACGACGCGACCGCGTTCAACGCCAAGAAGCACGAAGTGATTGAAGGCAAAGGCGTTCTGAACAACCGTATCTCCGAGTACATTTTCCAGCGGCTGAACGACATCGGCGTCCCGACGCATTTCATGCGCCGAATCAACATGCGTGAGCAGTTGATCCGCGAAGTCGAGATCATCCCGCTCGAAGTCGTGGTGCGCAATGTCGCCGCCGGTTCGCTGGCGACGCGGCTCGGCATCGAGGAAGGCTCGCAGCTGCCGCGCTCGATCATCGAGTTCTATTACAAGAACGACGCCCTCAACGACCCGATGGTGTCGGAGGAGCACATCACCGCTTTCGGCTGGGCGAGCCCGCAGGAAATCGACGACATCATGGCGCTCGCCATCCGCGTCAACGACTTCCTCACCGGCCTGTTCCTCGGCGTCGGCATCCGCCTGGTCGATTTCAAGATCGAGTGCGGCCGGCTGTGGGAAGGCGACAACATGCGCATCGTCGTCGCCGACGAGATCAGCCCCGATTCGTGCCGGCTATGGGACACCAAGACCAACGACAAGATGGACAAGGACCGCTTCCGCAAGGACCTCGGCGGCATGATCGAGGCCTATACGGAAGTGGCGCGCCGTCTCGGCGTCGTTCAGGAAGGCGAAAGCTCGCTCGCGTCGGGACCGCGCCTGGTCAAGTAAGGCGCGGCGCTTCCGTCAGCCGAGCTTCGAGGCGAAGAACGCCATCGTCCGCTGGCGCGCCAGCGTCGCGCTCGGCGCGTCGTAGGCGGCGTTGCCGTAGCGATTGAAGGCGTGGCCGCCGGTCGGATAGGTGAAGACCGGCGTGTCGGGATGGGCGGCGGCGAAACCGCGCACGCCGTCGATCGGGATGTGCGCGTCCAGCTCGCCGAAATGCAGCATGACCGGAGCGCGCGGCTTCAGTTCGCCGAGCGCCGGCACGCCGCCGCCGTAATAGCCGACCGCCGCCGCCAGTCCGCCAACTTTGGCGGCGGTGAGCCAGGCGAGCGTGCCGCCGAGACAATAGCCGACCACGCCGACCTTGCCGCCCGCCTTGGCGGCTTCGACCGCGGCGGCGACGTCGAGCAGCATCGTCTCGCGATCGATCTTCTGCGCCAGCGCGAAGCCGCGCGCCATCGCCTCAGGCTCGTAGCCGACGTCGAAGCCGCGTTCGCCGCGATCGAAAATCGCCGGCGCGATCGCCAGATAGCCGTCGGCGGCGAAACCGTCGGCGACCGAGCGGATATGGGCGTTGACGCCGAAGATCTCCTGCACGACGACCAATCCGCCCCGCGGCGCGCCTTTCGGCTCGGCGCGCCAGGCGCTGAGTTCGAACCCGTCGCTCGCTTTCAGCTTGATCCACTCGCCCATCAGTCGGCCTTTCCTGTACTGAGATCGCGCCGGCCCGCGCCGGCGAGGCGCTGGCGCGGCGCCCGTTGCGCAATCGCGACGCCGCCGACGACCAGAGCCAAAGCGACGACATGGTAGGCGGCGAACGGCTCGCCAAGCAAGACGACCGCCATCAGCGCGCCAAAAACGGGAACGAGATTGACGAAGGCGCCGGCGCGTCCCGGCCCGATCAGCTCGACGCCGCGCATGTAGAAGAGCTGCGCGGCGAAGGCGGGGCCGAGCGCGGCATAGAGCAGCAGCAGCAGACCCGCGCCGGTCGGCCGGATGAAGTCGCCCGCCGCGACCTCGCCGACGAACAGCGGCAGCGAGCTGGCGAATGCGGCGAGCGCCATGCCGGCGAGCAGCCCGAGCGGCGAGACGCGCGGCCGCTCGCGTAAGCCCAGCGTGTAGCCGGCGTAAAGCAGACAGGCGATCAGCACCATGAGATCGCCGAGGTTGAAGGCGAGCCCGGCGAGGCGCGACCAATCGCCTTGCGCGGCGATCGCCGTCACGCCGGCCAGGGCGGCGAAGGCGCCGAGCGCCTGCAGCGCGGTCACCGTGTCGCCGAAGCCGAAGCGCGCCGCCAACAGCACGAAGGCGGGAATCGCGCCCTGAATGATCGACAGGTTGATCGCCCCGGTCAGGCTCGCCGCGGCGTAGAACAAGGCGTTGAACGCGGTGAAACCGAGCGCCCCCATCGCGCTGACGTAGAGCCAGTGGCCGCGCAGCGTCGCAAAGTCGGCGCGCAGCGTCTTGCGCGCGGCGAACAGGATCGGGCCGAGCGCGACCGCCCAGCGTCCGAACGTCAGCGTCATCGGCGCGATCTCGCCGACGGCGAGGCGGCTGACGACCGCGTGTCCGGCCCAGATCAGCGCCGTCGCCGTCAGCAGCAGGATCGGGCTGTTCCAGGTCGCGCGCCACGGTCCCGCCCATCCGGAACCGGCAATGTCTCGCATCGGTCGAGGCCTCCCGCTTCGCCGCGTCGGGCGAAGGGCGGCGGGCCGCCTCTGCGTTCCAAGGGCTCATCCGCCTTTAAGGCGACGCGCCGGCGAAGGCAACGCGCCACGGCGCTCGCCGATCGGCAAAACGAAAGCGGCGCCGGACAGGCCGGCGCCGCGAACTTCGGATCGCTCGAAAGCGCGTGAATCAGTACTTGCGCACCAGCGGAGCCGGCGGCGGCGGCGGGGCCTCGCCGATCATCCAGCGCAGGCCGATGCGCACGTCGTTGGAGGCGAGGTCGTTCTTGGAATAGACGGTGTAGCTGCCGGCGCCGCAGGAGAAGCCGGGCGGCGGGCCGAGCGTCAAGCAGTGCGACGAGCCGGAGGTGAACTTGCCGTAGTCAAGGTAGCGGTAGCCGAGATCGAGCTTGAGGTTCTGGGTGACGTCGAAGCTCAGGCCGGCCATCAGGCCCCAGGCGAAGTTCCACTTGCCGCCGTCGTCGGAATAGCCGCCGGTCGGGGATTGTACGCTGTTGCTGTAGGCGTAGCCGGTGTCGGTGAAGCCGAACAGCTTGTTGTAGGCGAAGCCGGCGCCCGCGCCGACATAGGGCGTGATTCCCGACCAGGTGCCGAGGTCGACGTAGCCGTTGAACATCGTCACCCACGAGCCGAGATTGGCGCGATAGAAGTCGGCGTATTGCTGCGTGCTGGTGTTTGTGCCGACAATATTCGGCTCGTTGAGCACTTCGAGCGTCTGGAAGCTCGCGCCGCCGCGGTATTCCTCGGTGACGTCAGCGCGGAGCCAGCTGTTGAACTGATAGCCGAAGCCGACGTCGAATATGCCCGAGTCGGAGATTGTCGGGTTGTAGAAAGTGTTGGTCGCCGCGGCGTCGAGAGTCCCGCCGGCGATGCCGGCCGCCAACGGATCGGGCGACACGGCGAGCTGCGGCGTCACCGCATTGATGCCGAGCCCCACGTCGCCGCGCAGGTACCAGCCGTTGAACTCCATCGGCGGCGGCGGCGGCGGCTCGAGAGCGGGCGGCGGCGGCAGCAAGTCCGCGGCGCCGGCGGCGCGGGCGAGGGCGAACAACGCGCCACCCGCAATGATAAGGGCCCTGTACTTGGCCATAACGAATCCCCTTGCTTCGACGCGCGCCAAGCGGCTCCGCGCTGTCCATCGC
Organism: Roseiarcus sp.; assembly: GCF_049514155.1. GTDB lineage: Bacteria > Pseudomonadota > Alphaproteobacteria > Rhizobiales > Beijerinckiaceae > Roseiarcus. The sequence goes on along the minus strand of NZ_JBEKVH010000114.1, from coordinate 7,542 downwards.
AGGGGAAAATCTCACGCAGACCTTAATGTAGACTTAACCCTAACAATTCACCCTAATGAATAGTAACGCGCCCGCCTTCCGTAGTGGCGATGGCGCGAGAGAAGCGTCGCCTCAGCGATCGTCTAGGCGCCGAGCGCGCTGTTCAGGCTCGCGAGAGAAACGCGCTGGCGGCCCGACGCATCGAAGTTGTCGGGCGACAGCCAGCGCTCGAACGCCGCCCGCCGCAGCGGCCATTCCGAATCGAGCATCGAGAACCACGCGGTGTCGCGATTGCGCCCCTTGACGATCACGTGCTGGCGAAACACGCCTTCGAAGGCGAAGCCGAGGCGTTGCGCCGCGCGCTTCGACGGCCCGTTGAGGTCGTTGCACTTCCATTCGTAGCGGCGATAGCCGAGTGTATCGAACACGTAGGCGGCGAACAGATATTGCGCTTCGGTCGCGCCGATCGTGCGCTGCATCGTCGGCGTGTAGAGCACGTTGCCGATCTCGACGACGCGATTGGCCGCGTCGATCCGCATCAGCGTCTGGTAGCCAACCGGCCCGCCGCTGACGTTGTCGATCACGGCGAAGAACAGCGGATCTTCCGACTTGGCCTTGGCGGCGATGCTCGCCTTGAACGCTTGCCGATCGGCGTAAGGGCCGTCGGCGAGATAGGTCCAGACGCGGTCCCGCTCGCCGCCGTTGGCGAGCGGAAACAACGCGTCGGCGTGCCCATCGGCGTCGAGCGGAACCAGCCTCACATGCCGTCCCGCCAAGGTCGTCCGCTCCGGCTGTTTGGCCGGACGCAGGTCGACCGGCGGGCCGATCGGCTGGTCGGCGAATACGCCCAAGCCAAATCTATTCATCCGCAGCCCCCGATCTTGCGGCTTGGCGGCTGGCGCGTTCGCCGTCTCGACTTCAGTGACTGTCGCGCGGCGTTCCCGCCGTCTGGGCGAGTCGCTGGTAGCCGATCGCCGGCTTCAGCACCATGCCCTCGTCGAATTGGGCGACCATTTCGCGCTGGATCTGCTGCCACGGCGTCTGGCTCTTGGGATAGGCGTAGCCGTGCTTCTCCAGCGCGTCGCGGCGCGTCGCCAGCTCCTCGTCGGAAATGAGGATGTTGGCGCTGCGTTTGTTGAGGTCGATGCGGACGCGGTCGCCGGTGCGCAGCAGCGCCAGCCCGCCGCCCGCCGCCGCCTCGGGCGAGGCGTTGAGGATCGACGGCGAGCCCGAGGTGCCGGACTGCCGGCCGTCGCCAATGCAGGGAAGCGCGCTGACGCCTTGCTTGATGAGCGCGCCCGGCGGCTGCATGTTCACCACTTCCGCGCCGCCGGGATAGCCGATCGGCCCCGCGCCGCGAATGAACAGAATGCAGCGCTCGTCGATCTCGAGCTTCGGATCGTCGATGCGGTGGTGATAGTCCTCCGGCCCGTCGAACACGATCGCGCGTCCCTCGAAGGCGTCGGGATCGCTCGGGTTGGAGAGATAGCGGCGGCGAAACTCATCGCCGATCACGCTCGTCTTCATGATGGCGTCATCGAACAGATTGCCGCGCAGGACGATGAAGCCGGCGTCCGCCTTCAGCGGCGCGTCGATCGGGAAAATGACGTCCGCGTCGTCCGATTTCCAGTTCCGGCAATTTTCGGCGATGGTCTTGCCGTTGACCGTCAGAGCGTCCTCGTGGACGAGCTTCGCCTTCATCAGCTCGTTGACGACCGCGGGCACGCCGCCGGCGCGGTGGAATTCCTCGCCGAGATACTTGCCGGCCGGCTGCATGTTGACCAGCAGCGGCACACGGTGGCCGATTGTCTCCCAGTCGTCGATGGTGAGCTTGACGCCGATATGGCGGGCGATGGCGTTGACGTGGATCGGCGCGTTGGTGGAGCCGCCGATCGCGCTGTTGACGACGATGGCGTTTTCGAAAGCGTCGCGGGTGAGGATGTCCGAGGGCTTCAAATCCTCCCACACCATCTCGACGATGCGCCGACCCGTCTCGTAAGCGATCTGCCCGCGCTCGCGATGCGGCGCGGGGATGGCGGCGCAGCCGGGCAGGCTCATGCCGAGCGCCTCGGCGAGCGCGTTCATCGTCGAGGCGGTGCCCATGGTGTTGCAATGGCCGATCGACGGCGCCGAGGAGGTCACGATCTCCATGAACTGCTCATAGCCGATCTTGCCTTCGGCGAGTTCGGCGCGAGCTTGCCAAACGATCGTGCCCGAGCCGGTGCGCTCGCCGTGCAGCCAACCGTTGTTCATCGGTCCGCCGGAAAGCACGATGGCGGGAATGTTGACCGTCGCCGCAGCCATGATGCAGGCGGGGACCGTCTTGTCGCAGCCGACGGTGAGCACGACGCCGTCGATGAAATAGCCCATCAAGATCTCGACCAGACCGAGATAGGCGAGGTTGCGGTCGAGCGCCGCGGTCGGACGCTTGCCCGTCTCCTGGAGCGGATGAACCGGGAATTCGAAGGGAATGCCGCCCGCCGCGATGATGCCGTCGCGGACCCGCTTGGCCAGATCGAGATGGTGGCGGTTGCAGGGCACCAGGTCGGAGCCGGTCTGGGCGATGCCGATGATCGGCTTGCCGGAACGCAACTCCCCGGGCGTCAGGCCGAAATTGAGGTAGCGCTCGATATAGAGCGCGGTCATGCCCGGATTGTCGGGGTTGTCGAACCAAAGCGTCGAGCGCAGCCGGCGTTTTTCGGTGCTCACTGCCTGGCGCCCTCCAGAAGGACCGTCCTTGTCGGTCATCGCGCCGATCCTCACGCCTCCACGGGCCGCTGACAGACCCCTGCGCACACTATGCGTCCAATCGTATGGTAAAATCAATCGATCGCCCCGAGGCTTCAAGCCGCACCCCGCCCGTGCTATGGCGGCCGGCGTTCGCGCCCGTAGCTCAACTGGATAGAGTATCGGTCTTCGAAACCGAGGGTTGGGAGTTCAAGCCTCTCCGGGCGCGCCAAAACTCCGCCTGTGCGGCCGCTTTTGCGTGCCGCGCCGCGACCTTGACTTCGCGGGCGCTTGTCGCCAGTTTCGCGCGCCTCGATCAAGGGGCGCCTGTGCAAGGTCTTATGCGCACCTACTTGAGCTTCGAAACACCGGTCGCCGACATCGACGCGCGTCTCGACGAGCTGCGCGCCCTGACCGCCAAGGGCGACTCTCCGGCGATCGACGAGGAGATCGCCCGACTCGAAGCGAAAGCGACCAAGACTCTTGCCGAGCTCTACGCCGCGCTGACCCCGTGGCAGAAGACGCAGGTCGCGCGCGTTCAGGGCCGGCCCCATTTCAACGATTACGTCAAGGGATTGATCGACGATTTCACGCCGCTCGCCGGCGACCGCAAGTTCGCCGAGGATGCGGCGATCGTCGGCGGCCTCGGACGTTTCCGCGGCCAGCCGATCTGCCTGATCGGCCACGAAAAAGGCGACGACACGGCGAGCCGCCTCAAGCACAATTTCGGCATGGCGCGGCCCGAAGGCTACCGCAAGGCGGCGCGGCTGATGGAGCTCGCCGACCGATTCGACTTGCCGGTCGTATCGCTGGTCGACACCGCCGGCGCCTGGCCGGGCGTCGACGCCGAGGAGCGCGGCCAGGCCGAAGCGATTGCGCGCGCGACCGACGTCAGCCTCTCTCTGGGGACGCCGAACGTCGCGGTGGTGGTCGGTGAAGGCGGCTCGGGCGGCGCGCTGGCGATCGCCGCCTGCAACAAGGTGCTCATGCTCGAGCACGCGATCTACACCGTCGCCTCGCCCGAAGCGGCCGCCTCGATCCTGTGGCGCGATTCCTCGCGCGCCCAGGACGCGGCGACCAGCATGAAGATCACCGCCCAGGACCTGCTGAAGTTCGGCATCATCGACGCGATCGTGCCGGAGCCCATCGGCGGCGCCCATCGCGATCCGCAGGCGGCGGTCGAGGCGACGGGGCGCGCCGTCGCCGCCGCCCTCGATCAGCTCAGCAACATGTCGCGCGAAGCCTTGCGCGACGCGCGGGCGCAGAAGTTTCTCGCCATGGGCCGCAAGCTCTAAACGCCCGCTCCGCGCGCCGGCGCCGCCGCGCCGCGACGGTTAAGGGCTTGGCAAGGTTACGCGGGCCTAATCGCGCCGATGGACTTTCGGCCTCTGGTCGGCTAAGCCGTAACAGCCTGAGAGGAATGATCAATTGTACGATTGGCGGACGCGGTTGTTCGCGATCGGCCTCGCCGTGGCGGCAGGCGCGCTCGCAGCGGGATGCGAGGACGCGCTCGAAGCGGATTCCGGGCGGTCGCAACGTCCGATTCCCAACGAGACCGTGGCGCTGATGGACAAGATCGGCACGACCCCGTCGGCGCCGATGCTGATCCGCACCTACAAGCAGGAAGCCGAGTTCGAAATCTGGAAGGCGAACAGCGACGGCCAATACGCGCTGCTCAAGACCTATCCGATGTGCCGCTGGTCGGGCCAGCTCGGGCCGAAAGTGCGCGAGGGCGATCACCAGGTCCCGGAGGGCTTCTACACCATCGCCCCCGGCCAGATGAATCCGAACTCGCACTATTACCTGTCGTTCAACGTCGGCTATCCCAACGCCTATGACCGCGCCTACGGGCGCACCGGCGGCGACATCATGGTGCATGGCGTCTGCTCGTCGGCCGGATGTTATTCGATGACCGACGCGCAGATCGCCGAGATCTACGCAATCGCCCGCGAAGCCTTCAACGGCGGTCAAAGCACGATCCAGATGCAGTCGTTCCCGTTCCGGATGACCGCCGAGAACCTCGCCAAGCACCGGCTCGACCCCAACATCGCGTTCTGGAAGGAGATCAAGAGCGGCGCCGATCATTTCGAGGTGACCAAGACCGAGCCGGACGTGCTCGTGTGCGGCAAGCACTACGTCTTCGGCGCGCATGCCGACCACGACATCGACGCCAGCGCCCCCTGCCCGGCCAACCTGCAGCGCGACGATCAGGTCGAAGCGGCGGTCGCCGACAAGGAAGCGGGCGACGACGCGGCAGTGGCGTCGCTGGTCGCCCAGGGGGTCAAGCCGGTCAGGATCGTCTACCAGGACGGCGGCCAGAACGCCGCCTTCGCCGGCCGGCAGGACCTCGACCCGAGCGCGCCCGAGGCGCTCGCCGCCGCTCCGACGGTGATCACGCTCGACAATTCCGGCAAGCCGCTGCCTCCGGTGGTGAAAGTTGCGACCGCCGCCGAGGCGCCCGCGCCCGCCGCGACGCCAGTTGCGGCCAGCGCGCCGCCCGCCGCCGCTCCCGCCCAGACCGCCGCCAACGCGACCGGCGCGTCGCCGTTCGGCTTCCTCAGCGGCGGCGGGGTCAAATCGTTCTTCGGCCTCGGCGGAAGCGACGCGCAGCCGCCGCAGGTCAAGGTGTTCGAGCCGGCGCAGCCGATCCCGACCGACGCGCCGCTGCCGCCCAAACGCAACGCCGCGCTCGACGCGCGCGGGCCGCAGGCCTCCGCCGCCCTCCTGAGGACAAACGCGGACTGAGAAGCCAGTGGCGCGGGCCTCCGCGCCCGCGGCCGCGGAAGGCCGCGCCACTATTCATCGAGCCGCTTCTCCATCACCAGGAACGTCGGCTCTGGGTAGCCGGGATGGGCGCCCTGCCCGGCTGGCGCGAAGCCGAAGCCGGCGAACAGGCGCTGGTTTTCGCCGAGCGCAAGCCGCACGCGCAACGTCATCCGCTTAAGGCCGCGCCGGCGCGCTTCCGCTTCGCCCGCCGCCAGCAGAGCGCGCGCGATTCCCCGCCCGCGCCAGGTCGGCAACGTCGAGACGCGGCCGATATGGAGCGCGCCGTCCTTCTCCGCCCACAGCGCGACGCCGACCAAAGCGCCGTCGATCTCCGCGCCGGCGCCGCCGCCCTCGGCCAGCTTGGCGGCGACGCTCGCGGTCGTCTCGCCGAGCGCCCCGGAGGGCGGATCGGTCGCGTGGCTCTGCGCGGCGAAAGCTTCGCGGATGAGGCTCGCCGCCGCCGCGGCGTCGCCGATCGTCAGCGATCGAATCCGAACCGCCGCCACGAGTCCCCTGCCTCCCAGAGCAAGTTGTCTTTAGCTCGATGCGGTTCCGACCGTCATCGCGAGCGACAGCGAAGCGATCCAGGCTAAGCCGCAGCCGCGGTCCCCAAGTCTGGATCGCTTCGCTTTGCTCGCGATGACGATTGGGATGATTCGACTTGAACGCATCATGCGCTAGCCCGCGGCGCCGACGTTCGACCAATTGAGCACGATCTTGCCGCACTCGCCGCGCCGCATCGTCTCGAAGCCGGATAGGAAGTCTGCGGCGGGCAGGCGATGGGTGATGACCTTGCGCACGTCGAGGCCGCTTTGCAGCATCGCGATCATCTTGTGCCAGGTCTCGAACATCTCGCGTCCATAGATCCCCTTGATGGCAAGCTGCTTGAAGATGACCTTGTTCCAGTCGACCAGGGTCGGTTTGGACGGCAGGCCGAGCAGCGCGATGCGGCCGCCGGTGACGACCGAATCGAACAGCTGATCGAAGGCGGCCGGCGCGCCGCTCATTTCGAGGCCGACGTCGAAGCCCTCCGCCATCTTGAGCGCGCCCATGACCGCGCGCAGGTCCTGGCGCGACACGTCGACAGGCGTGACGTCGGCGACTTCGGCGGCGAGCGCGAGGCGGCGCGGATTGATGTCGGTGATGACGACATGGCGGGCGCCGACGTGGCGCGCCACCGCCGCCGCCATGATGCCGATCGGCCCGGCGCCGGTGACCAGCACGTCCTCGCCGACGAGATCGAACGACAGCGCGGTGTGGACGGCGTTGCCGAGCGGATCGAGGATCGCGCCGAGTTCGTCGTCGACGTCGTCGGGCAGCGGCACGATGTTGAAGGCCGGCAGCGCCAGATATTCGGCGAACGCGCCGGGAATGTTGACGCCGATGCCCCGGGTTTCCGGATCCATGTGAAAGCGGCCGCCGCGCGCGGCGCGGCTGTGCGTGCCGGTGACATGGCCTTCGCCGGAGACGCGTTGGCCGATCGTCAGGCCCTTTACGTTGGCGCCGAGGTCGGCGATGACGCCGGAATATTCATGGCCGACCACCATCGGCACCGGCACGGTCCGCTGCGCCCACTCGTCCCAATTGTAGATATGGATGTCGGTGCCGCAGATGCCGGTCTTGTGAACCTTCACCAGCGCGTCGAACGGGCCCACGGTCGGGACCGGCCGCTCTTCGAGCCAGAGCCCCGGCTCCGCCTTCGCTTTTACTAGCGCCCTCATCGAATCCGCTCCTCAAACGATGCCCAGTTCACGGCCCGCCTCGGCGAAAGCCCCGACCGCGAAGTCGACGTCGGCCTCCGTCAGCGCCGCCGACATCTGCGTTCGTATCCGTGCGCGGCCCTTCGGCACGACCGGAAAGAAGAAGCCGGCGACATAGACGCCGCGCTCGTCCAGCGCCGCCGCCATCTCCTGCGCCTTGCGCGCGTCGCCCAGCATTACCGGGATGATAGGGGTCTCGCCTTTCAGCACGGTAAAGCCGATCCTCTCCAGTCCGTTGCGAAATCGCTCCGCGTGCGCGGCGAGGCGCGCGCGCAGGTCGTCGGCGTGAATCGCGATCTCCAGCGCCTTC
>NZ_JBEKVH010000113.1:0-12889 GCF_049514155.1 Roseiarcus sp. | reverse complement strand
CCGAGCACGGTCTTGAACGCCATGCCCGAGTGCATGACGTCGGCGACCTTGTGCGGGTCGGTCGAGTTGGCCTTCTCGATCGCCTGCTTGATGATCTGCATCGCGGCGTAGGAGTAGAGCGTATAGCCTTCCGGATCGTAGCCCTTGGCCTTGAACTCGGCGACGACGTCCTTGGCGGCCGGGTTGTCGCGCGGCTCGGGGCCGAACGACATCAGCGTGCCTTCGACGCCGGGGCCGCCGATCGAGGCGAACTCGTTGTCGGTGATGCCGTCGCCGGAGATCATGATCGTCTTCATGCCCTGGTCGCGCATCTGACGCACGATCAGGCCGCCTTCGGTGTGCAGGCCGCCCCACATCAGGTAGTCGGCGCCCGCGGCCTTGATCTTGGAGACGATCGCCGAATAGTCCTTCTCGCCGACGTTGACGCCTTCGTAGAGGACTTCTTTCTTGCCGCCGGCGTTCATGAAGCCGCGCGCGGCGTCGGCGAGGCCCTGGCCGTAGGGGGTCTTGTCGTGGACGATGGCGATCTTCTTGTCCTTGAGATCGCCGAGCGCGAGATCGGCCCACAGCTTGCCCTGCTGGTCGTCGCGGCCGCAGGTGCGGAAGGCGTCCCACAGCTTGCGATCGGTGACCTTGGGGTTGGTGGCCGAGGGGGTGACGAAGAGGACGTCGTTGTCGGCATAGACTTCGGAAGCCGGGATGGTCACGCCGGAGTTGAAGTGGCCGACGACGAAGTGGACGCCGTCGCCGACGAACTTGTTGGCGACCGAGACGCCTTGCTTGGGATCGGAAACGTCGTCGCCCTGCTCGAGCTCGATCTTCTGACCGAGAATGCCGCCCGCCTTGTTGAAGTCCTCAACCGCCTGACCGACGCCATTGGTCAGCTGCGCGCCGAACGAGGCGTTCGGGCCGGTGATCGGCCCGGCGACGCCGAACTTGATCTGCGCGTCCGCCGCGCTGGCCATGCCCAGGCCGGCGGCGAGCACGAGACCCGTCAACCAGTATTTCTTCATACTACGCTCCCTGTGTTTGGGGCGCAGACAGCGCCCCCGAGGCGGAAACGATCCCACCTTAGGCAGGATCAAAGCGTGTTTTTCGGCGGGTGTCACCTGCTCACCAGGCGCTTTCGGGCGATTTCTCGCCCGCCGCGCCGAACGAGGTCAGCGCGCCCGCCAGATCAGGCCGACCCGTTCGAAGGCCCAGGAATATTGCGTCGCCATCTGCCGAGCCCGCATCCTCGCATAACCGACCCAGGCCGCGAGCAGCAGCAGCGCCAACGTGACGAGGTAGTAGTGGAGCGACAGCAGATCCTCCTGGAACAACGCGAAGTGCAGGAACTGCACGGCGGCGGCGAGGGCGACCGCCGCCGGAACGATGCGCCACCGCGGGCTCCAGCCGCTCGCCAGCGCCCGTCCGGTGGCGAAGGCGGCGGCGGCGCCGAGGGCGCTGAGGATGATGAATGCAAGGAGGCCGAAGTCGCTGTCGACCCACAGAAAGCCGGCCATCAATGGCCCCCCTCGAGATAAGCGGCGCGCACTTCCGGCCGCGCCAACAGTTCCTGGCCGGTGCCCTGCATAGTGATCACGCCGTTGACCATCACGTAGCCGCGATGCGCCAGCTTGAGCGCATGGAACGCGTTCTGCTCGACCAGAAACACCGTGATCCGCTGGTCACGGTTGAGTTCGGCGATGGCGTTGAAGATCTGTTTGACGATCAGCGGCGCCAGGCCGAGCGAGGGCTCATCGAGCAGCAGCAGGCGCGGACGACCCATCAGCGCGCGCGCGATCGCCAGCATCTGCTGCTCGCCGCCGGACAAGGTGCCGCCGCGTTGTTGGCTGCGTTCCTTGAGCCGCGGGAACATGGTGAAGACCTGCTCAAGGTCGTCTTCGAAATGAGCGAAATTGTCGACCGAGGCGCCCATCTGCAGGTTCTCGAACACCGTCATGCGCGGAAAGATGCGGCGGCCTTCGGGCGACTGGGCGATCGACATGCGCGCGATCTTGTGCGTCGGCATGTTGGTGATGTCCTGGCCGTCGAAGATGATCGAGCCGCGCCGCGCACGAGGTTTGCCGAAGATGGTCATCATCATCGTCGACTTGCCGGCGCCGTTGGCGCCGATCAGAGTGACGATCTCGCCTTCGCCGACGTCGATGTCGACGCCCCTGAGCGCCTGGATCTTGCCGTAGAAGGTCTCAACGCCGCGGATCGACAGCAGCGTCTTAGGCGCAGGGCCGACGCGCGGCGCGTCATGGCTGACAGTGGCCTGGCTCATCCGCCGATCTCCGCTTCCGCGCTGGCGAGTTCGTCGTCGTCGGCGACGCCGAGGTAGGCGGCAATGACCTTCGGATCGGTGCGCACCTCCTCCGGCGTGCCGTCGGCGATCTTGATGCCGTAGTCGAGCACGACGATGTGGTCGGAAATCTGCATGACCACCGACATGTCGTGCTCGATCAGCAGGATCGAAGTGTTGTGCTCCTCGCGGATCGAATGCAGCAGCTGGTTCAGCTCGAGCGACTCGCGCGGGTTGAGGCCGGCGGCGGGCTCGTCGAGACAGAGCAGCACCGGATCGGTGCACATCGCGCGGGCGATCTCGAGTCGCCGCTGCGCGCCGTAGGGCAGCTCGCCGGCCGGATCGTCGGCGCGGTCCAGCAGGCCGATCTTGTCGAGCCAGTACTTGGCCCGCTCGACCGCCGCGGTCTCGGCGGCGCGGTAGCTCGGCGCGCCGAACAGCCCCAGGATCGTGAAGCCGCTCGCCAGCATCAGCGAATTGTGATGGGCGACGATGAGGTTCTCGAGCGCCGTCATGCCTTGGAAGAGGCGGATGTTCTGGAAAGTGCGAGCGACCTTCGCCCGCCAGGCGATCTCGTTGCCCGGCATGCGCTCGAGCAGGAAGATTTCAGATCCTTCGCTGATCGCGTGCTTTCTGGCCGATCGCGTCAGCGCGTCGACCTGCGCCGCCGAGGCGGCGCCGAGACGAGCAAGCGCCAAGCGTCCTTCCGTCGGTTTGTAGAAGCCGGTGACGCAATTGAACACCGTCGTCTTGCCCGCGCCGTTGGGGCCGATCAGCGCGGTGATGTCGCCGCGGCCGACTTGGAACGTGAGGTCGTTGACGGCGACCAGGCCGCCGAAGCGCATGGTGAGATGTTCGACGACCAGCAGGGGATTGGACTGCCACCGCATCAGCCGTGTCCCTCTTTGACCAGATCGCCGGACACAGCTTTTCGCTCCTTGAGGAAGATCGACGGCGAGCGGGTCGAGACGAAGCCGCGCGGTCTGACCACCATCATCACCACCATCGCCAGGCCGAACAGCAGGCCGCGATACTGGGCCGGATCAAAGCCGGGCATACCGAACGGCGCGACGAGCGTGGGCGGAAGCAACTGGAAGACGCGCAGCGCCAGCAACGCGACGATCAACGCCAGCGCGATCTGGGCGGCGAGGCGGCGCTGACGCACGACGCCGAAGATGAATACACCAACGCAGATCACGATCACGCCGGTGCCATCCGACATCACCGCGCGCAGGAAGTCGAGCTCGCGCAGCATCTCGAAGCCGCCGATCAGGAACACCGCGGCCAAGGCGACGCCGATCTGCGAGCCCATGCCGCCGAGGACGACGATGGCGAGGATGGTCGCCGATTCGTTGAAGGTGAAGCTCTCCGGGCTGATGAAGCCCTGCCGCACAGCGAAGAAGGAGCCGGCGAGTCCGGCGAAGAAGGCGCCGAGCGCGAAGGCGGTGAGTTTGGTGTTGGTAGTGTTAACCCCCAACGAACGACACGCGATCTCGTCCTCGCGCAGCGCCTCCCAGGCGCGACCGATCGGCAATCGGCGTAGGCGGATCGACACCAGGTTGGTGATCAGCGCCAGGCACAAGATCACGTAGTAGAGGAACATCTTGCCGTGCAGCGGCGAGTAATCCATGTGGAAGAATTTGTCGAAGCTGCTCGGCGTGTCGGCGAAGCGCAGGCCGAAGAAGGTGATCTTCGGGATTGAGGCGATGCCGGCGCCGCCGCCGGTGAAGGCGACCCAGTTGACGAGAATGGTGCGGATGATCTCGCCGAAGGCGAGGGTGACGATCGCCAAGTAGTCGCCGCGCAGACGCAGCACGGGAAAGCCGAGCATGACGCCCCACAGCGCCGCGAGAACGCCGGCGAGCGGCAGGCAGATCCAGAACGAAAGGCCAAAGGTCGTCGCCAGCAGCGCGTAGGAATAGGCGCCGACCGCATAGAAGGCGACGTAACCGAGATCGAGCAGGCCGGCGAGCCCGACCACGATGTTGAGGCCCCAGCCCAGCATCACATAGATGAGGATCTGGATGCCGTAGCTGTCGACCCATTTTAGCGAGCGGCCGGAGCCGAGGATCAGCAGCAACAACAGCGGATAGAGGAACAGCGCGGCGAGGCCGACCCCGGGCAGGCGTTTGGCGATCGTGGCGCGCCAGCCGACCGCTTCGGTCGATTTGACGACGCGTTCCTGTTTTCGACCTTCGGCGAAATTCAACGCCGCGAGGCGGCCGAAAAACGCCAGGAAGGCGAGGATCGCCACTGGCCACGGCCGCGGGATCGGGTGGAGCACGCCGTCCATGTCGGCGTCGGCGTGCAGGAACACAATCGGCATGCACAGCAAAACGACGAGGACGGCCGCGGCCGCCGCATCTTTGAGGCGCGCAGAGACGCCCACGGTCTCGGTGGTCATGGCGACGGCGGTCATCGTCAAACCTTCTCGATCTCAGGACGGCCGAGCAGGCCCGAAGGCATGAAGATGAGGGTGATCGCTAGGATCGAGAACGCGGCGACGTCCTTGTAGTCGGACGAGAAGTAAGCTGCCCAGAAGACTTCGATCAGGCCGATCGTCAGCCCGCCGAGGACCGCGCCGGGCAGCGACCCGATGCCGCCGAGCACCGCAGCGGTGAACGCCTTGACGCCGGGAAGGAAGCCGTCGGCGAAATTCACCACACCGTAATACATCATGTAAAGCGTGCCGGCGACCGCGGCGAGCGACGCGCCGATGACGAAGGTGATGGAGATGGTGCGGTCGACGTCGATGCCCATCAGCGAGGCCATTTTGCTGTCTTGTTCGCAGGCGCGTTGCGCCCGCCCCAGCGCCGTCTTCTGCACCAGCCACCAGAAGCCGACCAGCAGGATCCCGGTGACGACCATGATGACGATCTGGCGGTATTGCAGCACGATCTGATGGCTGGCGCCGCCGACGTTGATGAAGTTGGTGAACATCGGCGGCACCGGCTTGTTGCGCGGGCCTTGGACCACCTGAACGAAGTTCGACAGGAATGTCGACATGCCGATCGCCGAGATCAGCGGCGCGAGACGAAACGAACCGCGCAGCGGGCGGTAGGCGATTCGTTCGATCGTCCAGTTCCACACCGAGGTCAGCACCATGCCGCCGATCAGCACGATGACGAAGGCGACCGGCAGCGAGGCGACGCCGACAACCTGCGACAGGACCAGGAAGATGAGGAGCGCGATGAAGGCGGAGAGCATGAACACGTCGCCGTGGGCGAAATTGATCATGCCGATGATGCCGTAGACCATCGTGTAGCCGATGGCGATCAGGCCGTAAATCGATCCGAGCGTCAGCCCGTTGATGAGCTGCTGCAGGAAATTGTCCATACTGCGACGCGCCCCCTGAAGTTCACCTTATCGATGCAGGAACCGCGCCATTGCTCACCGTCCGACCAGTGGTGGTTGGCCGCCCGTCGCCCTGGGTTGCGCGCCGCCGCGCGCAACAGTTCCCCCCGACGACATTAGCGGGCGCGCGCGCGCGCGGCAATCGCCGGATTTGTTTTGATCCTCAACCCCTTTGAGGGCCGCCGCCGCCCTCGCGGCCGTCGGCGCCTTCGGCCGTTGCGGCGCCGTTCGCTGCGGGTCAGTGCGGCGGAGAGGCGCAATTTCCAACGAAAATGGCGTTGTCCCCGGCCGGCCCGAACAAGAATCGGCGAGGCGAGTCGGGACTTTTCGAACGAACTTGCGCCGCGCCGGCGAACGGGCGTCGGCGAGGCTATCGGAGCGGATCGGCGAAGCGTGGACGTCGGCCAAGGCGTGAATTTTCGCCGTCGGCGATGAGGTTCACTCGGCCGCTGCCGCGGAAAGCGCGCCGTTCCGGCGAGCGTTCCGCCGCCGCGGCGTCGCGGACAGGCTGCCTGCGGGGGCGCGCGTCGCCGCGGCGGCGACCAAAATTGGATCGTTTGGCGCCGCTTTCGTAGGCAATTCGCGCCTTTCGACGCCGCATCAGCGGCGGCGATTCCGGCATGGAACTTGCGCTTCCGAAAGCGCGATGCGAAAGCCTCGGTTAAGCTTTCGCGTGCGCAATGAGGAATCGGCGGACGCGCGAGCCGCAGCCACGGTCGAGTCGCTCCGCCGCAGCCCGGAGGGCCGCGCTATGGCGTCACGCGTTTCCGAGGACTTCGTTCGCCAGCTGCAGGGGTTCTGCCTGACCACCGCCGAAATTCTCTATCGGCTGCCCGATCACCTGTCGCTGTTGCAGACTTACGTTTGGCAGGACTACGACTTGGCGCCGGAATTCCCGGCGCTGCACAAGTTCCTCGATTTCTGGAACATGTCGCTCGACGGTCCGCTTCATTCGGTCCGCGTCGCCCGTGTCCGGCTGGTGGGCCCGGCCGAGATCCGTACGGTCAGGGCGCAGTTCGCGCTGCACTGAACGCCGCTCGCGTCCGTCAGATCAGCCGCAGGCCCTTCAAGCTCGCGTGGCCGTCGCGGCCGACGATGATGTGATCGTGGACGGCCACGCCAAGCGGCTGGGCGACGGCGATGATGTCGAGCGTCATCTTGACGTCCTGGGTCGACGGCGTCGGGTCGCCGGACGGGTGATTGTGAACGAGGATGACCGCAGTCGCCGACAATTCAAGGGCGCGGCGCACGACTTCGCGCGGATAGACCGGAGTCTGGTCGACCGTGCCGACGCCCTGACTCTCGTCGGCGATCAGTCCGTTCTTGCGATCGAGAAACAGCACGCGGAACTCCTCGCGCGCGTCGAACGCCATGGCCGTGCGGCAATAGTCGATGACGGCGCTGAACGAGCCGACCGGCAGCCGCTTGCGCGCGACGCCCTTGGCGAAGCGCTTCGCGCCCGCCTCGACGATCTTGAATTCGGCGATGGCGCCCTGGCTCATGCCCTCGACCTCGGCGAGCCGCGCCGGCTCGGCGGCGATCGCTTCGGCGAAGGAGCCGAAGCGAGCGATCAGCGTCTTGGCGAGCGGTTTGACGTCGCGGCGCGGGATGGCGCGAAACAGCACCAGCTCGATGAGCTCGTAGTCGGCGACCGCTTCGGACCCCGCCTGCAACAGGCGCTCGCGCAGACGCGCGCGGTGGCCGTGGTAGTGGGCAGGCCCGTCGGTGGCCGGTCGCCCGTTCATCGCGCGTAAGGCGGATGCTCAAGGCCGGCCGGCGAGGCGGTGAAGATTTCCGCTCCCGTCTCGGTCACGCCGATCGTGTGCTCGAATTGCGCCGACAGCGAGCGGTCGCGCGTCACCGCCGTCCAGCCGTCGGCGAGAACCTTCACCCCGAAGCCGCCGATGTTGATCATCGGCTCGATGGTGAAGAACATGCCCGGGCGCAACGGCGCGCCTTCGCCGCGCTTGCCGACGTGCAGGATGTTCGGCTCGTCGTGGAACAACTGGCCGAGGCCATGGCCGCAGAAGTCGCGCACCACCGAGCAGCGCTCGCTCTCGGCGTAGCTCTGGATCGCATAGCCGATGTCGCCGACCGTCGCTCCCGGCTTGACCGCGGCGATGCCGCGCCGCAGGCACTCGTAGGTGACGTCGATCAGCCGCATCGCGCGGCGCGGCGCCTCGCCCGCCACGTACATGCGGCTCGCGTCGCCGTGCCAGCCGTCGACGATCAGCGTCACGTCGATATTGAGGATGTCGCCGTCGCGCAGCGGCTTGTCGTCCGGGATGCCGTGGCAGACGACGTGGTTGATCGAGGTGCAGATCGACTTGCGGAAGCCGCGATAGAGCAGGGGGGCCGGATAGGCGCCGTGGTCGCGCGCGAACTCGTAGATGAACCTGTCGAGCGCGTTGGTCGTCACGCCGGGTTTGACCCGCTCGGCGAGCCGGTCGAGCGCCTCGGCGGTCAGGCGGCCAGCCTTGCCCATGCCGGCGAAGCCCTCCGGGCCATGCAGCTTGATGTGGCCGCTGCGTCGGCTGTGCGACTGAGCGGAATCGATGAAGGTCATGAACGATCCTCGGCAGGGGGGCGGGCGACGCGCCCCAGACTGTCGTTCATCTAATACGCCTTCGTCACAAGGCAATACAAGCCGCGGCGGAGGCGGGCTCGGCGCTCGCCGGGCTGATTTTGGCGCGAGGCTGGCGGGCGCCGCGCCGCCCGTGCTAGACCGCCGGCGTCGTGCTGAAGCGAGCGTCGATGTCCCGGGACAATCTCGTCGAATCCGCGCCCTTCGGCGCCTATGCGCCGTCGGGACTGCTCAAGCTGACGCTTGCCGCGACGCGCCGGTGCTCGACGAGCTGGCTGGGCAAGCGCATCGCCTTCCTGGTGCGCGGCCTGGCGATGCGGGGCCTGCGCGGCCGGCCGGTCGACGTCGTCTCGCTCGGCGCGCGCATGCGCCTCTACCCTCACAACAACAACGCCGAGAAGCGGCTGTTGTTCACGCCGCAATATTTCGATCCGCGCGAGCGGGCGTTTCTCGCCGAGCGGCTGAAGGGCGACTTCGTCTTTCTCGATGTCGGCGCCAGCGTCGGCGGCTACGCGTTGGCGATCGCCGCGATCGGCGGCCCCCGCGCGCGCATCCTCGCCGTCGAGCCGTTGCCGGCCTTGTTCGAGCGGCTCGCCTACAACATCGGCCAGAGCGGCTTCGCCAACGTCAAAGCGGTGTCTTGCGCCTTGGCCGACGTCGACGGCGAGGTGACGCTGTTCGTCAACACCCACAATCAGGGCGAGTCTTCGGTCCGGATCGTCAGCGCCGAGGCGCGCGTCGAGCAGATCCCGGTGCGCGCGAAGACGCTGCTGACCTTGGCGCGCGAAGAAGGCTACGCGAAGATCGATGCGATCAAACTCGACGTCGAAGGCGCGGAGGATCTGGTGCTCGATCCGTTTCTGAGTGCTGCGCCGCGCGCTCTGTGGCCGCGGCTCATCGTCATGGAGTTCGCGTTGCTCAGAGTCGGGGCGCAGCTCGAGCAGCGGCTGCGCGGGCTCGGCTACCGCGAAATCCTGCGCACCGGAGAGAACGTCGCCTACGAGCTTGCGGATGAGGAGACGCCAGCATGAGCGAGAAGATCGTCACCGCGGCCGTTCTCGTCATCGGCGACGAGATCCTGTCCGGCCGCACCAAGGACCGCAACATCGGCTATATCGCCGAATACCTCGCCAACGCCGGCGTCGATCTGCGCGAGGCGCGCGTCGTCCCCGACGTCGAGGCGGAGATCGTCGCGGCGCTCAACGCGCTGCGCGTGCGCTACGACTACGTCTTCACCACCGGCGGCATCGGTCCGACCCATGACGACATTACCGCCGACGCGGTCGCCAAGGCGTTCGGCGCGCCGATCGACGAGGACCCGCGCGCGCTCGCGCTGATGCGGGCGCGCTATAAGACCGAGGAACTCAACGCCGCGCGCCGCCGCATGGCGCGCATGCCGGTCGGGGCGGAGCTGGTCGACAATCCGGTTTCGCCGCCGCCGGGCTTTCGCATCGGCAACGTCATCGTCATGGCCGGCGTGCCGGCGGTGATGCAGGCGATGCTGGATACGGCGGCCAAGACGATCGAGACGGGGACGAAGATGACCGTCCAGACGATCGACGCCGGCGCGATTCCGGAGGGGCGCTACGCCGAAGCGCTCGGCGCCATCGCCGCGGCCCATGGCGAAACGATCATCGGCTCCTATCCCTCCTACGCCGACGGCTCGTTCCGCAACCAGATCGTCGTGCGCGGCCGCGATCCGGCCAAGGTCGCGGCGACGCAGGCGGCGGTCGAGGCGATGCTGGCCGAGATCCGCGCTTCCGTCAGGTCGGTCTGAGGGCGGGGCGGGGCGGCAAAGCTGTTGACGGCGGCCTCCGCGCCTCGCGCGCCGGCGCGCCGCTTGCTAATCAGGGCGCGGCAAGCGGAATGAGGACAAACGCCATGGCTGACGGTCGCGAAAAGGCATTTCCGGTCTCGTGGGACCAATTCCACCGCGACGCGCGCGCGCTCGCCTGGCGCCTGTCGGCGGCGGGCCCGTTCGAGGCGATCGTGGCGGTGACGCGCGGCGGCCTGGTCCCGGCGGCGATCGTGGCGCGCGAACTCGAACTCAGGGTGATCGAGACGGTGTGCGTCGCCTCCTACCACAATTACAAGGACCAGGGCGGCGTCAAAGTGCTCAAGTCGATCGGCGCCGACGTCGCCAAGTCAGGCGGCGCGCGCGTCCTGCTGCTCGACGATCTCGTCGACACCGGCGCAACCGCCAAGGTCGTGCGCGAAATGCTGCCGAAGGCCCATTTCGCCACCGTCTACGCCAAGCCGCTCGGCCGGCCGCTGGTCGACACCTTCATCACCGAAGTGTCGCAGGACACCTGGATCTACTTCCCCTGGGATATGGGTCTCGCCTTCCAGCCGCCGATCGCCAAGGACGCCGTCGGCTGAGCCGTCGGGTTCAATTTCAGCCGCGGATGTGAAACAACACCTCCGGGCGGACGTGGCGGAACTGGTAGACGCAAAGGACTTAAAATCCTTCGGCCGCTTGGCCGTGCGGGTTCGACCCCCGCCGTCCGCACCAACGCGCGAAGCGCGAATCGTCGCAATCGCCGGGAGTCGCGCCCTGGCGTTCTTAAACATCCTCTCGTCTGTGCGGTGGGGGCGAAAATCCGGTGTGCGCCCGTGGTTTGGCGTATTCGCGGGTGGATTGTTCCACTCCTAATTGACACGCACAGGTTGCAGAGATTAGCTGGGCGTGGTCGGGCGTCCGGCGGCGGGGGAGGGCCGGCGTCCCAACGGCTTTGCGCGGGGCGCGCGAGGCGGGAGCGGGGCATGCGGACCTTCTGGGATCAGGTGGTGGCGTTGGTCGAGCAGGGCGACCGCCCACAGGGCGCGCGGGAGGCGCGGCTGATTGGACACGAAAGCGTCATGCCGCAAGTCGGCGCCCGCAGCGCGGCGCTGAAGGCGCAATGCGAGGACATCGGCCGCTCGCTCGATCACCTCGAGCGGCTCAGAGGCCTGTTTCAGAGCTTCCTGTCGCCGGTATCGGAGCTCGTGCTCGAGTTCGAGGCCTGCAACGGCCGGCTGGAAGAGACGACCGCGAAACTCGCCGCCCTCGAGGAGGCGCATCGCGACCTCGCCGCCCGCCACGCCGCCGCGCTCGAAGACCGCGATCGACTCGCCGAGCAGGGCCGGGCGTTCGCTGAAAGCGAGGCCGCGTTGCGCGCCGCGACGGCGCGCTGCGCGGCGCTCGAGGCGCGATTGGCGACGCGGATCGACCAAGAAGCAGGCGCGCCAGGAAGCCTTGAAGGGTCGGTTAAGGGCGGCGAGCGGGGCGTCGCGACGTGAGATCCGGGCGGCGCGTTTCGACGCCGCTTTCCTTCGGCGGCGCGCGCGCCTAAACAGCCGCGATGAACGCCCGCCGGCCCCATCGCGCCTTGAAGACCGCCGAAGATCTGGTCGCCGCCGGGCTGATCGCGCCCGAACGCCGCAACGAGGCGGCCGCGGTCGCGGCGCGCTACGCGATCGCGCTGACGCCGGCTGTGGCGCGTCTGATCGCGCCAGGCGAATCCGACGATCCGATCGCCCGCCAGTACCTGCCCGACGCGCGCGAACTCATCCGCCACCCAGCCGAGGTCGTCGACCCGATTGGCGACGCGCTGAGAAGCCCGCTTCATGGACTGGTCCACCGCTATCGCGACCGCGTGTTGATCAAGCTCGCAGCGGTCTGCGCGGTCTATTGCCGCTTCTGCTTCCGCCGCGAAATGATCGGCCCCGGCGCGCAAGCGCTGAGCGCGGAGGAATTCGCCGCCGCGCTCGCCTATGTGCGGGCGCGTCCGCAGATCTGGGAGGCGGTGCTGACCGGCGGCGATCCGCTCGTCCTGTCGCCGCGCCGTCTCGCCGAGACGACCCAGGCGTTGGCGGCGATCCCGCATCTCAAGGTGCTGCGCTGGCACACCCGCCTGCCGGTCGCGGCGCCGGAGCGCGCGACCAAGGCGATGGCCCGTGCGCTGTGCCACGGCCACGGCAAGACGGTGTACGTCGCGCTGCACGCCAACCATCCGCGCGAGCTGACGGACGAAGCGCGCGCCGCCTGCCGGCGGTTGATTGACGCCGGCGCGACTCTGGTCAGCCAGAGCGTGCTGCTGAAGGGCGTCAACGACGACGCCGACACGTTGG
Source organism: Roseiarcus sp. (assembly GCF_049514155.1). Lineage (GTDB taxonomy): Bacteria > Pseudomonadota > Alphaproteobacteria > Rhizobiales > Beijerinckiaceae > Roseiarcus. The sequence continues at coordinate 551 of NZ_JBEKVH010000113.1, read as the reverse complement.
AAGCGCTGATGCGCGCCTTCGTCGAGGCGCGGGTGAAGCCCTATTACCTGCACCACCCTGATCTCGCGCCGGGCACGGCGCACTTCCGCGTTTCCGTCGCCCGCGGTCAGGCGCTGATGCGCGAATTGCGTCAGCGCCTGTCGGGACTCGCCACGCCGACCTACGTGCTCGATCGGCCCGACGCGCACGGCAAGACGCCGATCGGGCCGAGCTACGCGGCCGAGTCCGACGACGGAAGCTGGCGAATCGTCGACGCTGAAGGCGAGGCGCGCGTCTATCGCGACGCGCTGCCGGGCTAGCGCCTATCCCTGGAATCCCTTGGCCAGTGCGTCCTGCACCTCGGGCGGCGGCGCGCCGTAAAAGGCGGGCGGGTCGTTGCGGCCGCCGAGCGCGCCATAGGCATGGGTCGCGTCGGCGTCGAACATGACCTCGAACTTGCGGTCGCCGCAATCCTGCGGCTTGCAGACGAAGGCTTCGCGGTAAGGTTTGCCGCCGACGTCGACCGCCTTCAGCGCGCCGCTGACGCCGTCGTAATTGCGGTTGAACTGCAT
>NZ_JBEKVH010000112.1:0-13453 GCF_049514155.1 Roseiarcus sp. | reverse complement strand
GCGGGTCCGCCGCGCCCACCCTGACGCGGCGCAGATCGGACGAGCCCTCAACCTCGAACCCTCTCCGACAAAGGGCGTCCGAAAGGACGCCCTTCTTGTGACAGGCTTTGCGGAGAGAGGCGGCGCCGTCAGGCGGCTGCCGCAGGCGCCACGGCGTCGAGCGCCGCGCGAGCTTCGTCAGGCAGCGCGATATCGACCGCAGCGAGATTCTCGCGCAGATGGTTAAGCGACGAGGTGCCGGGGATCAGCAGGATGTTCGGCGCGCGGGCCAACAGCCAGACGAGCGCGACCTGCATCGGCGTCGCGCCAAGACGCCGCGCGACGTCGGACAGGACTGACGACTGCAGCGGCGTAAAACCGCCGAGCGGGAAAAACGGCACATAGGCGATGCCGTCGCGCGCGAGTTGGTCGATCAGCGCGTCGTCGGCCCGCTGCGCGATATTGTACAGGTTTTGCACGCAGACGATGTCGCAGATCTTGCGTCCCTCGGCGAGCTGGGTCGGCGTAACGTTGCTCAGCCGAGGTTGCGCAGGTTGTCGTGTGCGGCTTGCGTCAGCTCCTGGCGAGAAGTCGCCGAGAGCCAGGAAGCGTCCGCGCCGCGCCGAGCGCCGATCTTGGTGACGATGACGATGTCGTCGCGATAGGGATGCAACGCTTCGCGGATGAGCTGATTGGTGACATGCGGGCCGTAGAAATCGCTGGTGTCGATGTGGTTGACGCCTCGCGCGACCGCCTCGCGCAGCACGGCCACAGCGGCGTCGCGATCCTTCGGTGGGCCGAAAACGCCGGGTCCCGCGAGCTGCATGGCGCCGTAGCCGAGCCGTTTGACCATGCGGTGGCCGAGCTTGAACGCGCCGGCCTTGTCGATGCTGGACATGATCCGTCTCCTCTGCTGATGGCGCTAAGCTAGGGATTGTCCGCTCTCGCGACAATCTGGCACAATCCAGGCAGACCATATGGAAGCGCGAACAATGAAGGTCGGTCTCGGCGATTTGAACGTCTTCGTCTCGGTGGCGCGCGCAAAGGGCGTGCGCGAGGATGGCGCGCCGGCGCCGCCAGCGCGTCACCCTTCGCCGATGCCGCCGTGCTTCCGCTCCGTCTCGCTCGTCGTCCTGCTCCTGACGACACTCATTGCCTTCGCCGCCCCGGCCTCGGCGCAAAGCCGGCTCGACGACATTCTCGCGCGTGGCGTGCTCAAAGTCGGCACGACCGGCGATTACCCGCCGTTCACCGTGCGTGGCGAGGGCGGCGCCTACGCGGGGCTCGACGTCGACGCGGCAGAGGGGCTCGGCGCGGCGCTGGGAGTCAAGGTCGAGTTCGTCCCGACCCGCTGGGCGGACCTGACGCACGATCTCGCCGCCGGCGACTTCGACATCGCGATGGGCGGGGTATCGGTGACGCTCGAGCGGCAGAAGACGGCGTTCTTCTCCGCGCCGTACTTGCGCGACGGCAAGACGCCGATCGCCCGCTGCGCCGACAAGGACAAATTCCCCGATCTCGCGGCGATCGACCGGCCGGAGGTCACCGTGATCGTCAATCCCGGCGGGACCAACGAGAAGTTCGACCGCGCCCATCTCAAGGCCGCGCATATCGAAGTGTCGAACGACAATCTCTCGATCTTCGACAAGCTGGCGAAGGGCGAGGCCGATCTGATGATCACCGACGCGACCGAGACGCTCTATCAGCAGAAGCTGCACCCGGGCGTCTTGTGCGCGATCCATCCCGACGCGCCGTTCGACTTCAGCGAGAAGGCCTATCTGCTGCCGCGCGACGTCGCGCTGAAGGCGTTCGTCGACCAATGGCTGCACATCGGCGAGGCGACCGGCGCGCTGGCGGCGCTCGAGGCGAAATGGCTGCAGTGAGGGGCAGGGCGTCGCCGGGCTCGACTTCGCCGCCGCCGCGGGTTTAGGGATGCGGCCGCGGCGCGCCGCCGCCCTGGAGCCGATCGCCATGAGCCCACAATATCCCGCCCCCGTCGCGCTCGCCGCCGATGCCGCACGTCGCCTGACCGCGCTGCGCGCCCAGCGGCCGCTGGTCCAAGCGATCACCAATTACGTTTCGATGGACGTCGCCGCCAATGCGCTGCTGGCGATCGGGGCCTCCCCGGCGATGATCCACGCGCCGGAGGAGGCCGAGGACTTCGGCGCGATCGCCAATGCGCTGGTCGTCAACATCGGCACGCTGTCGACCGACTGGGTCGTCGGCATGGAGGCGGCGGCGCGGGTCGCGGCGAAGAACGGGCGGCCGTGGGTCCTCGATCCGGTCGGCGTCGGCGCGACGCGCTTCCGCGACGAGACGACCCGCCGCCTGCTGGCGCTCAAGCCGACGATCGTGCGCGGCAACGCCTCGGAGATCATGGCCTGCGCGCGCATCGCCGGGCTGCATGACGAAGCCGCCGCGCCGAAGGGCGTCGACAGCGCGCATGGAACGGAAGCCGCCCGCGCTTCGGCGGTCGCGCTCGCCCGCCGCCAGAACTGCATCGTCGCCGCCACCGGCGCGGTCGATCTCGTCACCGACGGCGAGCGCACGGTCGAGATCGCCAACGGCTCGCCGCTGATGGCGAAGGTCACCGCGCTCGGCTGCGCGCTGTCGGCGATCGCCGCCGCCTTCGCCGCCGGCGCGCCCGATGCGTTCATGGCGACGGTCGCGGCGATCGGCGTCTACGGCGTCGCCGGCGAAAAGGCCGCCGAAACGGCGCTCCGTCCCGGCAGCTTCCGCGTCGCCTTCATCGACGCGCTCGATTCCGTCTCGGCCTCGGACGTCGCGACGCGATTGCGGGCGCGCTGAAATGGCGTTCGACGTCGCCAGCCTGCGCCTGTGCCTGGTCACCGACCGCGGGCTGGCGGCGGGGCGCAGCGTCGTCGCGATCGCGCTGGCGGCGGCGCGCGGCGGCGCGACGATGGTGCAGCTGAGGGAAAAGGAGGCGACGACGCGCGCCTTCGTCGATGAGGCGCGGGCGCTGAAGGCGGCGCTGGCGCCGCTCGGCGTGCCGTTGGCGATCAACGATCGCCTCGACGTCGCGCTCGCGGTCGACGCCGACGGCCTGCATGTCGGCCAGGACGACATGCCGGTCGAGGAAGCGCGCCGGCTGCTGGGGCCGGGCAAGTTCATCGGCCTGTCGATCACCGCGCTCGACCAGGCGCTGCGCGCCGACGCCGAGGCCGCGGATTATCTCGGCGTCGGGCCGATCTATGCGCAAGCCACCAAGAGCGACGCTGCGCCGCCGCTCGGAATCGACGGCCTGCGGCGGATTCGCGGGCTGACCCGGAAGCCGATCGTCGCCATCGGCGGGTTGACGCCCGACAATGGCGCGCCGGCCTTGGCGGCGGGCGCCAACGGATTGGCCGTCGTCTCGGCGATCGTCGCCGCCGCCGATCCCGAGGCCGCCGCGCGCCGGTTCAGGGCGCTGTTTGGCGGGGGCAGTAGGGAGTAGGCAGTAGGCGGTCGTGAAGGAGTCCTGCCACTTCCTACTGCCGACTGCCCACTGCCTACTGCCCAGAGCCCCCGCAGCTTGCCTCATCAGGGCCGCGACAAGTCGGTTGCGCGCAGCAGGTTTTTCAACGCGTTAGGCGCCATTTTGCGCGCGCTCGACGATCGCCGTCGCGTCCGCCGCGTCGGGCTCGGACGGCGGGGCGGCGTGGGTCAGCGCCAGCGGCGGGGCGGCGGCGGAGAGGCGCGGCTGAGCGGGCGCGGAGGCTGGTTCGGGCGGCGTCAGCGCGGTCGCCAGGCCATGGTAGCGGTCGAGGGCGGCGACCACCTTGAGGTATTGGGATACCGCTCTGACGTCGCCGCGCTCGATCGCCGCGTCGGCGGCGAGCAGCGCCTTCTCGATCCGCGCCACTTGCAAATGGACGTAGCGCTCTGGCGCCTCGATCGCGCGCGCCGCGATCGCCTTGCCGACGTCGCGGCGCAGCGCCGAGGGGCTGAGGCCGGTCTCGCGGGCGATCGCCTCATAGGAATGGCCGCTGACGACCAGCTCGAAGACCGTCCGCCGCCGCTCGGCCGTCGCGACCCGCCGCCCGCGCGTCGCCGCGCGCTGGCGCTGGCGCTTTGAGAGGTTGCCGCTTTCGTCCGACATAGGGCTGCTCCGCGATCCGCTGTTGTTGGGGGAGGGACGCGAAGAGTATAGGCGAAATCCCGATTTACAGAAAGATATTGATTCGTGTGTGCAGGAATTTCAGAATCGAGCAGCGCGCCGCAATCGCCCCTGGTGCTGGCTTGGTTCGACGGCGGCCGGCGGCGAAACCAGACGCCCTTAACGCGCAGCGCAGATGGCCGCTTCGCGCCCATTGCCGCCGATCCCGGCCAAGGCGGCGGTTCTCGAAAGCAGACATGGCGTCGGTGGCGGCCTTCGACGTTGGAGGGGGCGCCAAATTTGATCCGACTGAGCCCAGTGTAGTCCATGGCGTCAAAGTGACGCCGGTACAGCCAGCTGCCGGCCAGATGATGGCAACCTGCGGTGTTCGCAAGCGTGCGCCGAAGTCGCGCGCCTCTCGGAAAAGGAAACGAGCACTCATATCATTTTGCGGAAAGCGAAGGCGACCGAGATTGCCGCGTCTTACGCCCCGAGGGGCGCGAGACGAATGATCCGGCACATTTCGCCCGCAGCGGCGCCCAGCGCATTCGGCTCCCGCACCAGCAACGCGTCGGCGCGGGCGAATGCCTGGACCAGCGAGGCGTCCTGGTTCGCGATCGGCGTCGCCAAGTCTAGGCCGCTAGCGTCTCGCGCCAGCGTCGCCCGCATGTAATCTCTGCGCGGGCCGTTCGCCGGCAGCGCTAGTGCGAGCCGCGCCGGCTCGCTCGGATCGGCGCCCGCGTCGGGATCGCCGAGCAGCGCCCGGATCAGCGGCTGTAGGAATAGCACCGCGCAAAGGGTCGACGAGGTTGGGTTCCCCGGCAAGCCGAGCACGATCGTCGCGCCGAGCCGGCCGTGGATCAACGGCTTGCCGGGCCGCATGCCGACGCGCCAGAAGCCCAATTCCATGCCGGCGTCGACGAGCGCCTGCTGCGTCAAGTCGCGGTCGCCGACCGAGGCGCCCCCCAGCGTCACCAGCACGTCGGCGCGCTGGGCGATCGCCTGCGACAAACTCTCGACCAAGGCCTCCGAATCGTCGGCGGCGATGCCGAGGTCGATCGGCGCGCCGCCCGCCGCGACAACGATGCCGGCGACGGCGAACGTGTTGGAGGAAACGATCTGCGCCGGACCGAGCGCCGCGCCGGGAGCGACCAGTTCGTCGCCGCTGGCGAGGATGGCGACGCGCGGGCAGCGATGAACGACAAGCGTCGGATGGTCTGCGGCGGCGGCGAGCGCGACGTCGCGGGCCGACAACCGGCGGCCGGCGCGCAACACAATCTCGCCAGCGTCGAAATCGCCGCCCGGCGCGCGGACGTGATCGCCCAGCGCGACCGGCGCCTCGAGGATAACCGTTGCGCCTTCACGCCTCGTGGTCTCCTGCATCGCCACCGCATCCGCGCCTTCCGGCAACGGCGCGCCGGTGAAGATGCGCGCGGCCTCGCCCGGCCCGAGCCGTCTGCCGAACGGCCTGCCTGCCGCGGATTCGCCGACTACTGTCAGCCGCGCCGGCGTGCGCGCCGCGTCCGCCGCCCTGAGCGCGTAGCCGTCCATCGCCGAATTGGCGAACGGCGGCTGAATCCGGCGTGAGACGACGTCGCTCGCCAGCGTCCGGCCGTAGGCCTCGGCGAGCGCAACCGCCTCGCGCTCGGTCGGCGCGGCGACGGAAGCGAGCACACGCTCAAGCGCTTCCCCGACCGCCATCAGAGGGGTCGCGTTCACTGCCGGGATCCAATTGTCTTGCGCATTCTCCAGCGCCTATCCGCCGGTGACGCTGATCGACCGAGCGGCGCCGCGCGGCGCCCTCGCCTCGCTCGACCCAAACGCATGGCCTTTCGGCTTGAGCGCCACCGCCTCGCGGATAGCGGCCGCAGCCGCGCTCGATCGCCGCGTCGACGGCGAGCAGCGCCTTCTCGGTCCGCGCTTTCGACGCCGATTGGCGGTCAGCGGACGTTTGCGCCGTCGACGCGGCCGGCCATCCTTGGCCTTGCCGGAAAGCCCAGTTTCCCGCATCATCCGTCGAAGTTGAGAAAGAATCCGGCGCATGTCGGTTCTTCCCGCACTTGCCCCCGTCGCGTGCTCGCCATGTCCGGCCTCGACCTTCCCGCCTATCTCGCCCGCATCGGCTATGACGGCCGGCTCGAGCCCGACTACGCCACGCTCGCCGGCCTGCTCGCGGCGCACATGAACGCCATTCATTTCGAAAACATCGACGTCCTGCTCGGCCGACCGATCCGGCTCGACGTCGAAAGCCTGCAGCAAAAGATCGTGCTCGGGCGGCGCGGCGGCTATTGCTTCGAGCAGGGGACACTGTTCGACGCCGCGCTGCGCGCGCTCGGGTTCAAGACGACCTTGCGCACTGCGCGCGTGACGCTCGTGCTCGCGCCGGACAAGGCGCCGCGCGGGCACATGATCGTGGCGGTCGACCTGCCCGAGGGCGGCTTTATCGCCGATCCGGGGCTCGGCGCCCTCGGTTGTCGCGTTCCGATCCCGCTCGACGGCGCGCCCGCTGTGGACCGTGGCGAAGCAAACCATATCGTCTTCGACGGCCGTCGCCGCATGCTGAAGATCGAGAGCGGCGAACGCACAGTCGATGCGTGGTTCTGCGGCCTCGACGAGGACAACTGGGTCGATTTCGAGGTCGCCAACCACTGGTTCTCCACCCATCCCGCTTCGCCGATGCGCGAGCGGCTGATGTTGCGCGCCATGACGCCGGATGGCCGCGTGACGGTCATGAACCGCAACGTCACGATCCGCGCCAACGGAGAGACCGCCTCCCGCCAGCTCGAGGACCGTACGGCTCTGCGCCGCCTGCTGCAGGAAGTATTCGGGTTCGATCTGCCCGAGGCCGAAATGCTGTGCGTGCCGAGCGTCCCGGAATGGTCATGAAGTCACGTCCGGCGCCGGTCGCCATCTCGACTTTCAGTCCTCCGCTCCGGTCGTTTTCCGCCACCCGCGCGCGGAGCTGGGTCTAAAAGCCCGCGTTGGGTCGAACGGCGCCGTTCGACGGCAGGCTATCGAAAGTCCATTCTCGCTTCCTGCCGCCCGGAAACCGCCAGTCCGCCAACTTCCGCTTCGCGCCCATCGCGGCCGGTCCCGGCCCATGCGGCGGCTCTCGAGAACGGACGTGATCGGCGGGTTTTGACCGCGATCCATCGGCTAGCGCATTCTGCATTTGGGCGTACGCAATGATCCCTTCTCCCCGCAAGCGGGGAGAAGGGGCGCGGCGCCGCCGCGTCAACGTGAAAGCAGAACGCTCTAACTGGATCCTCCTCCGGAATCGTCATTCGCCGCGATGACCCTCGAGTCCGTGTACAGCGCGATGACGAAGACTTGAAAGAGCTCATCGAATTCGTTCGGCAAGTCGACCTGGAGCGGGGCCCTCAAGTACCCCCCTCCGACCGCGCCTAAAGCTTGGCTCTGCCCCTGGCGATAGAGATCGTAGAGCCCGGAGACGAGCGATCGCCGGCGCAATTCGAACGCCTCATCGCCGCGCGCGACGAGCCAGCCGGCCGCTTCCTTGCTCTCGGCCTGCGCGAGGACGGCGCCGCTCGCGTCTTTCAGCAGGACCGGATTGGCCGGCGGCTTCTGCCCGCCGGAAAGCTTGCGCCACAAGAACTGCCAGGGAACCTCGCGTCGCCGTGCGTGCTCCCGCGCGGCGCTGAACGCCTGCCCACGCACATCCAGCGTCGCGCTCTCCGACTTGGCGTCGTAGACGAGCGCGCCGACCTTCGCCCCCGCGGCGTAGATTTCGTAGCGCACGTCGCGCTTGAAGCGGTTCGTAGCGTCGCGCTTGGCGGGGCGGGCCTCCAGCATGATCGACCTCGTTGAATCGAAACGCCGCGCGACGGTAACCGGTCGCCGGCCGGATGGCCAACCAGACCCTCGCGTCGCGGCAAGGCTCGCGCCAAACTCAATTCGGCGCTGAGGGCGGCTCGCGTTCCGCCGAAGCGATTCTGTTCCCGCCGGCCGGCGTCCAATCCGACAGCCCCGAGACAGCTAGGCATTGGCCGCGCCTCCCCGGGCCGGCCGCGAGGCTGCTGCGCGCGCAGAGGTCCGAATCCACGCAAGGACGGTGCGTCGGCCATCGCTCCGGACACAAGTCGATGACGTCTCCGGGCTGAACATCAAGCCCGGCCATGACGGCGGGAATGAAACGAGCGAACCTCGTTCCCATCGTGTCGGATGAGCATGTCGGGCGCGAAGCCCGCCCCCCTCACTCCGCCGCCTTGACCTCGCCGGTCAGCGCGGCGGCGCCGGTTTCGAACTGGAGGCGGGCGAGGCGGGCGTAGAGGCCGCCGGCGGCGAGCAGGCTGGCGTGATTGCCTTCCTCGACGATGCCGCCATTGTCGATCACCAGAATGCGTTGGGCGTTGACGATCGTCGCCAGGCGGTGGGCGATGACCAGCGTCGTGCGGCCCTTCATCAACGCTTCCAGCGCGTCCTGCACCAGCGTTTCGTTCTCGGCGTCGAGCGCCGAGGTCGCCTCGTCGAGCAGCAGGATCGGCGCGTTGCGAAGAATCGCCCGCGCGATCGCCAGCCGCTGGCGCTCGCCGCCCGACAGCGTCACGCCGCGCTCGCCCAGCGGCGTTTCGTAGCCTTGCGGCAGCGCCGCGATAAAGCCGTCGGCGGCGGCCTGCTTCGCCGCTTCGACCACCGCTTCGCGCGTCGCGCCGGGCGCGCCATAGGCGATGTTGTCGGCGACGCTGGCGCCGAAGATGAACGGCTCCTGCGGCACCAGCGCGATCTCGCGCCTGACCGCCTGCGGGTCGGCCTTGGCGACGTCGACGCCGTCGATGAGGACGGCGCCTTCGGTCGGGTCGTAGAAGCGCTCGATGAGCTGGAACAGCGTCGACTTGCCGGCGCCGGACGGGCCGACGATCGCCACCACTTCGCCCGGCGCGACGCGGAGGCTCAAGCTTCGGAACACCGGATCCTGCGGTCGGCCGGGATAGGCGAAGCCGACGTTGTCGAAGGCGATCGCGCCGAGCGCCGGCGAGGGCAGGGGCGCGGGATCGCTCGGCGCGACGATGCGCGGCTCGACGGCGATCAGTTCGCCGATGCGCGCCGCCGCGCCGGCGGCCTGCGAGACCTCGTTCCACACTTCCGACAATTGGCCGAGCGCGCCGGCGCCGAGCACGGCGTAGAGCAGGAACTGCGACAGCTCGCCGCCGGTCATGCGGCCGGCGACGACGTCGTTGGCGCCGAGCCACAGCACCACCACCACGCTGGCGAAGGCGAGGAACATCGCGGCGATGGTGACGATGGCGCGCGATTGGGTCATCGCCCGCGCTGCGTCGAAGGCTTCCTCGGCGGCGGCGCGGAAGCGCTGGGCGGCGAAGGCCTCGGCGACGAAGGCCTGCATGACGCGCACCGCCGAAAGGCTCTCGGCGGCGAAGGCGGTGGCGTCGGCGAGCCGGTCCTGGGCGCGGCGCGAGCGCGCGGTGACCGTCCGTCCGGCGGCGTAGAGCGGCAGGACGATGATCGGGATCGCCGCCAGCACGTAAGCCGAGAGTTTCGGCGAGGTGACGACCATCATCGCCACCGCGCCGATGAACATGAAGAAATTGCGCAGCGCGATCGACGCCGACGAGCCGAAAGTCGCCTTGAGCTGGGTGGTGTCGGCGGTCAGACGGGAGATCAGCTCGCCGGTCTTCTCGACGTCGAAGAAGGCGAGGTCGAGGCGGGTCAGATGGGCGAAGACGTCGCCGCGCAGGTCGGCCACGACCCGCTCGCCGAGCGTCATGACCAGGTAGTAGCGGGCGCCCGACGCGATCGCGAGCACGGCGACGACGCCGATCAGGCCGATGAAATAGAGATGGATGAGGCCGGAATGGGCGTCGGAAAAGCCGTAGTCGATCATCTGCCGCACGGCGACCGGCACGACCAGCGTCGCGGCCGAGGCGACGATCAGCGCGGCGAGCGCGCCGGCCACCCGGCCGCGGTGGGCGAGGGCGTAGGGCAGCAGCGGCTTCAGCGCGCTCAACGAGACGCGGGACGGCTTGGCCGTCGCGTCGGCAGGGGATGGCATCGGTCCGCGGGCCTCCGGAATGGTCGACGCCATCGCTTAATTCACCACCGGGCGCTAAAATCAACCCCGCGCGGGGCGCACAGGCGCTTGTGCGCCGCCGCCGCGTGGACTATAGAGGCGCCGAATTCACGGAGCCGCCGCAACCCGGCCGGCTCTTGTTTTATTTGCCTAAGGACGGATCGATGAAGGCCGACACGCACCCCGACTATCACATGATCAAGGTCGTGATGACAAACGGCGAGACGTTCATGACCCGCTCGACCTACGGCGAAGAGGGCGCGACCCTCCACCTCGACATCGATCCCAACACCCATCCGGCCTGGACCGGCGGGTCGCAGCAGCTGCTCGACCGCGGCGGCCGCCTGTCGCGCTTCAACACCCGCTTCGGCGCGATCGGCCTCGGCAAGAAGTAAGCGCTCGCGCGCCTCTACAGGCGGCGGATCGACGCGACCGCGCCGCCGCCGTTCTTCTCGATGCGGGCGCGGGCCTCGGCGAGCGGCTCGCTCATCACTTTCATCGCCCATCCGTTGGCGTGCAGCAGCGTCGCTCCGTCGCGCATGATTCCGACATGGCCCTTCCAGAATGCGAGGTCGCCGCGCCGCAGATGCGCGAGCGCGTCGCCAAGCGGCAGCGGCCGGCCGAGCGCGGCCTCCTGCATGTCGCTGTCGCGCGGCGCGGGGATTCCCGCCGCCGTGAGCGCGGTCTGCGCCAGGCCGGAGCAGTCGACGCCATCGCTGGTGCGTCCGCCCCACAGATAGGGCGTCTCGAGAAAACGCTCGGCGACGGCGACGAAATCGGGCTCGCGCGCGTCGATCGGCGCGAGATGCTTGGCGCAGAGAAAAAGGCCGTCGGCGGTGACGGCGAAATCGCCGTCGAAGCGCGCGACGTCGACGAGCGCCCCGAGCGACAGCGCCAAGCGCGGCGGGCGCTTGATCGTCGGCGCGGGATAGGCGTGGGTTCTGAGCGCGGCGATCCTGTGGGTCGGCGCGCGAGCGGGCCCGAGCGCGGCCGCCGACAGATAGCCGACATAGCCGTCGCGCGCGAGCTGGACCCAGCGCCAGTCGCCGCGCGCCTCGTAGACGACGACCGCTTCGCCGTAGAGCGCCTCGCTGTCGAGCGGCGCCTCGGGATCGGGCGCCCGCCTGAGCGGCGCGATCGGCGCGACGACGCGGAACGCTTCGCCGGCGACGAAACGCGCCGCCTCGATCCTGCCGCGCAAGAATTCGGCGGCGAGGTCGGGACGCGCCGGGGTGACGCGCGGATCGAACAGGGGCGGGGACATGACGGCTCCGACGGGGCGGAGCGAGGCTTAGCCCAGCCGCGGCGCGGCGGCTACTGTTGCGAGTGGGCCGAAAATTCGCCGGCGCGGATGCGCTCCGGCAGGCGCTCAGCGAGCGCGACCACCTGCTCCTCGCCGTAATTGGCGACGAGTTCGCGGAAGACCGCGCCGAGCGCGGCGTCGGCGAACGCATCGACGTCGATGCCGTCGAGCACCGCCTCGGCGAAGGCTTCGCTGACATAGACGAGCGCAGCGCGGCGCGCGTCAGCGGCTCTGAGCTCTTCCAGCGAGAGTTTGGGCGGCGGCAACATTGGTTAGCATTTTACGGCGGCGCGCTGCGGCTCGCGACTCGCGTCTTTAAGAAGGGTTAATTTCGTTGACGACTCGGGCGGGTCGGCGCCGGCGGGGGCTGACGGCGCGGGAGCGGGCGGCTATGAAGCGGCATGGCTGAAAGCGCCCAAACGCCCACCCGCGGGGTCCTCGCCCATGCCGACGGCCTTGCTCGCTGCCCGTGGCCGGGGGGCGACCCGCTCTATCTCGCCTATCACGACCAGGAATGGGGCGCGCCGGAATGGGACGACCGCGCCCTGTTCGAGAAGCTCGCGCTCGATGGCTTCCAGGCCGGCTTGGCGTGGATCACCATCCTGCGCAAGCGCCCCGCGTTCCGCGCCGCCTTCGACGGTTTCGACCCCGAAAAGATCGCGCGCTACGACGAACGCAAGGTCGCCTCGCTGCTCGCCGATCCGGGCGTCGTGCGCCACCGCGGCAAGATCGAGGCGACGATCGGGCTCGCGCGGGTGACGCTCGCCCTGCGTGAGCAGGGCGGGCTCGCCAAGCATCTGTGGCGCTTCGTCGACGGCAAGCCGATCGACGGCCGGCGCCAATCGTCGCGCGAGGTTCCGGCCGAGACCGAAATTTCGCAGGCGATCTCGAAAGACCTGAAGGCGCGCGGCGCGCGCTTCGTCGGGCCGACGATCGTCTACGCCTTCATGCAGGCGACCGGCATGGTCAACGACCACCTCGTCGATTGCCATCGCCACGCCGCCTGCTGCGCGCTCGCCAAGAGCCGGCCATGGTGAGCCCCGCCAAGCCGCGCGCCGTCACAAAGCCGCGCGCCTGGCAGCGCATGCTGTCGGGCCGCCGGCTCGACCTCATCGATCCCTCGCCGCTCGACGTCGAGATCGTCGACATCGCCCACGGACTGGCGCGGGTCGCCCGCTGGAACGGGCAGACGCACGGGCCGGAGATCTTTTCGGTGGCCCAGCATTCGCTGCTGGTCGAGGCGATCTTCGCCGCCCAGACGCAGGCGCCGCCGCGCCCCGCCCGTCTCGCCGCGCTGCTGCACGACGCGCCCGAATATGTGATCGGCGACATGATCTCGCCGTTCAAGGCGGCGATCGGGGGCGACTACAAGCTGGTGGAGAAACGGCTGATGGCGGCGATCTTGGTCCGGTTCGGCCTGCCGCCCGAGCCGCCGGCCGAGCTGGCGAAAGCGATCAAGGCGGCCGATCGGATCGCCGCCTATCTCGAGGCGACGGCGCTCGCCGGCTTCACCGTCGCCGAGGCGCGCAAGTTTTTCGGCGCGCCGCGGCTCGCCTTGAAGGGCTTCGCCTTCTATCTGAAGCCGCTGCGCCCCGCCGAGGCGCAACAGGCGTTCCTCGACCGCTTCGCCGCGCTCGACCCCGTCGTCCGCCCCTGACCTCAGCCGGGAGTCCCTGATGCCGCGCATTCACGTCTGCCCGCTGGCGCGGATCGACGAAACCGTCGCCTTGACCGGCGCGCGCTCGCTGGTGACGCTGCTCAATCCCGGCACGCCGGTCGAGCGGCCGGCGGCCATATCTGCTCAGCGCCATCTCTATATCGGCGTCGCCGACATCGTCGAAGCGCAGCCGGGGCAGGCGCTGCCGGCCGAAGCGCACGTGCGCGAGCTGATCGCCTTCGCCGGCGCTTGGGACCGCGCCGAGCCGCTGCTGATCCATTGCTACGCCGGCGTCAGCCGTTCGACCGCCGCGGCCTTCATCGCCGCCTGCGCGCTGGGGCCTGAGCGCGACGAAGGCGAGATCGCGCGCGC
>NZ_JBEKVH010000111.1:0-13080 GCF_049514155.1 Roseiarcus sp. | reverse complement strand
GGCGGCTCCGCGGACCCGCCCCCGGCGCCTGATCCAAGCGGTCGGCGCCCCTGATAGAGCGCCGGAGGAGCGATCAAAGGCGAGAGACAACGCGGGCGGCGCGACAATGGGGCGCCATTTTTGATGTCGCCGCGACAAATCTGCTGTCGGCATGCGACGCCAGGAGACCTTTGCGACTATAGAGCGCGGGCGGCGACAAACGCCCCGGTCGAAGCGTGCCGCTTGCGCCATGAGACCCCGGGATTCAAGCGATTTTTCTTGTCGCCAGCGGGGCGCCAAAAAGCTCAGGCGTCACTTGATCGAGACGCGGGGCGCCCCTAGGCCAGAAATGACAATAACATATATATATCAATATGTAAATAGTGATTTTGGTCTCGACGCAGCGCGCCTTTTTCGTCGCCGAATCGAGAGAATTACCGCGCCAGAAGTCGTCGTTAATCAATTTTGGCGGATCTCGCGCCTGCGAGCGCGCCGCGACCCGCGAACGGCCGCCGTCGACGCAAATTTGGCGATCCAACCGAGGTCAGATTCTCGCGCGCGGACCCGCGACGTTCATCCATTTGCCGCCGGTCGTGGGTTGAGATTGGCGCAGCGCCGGCGGAGCAACGGGCGATCGGCGGACTTGGCTGGGGCGCCCCATCGCCGCCGTCGTCGCTGGGCCGGTCTCGATGATGCCAGAGGAATGGGTTTGCCCTCTGCTCGGCGTCGATCCCGACGACTTCAATCATGACACGGAGACTTTCTCCGCGATCGCCGCCACGCTCATGCGGCACAACGCGATCAGCAGTACGCTACCCACGAAACCGAACAGCTTCAAACCCCTATTCCTGTGCAGCCTCCGCCCTTCGCCCAAAACGCGTGGCGCGACATTCCAACCGTCGTCGATGCATTGCGGCAGTTCTGGATGCCAAGCCGGTTCGCCCCGGGCACGTAACTTCCCGCAGACCTGCGCTGAGCAAGGGTATCCTCTTACCGCTTACGTTCAACCGCTCAGGCCATACACGGAATTCCTGACAGTCCCCGGCTGGCTCGTTGATGGGCTCAGAATCTCGAAGCGAGCCTCAATAAACATTCAGATATGCCTTCTCAGAGAGAAGCGTCATAAGCACGATTTTGAGATCTAACCAAAGCGACCAGTGATCGATGTAGTGCAGATCATACTCCACGCGGCGCACCATCTTGTCGATCGTGTCCGTTTCGCCGCGATAGCCGTTAGCCTGAGCCCAACCCGTAATTCCAGGCTTGACGCTGTGCCGACGACAAAATCGAGGAATGACTTCGCTGTACATCCTATTGTGAGCAATCGCCTGCGGTCGAGGACCGACGATCGACATCTCACCGACGAGAACGTTCAGAAGCTGGGGAAGTTCGTCTAGATTGGTGCGGCGTAACACGCGACCAACACGCGTAACGCGCGGATCGTTTTTCTTGACCTGCCTGAACTCGTCTCCATTTTCCATGACGCTCATAGAGCGAAACTTGAATACGGAAATCGTTTGCTCGTTGCGCCCGTGTCGCAGCTGTCGGAATAAGACGGGACCGTTGGAGTCGAGCTTGATCGCCAAGGCGATGATCAGGAAAAGTGGCGACAAGACAACAAGACCGGCGATCGCCGCGAGAAGGTCGAATGTCCTTTTGAGAGCCGCGCAAAGACAAAACTCTGCCAAGCTATGCGAGGTGACGACCTGGTAGAGGCGGTCTGAGTATCCGTTCGCGCTAGCCATTTTACGCATTCCGCAAATTTGCTAGAGTTCAATCGAACAAATACGTCGCACATTTTAGCAAATTCGTGCGGCAACATCGGCCAAAGCGTCAACGCTGCGTAACCTTCAAAAACCGTTGCGCCAATCGAAGAATGACGCGCAATTGTCGAAAAAATAAATCAAATTTAACGCGCTGCCGCTTGTTGGATTTGAGCTTCTTTAGATGCCGTCTGTTTAAGTCGCTGTCGTCGGAACGAATTCGACACTCGCCCCAGTCGCCCCTTCGCAACGACTGGCGGTCACGACGGAAGCAGGGACCAGCTTATTACGGTTTGAGTTGGCGATCCTCGTGCTTTTGGGCCGAGTGGATGTTGGCAATAAAGGAGATTCCCCGTGTTGAAGCTCAGCGATTTCCGATTTGCCGCCGTTGCGGGAACAATGCTCCTGTTTGCCCCCGCCGGCGCCGAGGCGACAGTATACAATTATGATTTCACGTCGACGGACGGTCTCTTGAACGCAGAAGGCGCCTTCACTGTCACTGGCGATGAGATCACGGGGGTTACCGGCGCCCTGAGCGGCCTGGTAACTCAGACCATCAACGCTATCGCGCCAAGCACCGCGCCCTACGGCTACAGCACCAGCCCCGACGGGGCGTTCTATTATGACAACGTGCTATCAGTAGCCACAAATCCGTTCCTAGACATCGGCGGCGTCCTCTTTACGACGACACAAAACCCGGGCGGCTATTGGAATCTGTGGGGCAATAGCTCTGGCAATTATTCATTGTTTGAATCTGCCCCCGGTCTTGGATATCCAATCCAGGAGATCGGAAATTTGACTGTCTCCGCAGTCGCCGAGCCCTCCACTTGGGCCATGATGCTGCTTGGTTTCGGCGGCCTCGGCTTCGTCGGATATCGCGCTTCGCGCAGGGGCGCCGTCGCCGCCTGAGAGAACCGTACCGCCAGCAATGAGAGGAAGGCCGCCTCGTCCGGCGGCGGCCCGACCATCTTTGCCAACCGGATTGGCGCTCGCTGCGGGCTAACGCGGCCCTCAAACGCCCCAAGCCCGTTCCGCGCGGTTCTATTGAACGGGCGTCAGCGTCACGATGAGGGCCAACAAATTGTCGATCGGCGAAGGATCCGAAATCGGTTTGACGCAACAAGCATCTGGAATCCTCACAGAGCCCCATCCTGGACGGTGGAGATTGACTTTCGATCTTCAGCCCACGGAATCGGGCGACAACGCGGTTCAGCCGGCGACGGTCCACCCGTCGCTGCAGACTATGACCGGACTCCAGGTAAGACGGTCGACCGCGCGGCAACGGAATGTCGGCTCTCGAGAAACCATCAATCGCGGCTGAAAGGCTTCCATGGGCGCCGAGCGGCCGTATGCTTCGCTGGGCTACAAGCTCTTCGCTCCGGCGGCCTTCAACAACCGCTCAGCTGAAGCCCGCGATCCGCAAACCCTCCGTGTAACGTTGGAGGAAGCCTTTGTTGCGGCAAGGCGATATTGCCAGCCAGGAACGGAGATCGAAGTTGGGGTTGAAGTTCATCGACGCTTTCATCACGCGCCGCGCCCCGGCGACGTCGCCCATCAAGGCGCGCGACGCTGCTGAGATGCGGAACGCTGGCGCCGGATTGTTCATCTGCTTGATTTGCAGCAGCGCCGCTTCGTAGTCCTCGCAGGCGAAATGGGCGCCGGCGAACACCCAGCGGACGTAATCGTCGCCGGGGTCGAAGCAAAGCGCGAGTTCGTCGAGCAAGGCGATCGCCTCGCGCGACTGGCCGTTGAAGACCAGCGCGTCGGCGAGATCGGCGTGCACGCCCTTGCCCTCGGGGCACAGGCGCGCGGCGCGTTTTAGGCACTCGATGCCTTCGTCGAGCCGCCGGCGATAGACGTGCGCCAGACCGAGCTCGTGATGGCCGCGGTGATCGTCGGGATTGATGGCGATCGCCTGTTTGGCGAGCTGTTCGGCGAGTTCCAGCGGCGCGACTTCGAGCGGCGCCCGCACCAGCCATTCCATGATGTGCGATCGCGCCAGCGTAGCGATGGTCGGGACAAAATTGGGCGCGAGCGCATGCGCCGACTTCAGCAGGCGGCGCGCGCGCCGGATCGACGGCAGATCGACGGCGTTGAGCAGCCGCTTCGCCGCGAGCGTGAACCGATAGGCGGCGCGCAACCCTTCGCCACTGTCCCACAGCGAGATCTCGCGATCCTCCACGTGTCGGAGGATCGCATTCAGCGTGACCGGCGCGCGCTCGAAATACTGGCCGGTGTCGGCGAACGACGCGACCCAAAGAATCTGATGCTCCGGCAGGGTGAGCAGGCGCAGCTGAATGGCGCTGGCGCGGCCTTGACCGAGGCGGACCTCGATCAGGTAGTCGGCCGCATTGTGCGCCTTCTGATCGACCGGCGCTTCGACCGCGACAACGGTCAGCGTCCGCATCTGCGCCAGACGGGTGGCGACGTCGGCGGCCAATTCGGCGACCAGCTCACGCCCGGCCGCGGGAGCGTAACTTGGCGCATGCGGCGAAACGATCACGTGCGGCAGCTGGTCGTTGCGCACGCCCAAGCGCGGCGCGTTCGCCGCCAATTCCGCCGCCCCATCGGTCGGCGCGCTCCCCTTCAAAGCGAACTCAACCGGGAGGACCACAACCGGAGCTGGCCGCCGCTCGGCACGGGTCTCATGGACATGGTCGCGCTCACAGCGATATTGGTCGGCTCGCGCCGCGTCGCCGCGTTCTTGATAGGCCTGGATCAGCGTGCGATAGGCGATCTCTTGGCGCGGATCGATTTCCAGAATGCGCGTGGCGGCGACGATCGCCGCCTCGTCGACCGGGCCGTCCGCCTGCGCCTCGACATAGGTCGTCAACGCCGTCAGAAATTCGTCGCGCAGCCTCGCCCGCTCGTGCGCGAGCCAGCTCTTGAGTCCTTCGCCGCGTGTGGTCAATCCGGCGAGCAGGTCGCCGCTGTAAGCTTCACAGGCGGCTGCGACATCCGACCCGCCGGTCGAATGGGTTGCCGCCCGAAAGCGGCGCAGATCAATCGAAACGTTGCGCAGCCTGAGGACGATCTCCGTGGCTGTCGTCTCCAACAGCTGCATGTCGGCGGCGATTTCGGCGGCGCGGATGCGAAACAGCAATTGGCGCAGATTGCCGGCTTGGCGAGCGTGATCGGCTTTTTCCCAGAGGAAGGCGCCCACCTCCGCACGCGAAGCGCGCCCGCCCAGGCAATCGAGCAGCAAGTAGGCAAGGAGCGCAAGGCCCAAGCGCGGCACGCCCGCCACGCCGCTCGACTTTTCGACGCCGCGGGAGGAGCCTAGGAGGACGACGCCGTTAACCTCGCCTCTCGCCGCCGCGGTCTCGTTCGGCGCCAACATTCAACAGTCGATTCCCAACCGATAAGTCATAACAAAGCCGAGCGGACCAACAACTCTGGAGCGACGACCTCACGTTCCCGCTACGCCGCTTGTAACGCATTTTCACATCAATGCAACGCTCTAAGAGAGCCCGACGCCTGTCGCAGAACTGCGCCCGACCGCCGCCAAAATTCGCTGCGCGAGGCCGGCGGAGCGTCGCCGTGGCCGGCGCCGGCTTAGCACGACCCGGCGCCGGCGGGCGGGCTCATCGGGAGGCGTCCCTCGGGCCGCCTCGGCGAATCTGCGCCGCCGCGACCGTCAAGTGTGTTCTCGCCGCTCGCTCCATGCTCAACAAGGTGGGGACGCCTCAAATCGCTGAAGCTCCCCAAGCCTGTTCCACTGCTGACGATCCCCGGGAGCGGCCCTTACTGTGGGCGTATGGTTGGCGCCGTTTCGGCGCTGAATCTTGCCGTATGGGCGTTACATCCGACCCATTTGTAACGGCTCTATGCGATTCCCAAGCTGACCCTTTGAATTGAAAACTCTCCGTTAAGATTGCGCGGTAATCGTACCGCACGCAGTGAAGGAGATGGCTCCGGCGTGCGACTATTCTGCGGGTCAATCCAACCTGCCGGAACCGGCGTCACATCTCAGCATTCACTCGAGAGAGGACCGTCGAAACGGCTTCGCTCTGACATCGTCCGTCGTCGGACTTTTAGCACGGGGGCCTGGCGCCATGTCACAAAGCGCATCCGAATCTGAACGCCGCCGCTACGGTCGTGTGGCTCTGAAGCTGCCCGGCCGCTACATGCTCTCGGACGGGCAGGAATTTGACTGCCAGATCATCGACGTCTCCCCGGCCGGCGTCGCCATTCGAGGTCCATTGCCAGGAGATTTCGGCGAGCATGTCGTCGCCTACATCCAAGAGCTCGGACGGATTGAAGGCGTGGTCGTCCGCCGCGCCGACGACTGGTTCGCCATCGAGTTGCACGTTCCTTCGAGCCGGCTGCGTAAGCTTGCGACGAGAATTGACGGGCTCACGCAGTGGCGAGCGGAAGGGACGCCCGAGCGGCGCAGCTACGCGCGCGTAGACCTCGATCCAGAGCCCACCACGGTGCAGCTGGGGGACGGCAGAGCGTTTGCGGGGACTCTCATTGACGTATCGACCGGCGGCGCGGCGCTGGAAGTCGATCTCGCGCCTCCTGTTGGCGCGGCCGTGACCATCGGCGAGCGACACGCGCACGTTTCCCGTCACTTCGCCGGAGGCATAGCGGTCACATTCGATCCGGATGCGGCCGGCGAGACCTTCGAGAAGATCGACGCCGTCGGAACTCGTGGGGCGCCTCGTTGATGGGTCCTAAGCGAGCCTAGGCCGAACCCGCCCTGACCGCGCGCCTCCCAACCGTCCTCGCGATTGAAAGCGCCGCGCCCGACCGGCCGCCGCCGCCCGCCCCATCGGGCGCATCGATCGCCTGGTTGTCGTCGAACTGAGGAACGCCTGGAGACGGCGACGACCTTCGCCAATTGACGCGCGCGGGGCGACGGGCGGCGCCCGCCCTTCCTTGCCGCGCGCACCGCCTCTGGCTATCTTCGCGGCAAGCGAACGAGCGATTGCGGCGGCGCGAATGACTGAAGAGGCGGTTCTCAATCTCTTCGTCTCCTCGCCCGGCGACGTCCAGGCCGAGCGCGAGCGGGTGGATCTCGTCGTCGAGCGGCTCAACGCCGAATTCGCCGGGCGCGTCCGCATCCGCGCGATCCGCTGGGAGACGGGCTACTACTCGTCGCACGCGACCTTCCAGACTCAAATTCCCGAAGCGAGCGCCTGCGATCTGGTCGTGGCGATCTTCGGCGCTCGGCTCGGTTCGCCGCTGCCGGAAGCGTTCCCCCACATGCCCTCGGGCGAAGCCTACCCGTCGGGGTCGGCCTATGAAGTCCTGAGCGCGATCGAAGCGCGCCGACGCGGCCAGGGCGTGCCCGACGTCTATGTCTTCCGGCGGCCCGGCGCGCCGCTGGTCGCGCTCGACGCCGCCGACCGCGCCGATGTCGAAGCGCAATGGCGGCGGCTGACCGAATTCTTCGAGCATTGGTTTCGCAGTCGTTCCGGCGAGTTTCTCGCGGCGTTCCAGGAATTCCAATCGACCGACGAATTCGCCGCCAAGGTCGAAGACTGCCTGCGGCAATGGCTGGCGCGTCGCGGCCACGCGGCCAAGGGCGCGGCGTGGGACCGCGCCAAGCTTGGCTCGCCTTTCCCCGGCCTCGCCGCGTTTGACGAGAGCCGGCAGGCCGTCTTCTTCGGCCGCGGCCTGTTCGTCGACCAGGCGATCCGCCGCCTGCGTGAGCTCGAGGCGCCGGCGAGCGAGGCGAGTCGCGCCTCCTTCCTGCTGCTGATCGGCGCCTCCGGGTCAGGCAAATCGTCGCTTCTGCGCGCCGGCCTCGCGCCGCGCCTCGCCATTCCCGGCGCCTTCCCGGAAGTCGACATGTGGCGGCGCGCGATCGTCTCCGCCGACGCCGACCCGTTCGCGGCGCTTGCTGCGGCGCTGGTCAAGCCCGAGGCTCTCGGCCCTGAACTCGCCGACGGGCCTTTCGCCGCCGCCGGACTGCTCGCCAAACAGCTCGCCGGCGATCCCGACGCGGCGGTCGCGCCGCTCAAAGACGCGCTTGCGCGCGCCGCCGCGACGCGGGCCCGCGAAGCAAACTTCGAAGCGCCGCGGCCGGCGAGGTTGTTCATCGGACTCGACCAGGCCGAGCGGCTTTTGTCCGAGACGCCGCCCGAGCTCGCCGGGCGCTTCGCCGGGTTGATCGAGGCTCTGGCGCGGCAGAAACTGGCGACGGTCGTCGTCGCGCTACGCAGCGACGCCTACGCGGGCTTCCAGGCGCTCGCGCCGCTGGTCGCCCTGCGCGAGGCCGGCGCGAGCCTCGACCTGCTCGCGCCCAACGCGAGCGAACTCGAAGAGATGACGACGCGGCCGGTCGCTTTGTGCGAACCGCCGCTCGCCTTCGAGCGCCGCGCCGGCCGCTCGCTCGCCGCCGACCTCGTCGCCGACGCCCGCGGCGGCGACGCGCTGCCACTGCTGCAGATGACGCTCTCGCGCCTCGCCGCGGCCGAGGCGGCGCGCGGCGACGGCGTGCTGCGCTTCGCCGACTATCGCGGCATGGGCGCGGCGATCACCGAGGCCGCCGACGAGGCCCTCGCCGGCCTCGACCCGAAAGCCCACGCTGAGTTGCCGAATCTGATCGTCGGCCTGGTGCGCGACGTCGCCGCCGATCCGGTCACCGGCGCGCCGACGCCGATCATCGGCGCGCTCGACCGCGCAGCCTTCGAGGCCGGCCGGCCCGAACGGCGCGCGTTGGTCGACGCCTTCGTCGCCAAGCGGCTGCTGACCGCCGAGGGCGACGCGGCGAGCCAGCGCGTGCGGCCGACCCACGAAGCGCTGCTGCGCATTTGGCCGGAAGCGACCGCAATCATCGCCGAGGCGGCGCAGCTGCTGCGCGTGCGCCATGCGCTGGCGCCGCTGGCGCGCGATTGGGCCGAGGCGGCGGAGGCCGACAAGCCGCGCCATCTCGACATTTCGCCGGCGCTGCTCGACGGCGCTGAGCGCTACGTCGAGCGCTTCGCCGACGAGGCCTCGGCGGCGACGCGCGCCTTCGTCGCCGCGGCGAGCGCCGCCGCCGCCCTGCGGCGCGACCGCGAGCTTGCCGAGCAGCGCCGCCGCGCCGCCGACGCCGAAGCGATCGCCGCCGCCAACAAGCGCATCGCCCGACGCACCGGCGTCGGCCTCCTCGTCGCCCTTGTTCTCATGGGGCTTGCCGGTTGGCAGTGGCGCGTCGCCCAGCAGCAGCGCGACCGCGCCGAACGCAGCCTGGCGCTCGCGACCGCAACCGCCGACGGCCTGGTGTTCGACCTCGCCCAGAAGTTCCGCAACGTCGCCGGCGTGCCCAAGGACGTGATCAAGGACATGCTCGACAAGGCGCGCGCGCTGCAGGAGCAGCTGCTCGGCGCCGGCGAGTCGAGCGCCAAACTCACCGCCAACCATGCCGCCGCCATGGGCGAGATCGCCGTCACCGAGCTTTCGCTCGGCGATGCGCCGCTGGCGCTGAGGTTCGCCGGCGAGGCGCGCGCCGTCTATCAGCGCCTCGTCGACGCCGCGCCCGACGATCTGCGCTATGTCCACGATCTCGCCTACACCGACGAGACGATCGCCGACGTCAAGCAGCGCCAGGGCGACTTCGACGGCGCCGAGGCCGCTTATGGTCTGGCGCGTTCGACCGTCGAGGCGGCGATCGCGCGCGGAAAGGCCGATCCGCAATTGCGTCGCGACCAATCGCTGCTCCTCCAGGACCTCGGCGGGTTGAAACGCGCGCGCGGCGACCTCGACGCAGCCCTCGCGCTCGATCGCGACGGGCTGGCGAAAGCGCAGGCGCTCGCCGAAGCCGCGCCCAACGATGCGGCAACGCGCCACGGCCTCGCGGTCGCCCATCGCAACGTCGGCGACGTGCTGCTGCAACAGAAGGCGATCGACGCCGCGGCGGTCGAATTCGACGCCGCGAGCGCCATCGCCGCCAAACTCGCGGCCGAGAATCCCGACGACACCCTGTTGCAGCGCGACTATACGCTGAGCCAGGAGCGGCTCGGCGACACGTTTTTCGCCCAGCGCGTCTACGCCGGCGCGCTGAAGGCTTACAGCGATGGCGAAGCGACCGCGGTTGCGCTCTCCGCCGCCGATCCTGGCAATCTCGAATGGCGCTACGACGTCGCCATCGGCCGGATCGAGATCGGCGACGCGCAGGTCGCGCTCGGCGATCTCGCTGGCGCCGAAACGTCCTTCGCCGACGCGGCCGTGATCGACAAGGCGCTGACCGGGCGCGACGCGACCAATGCGCAATGGAGCGTCCATTATTGGACTGCGCTCGACCGGCTTGGGGCGACGTTCGCCATAGGCGGCGACGAGGCGTCGGCGCTCGCGCCCGACCGCGACGCGCTCGCTTTCGCCGAGGCTGCGGCAGCGCGCCTTCCCGCCGACGCCGATTGGGCGCGCCGTGTCGCCCAATCGGCAGGCAAGGTCGGCGACGCGCTGTTGGCGACCAACGACCTCGATGGCGCGCTCGCCGCCGATCGCGAGGCGGTGGCGCGGCTCGACGCGCTGCCTGGCCCCGCTCAGTCGCGCGACGACCTCTTCCTCGCGCTGAGGCGGCTCGGCGGCGCGCTGTCGCTAAAGTCTGACGTCGGCGGCGCGCTCGACGCCTACGGCGGCGCCGAGGCCCTGGCGCGGGCGATGGTCGCCGACGACCCGCATACGCCGGCGCGCCGCGGGCAATTGGCGACGCTGCTGGTCAGCGAGGCGCATATGCTCAGCGCCGCCGGCCGCGGCGCCGATGCGCTCAAGGCGCTCAACGAGGCGGTCGCGCTGACCCGCGCGCTGACCGCCGAGGACCCCGCCCAGCCGCTTTGGGCCGAGGCCGGGGGAATCGCGCTCGACCGGCTCGCCGAGGCCTTGCAGGCGCAGGGCGACCAGGTCGGCGCGCTCGAAGCCTATCGCGCCAGCCTCGCCGCCGCCGAGGCCTTGCCGACGGCGCTGCGCCAGCGTGCGGAAGCGCGCGCGGCCGCGGCGACGAATGAGGAGGCGATTGCGGCGATCCTCGAAGCGCGCAAGGACTTCGCTGGCGCGCTCGCCGCGGCGCGGGCGGCGAGCGCGCTCCGCCACGGCCTCGCCGACGACGCGCCGGCCGAGGCGTCGCGACGGCGTGCTGAACTCATCGACCTCAATCTCGCCGGCCGGCTCGCCAACCTGTCTGGCGACGCCAAGGCGTCGCTCGCCGCCTTCCGCGACGGCCTGGTTGTAGCGCGCGCGCTCGCGGCGCCGCCCGAGGCGGGCGAACGCGCGCGCAGCGACCTTGCGCTGTCGCTGCTGCTGGTCGGCGACATGCTGTCCCAGACCGGCGATGCGGCGGGGGCTGCGACGATACTGGCCGAAGGCCTGGCGATCGCTGAGACGCTCGTCGCCGCCGCGCCCGCCAGTCCCCAGCACCGACGCATCGCCTATTTCCTCGCTCTCGACCTTGGCGACGCCCAGCTGGCGAATGTCGACTACGCCGACGCGCTCGCCGCCTATGTCGCCGCGCGCGATCGCGCCGCCGCGACGCTCGCTGCCGACACGAATGACGTCGAGGCCGCCGGGCGCCTCAAGACCAGCGTCGGCAAGATCGGGCTGCTCGCCAACGCGATGCTCGTCACGCGCGACTTCTCGGGCGCGCTGGCCACGCTCGATCAGGCGACCCCCGCCACGCCGGAGCAGAACTGGCTCGATCTGGTGCGCGCCGCCGCGTTGATGTTCCTCGGCCGGTCGGAGGAAGCGCGCGCGCTCTATGACAAGCACCGCGGCGAGACGACCTACAGTGGCAAGACATGGGAGGCGGCGACGCGCGAGACATTCGCCAACCTGCGCGCCAAAGGGCTGGCGAGCCCGCTGATGGACGAGGTCGCCGCGTCCTTCGCCCCGAACTGAAGCCACGCCCGCAGCGACAGCGGGGGCCAACGAGCGCGAAGCGCTCGCGCTTGGCGCCTGCCGCACGGGCAGAGATTCAGCCCAAATGCGCCGCAAGCTCGCGCGGTTCGCGACAGTCTGAGTTTGGGTCTATTCGATGTGGCTCGCCGAAGCTCCCGGGCAAGCGATATATTCACGGCGTCGTGGCGCGCTCTCGTCGCGGCCATGCACAGGGGGAGCATCCGATGCATCGGTCTCAGATCACATTCGCCGTCGCGCTGGCGATGGGCTTACCCAGCCTCGCCTATTCGCAGACGCCTGACACCAAATCACTTGTCTCGATGAAAGGGAGTTGTGTGGCGCAATTCCTCGGCAAACCGCTGGCCTGCGGCCCGCAGGCTATGTACGCGGTTCGCACCAATGGACAGGAGTTCGTCGCTTTCGCCACGGCGCAGGGGGTCATCTTCTTTTTCGGCGATCAGATCAGCCAGCCGACGCCAACCGATCACGTCATCGTCATCAACGATTCGCGCGTCGACCTACCCGACAAGGAACAATTCGAAAACAATCGCTTGCGTGGGAATTGCCGCCTCACGACGAATGGCGCGGGCGGCCCGATTTCGGCGATCGATTGCGACGCGACGAACCTGGACACTAAGCAGCGCGAACACTTTCAACTGAGCGCCGTCACGGTCATGCCGACGCCAAAGTGAAAATCGCTCCCGCCTGGGGCCGTCATGTGAGGCCAAATCCGCCGCGCCCGACAGACGCCGCGCCGATCGGCGCGCTTCGAAGCGCTGCGTGAACGCGAGGGCGTCGGCGGCGCCGTCGGACGCCGCAAGCTTAGGGTGGTCGCAGGAGTCGGGCATGCGGCGAAATGACGCTGCTGTCTTTCTTCTCTTGATCAGGCGCCATTCGTTGCTGAGCATGCCAATCGCGTCGCGTCACACAAGCGTTGGAGGCGAGCATGAAAGCGATCCGTATTGCCTTGGCGTTGGTTGGCGGCCTTTCTGTCTTGGGTGGCCTTGCCATCGTCGCTTCTGCGCCTGCTGAGGCTTGGTACTGTACGGCGCGGGGTACGACCGGCGCCACCGGCTGGGGCACGGCCCCCTATCTAGCGACCGCGCAAGGCATAGCGCTGCGACAATGCGCTTTGCGAACGCCGCGCGGCGCCGCCTGCTACATCATGTCTTGCAGGTAAGCGCAGCGACAAGCCGCGCCATGAATTCGCCGGCGCCGCGTTTCCGCTTGCGGCCGTTGAACCGCAGCGCAAACGCAAAGGCCTCGGCGAGGTTTTCAGGCGTCGCGGGCGTGACGCAGTCGGGGGCGTCGGTCAAGCGCTTCGCTAGCCCTTCGCCGTCATCAGGCTGGGCAGAGGACTTCCACCTCCAAGCTGTCGATCATGCTCGGGACACAAAGAAAACGCCGGCGAGGCGGCCCTCGCCGGCGTAAAAAGCGTTGGTTTTTGTGCGGCTTACTTGAGCGCGGCGCCGACTTCGGCGAACTCGCTCGACAGCTTCGTGCCGAGGGCCGACAG
>NZ_JBEKVH010000110.1:0-13120 GCF_049514155.1 Roseiarcus sp. | reverse complement strand
CCTTCGGCGCCGGCGAGGCTCGGCACGCCGCGCCAGGCCGCCTCGGCGTAAACGATGCCGAAACCCTCGACCGACGCGCCGACTCGTCTCACCGGCATGGCGAAGACGTCGCTGCGCTCGAACAGCGCCGCCTTGGCCTGACCGTCGGGGAGACGGCCGAGAAATTCGACCTGGGCCTCGACGCCGTGCGCGGCGGCGAGCCGGCGCAGCCGCGGCAGATCGTCGCCGTCGCCGCCGACGAGATAGACGATGCCGGGAAAGCGCTCGCGCAGGCGCGGAAGCGTCGCAAGCACCATATCGACGCCCTTGCGCGGCTCGAGCCGCGACAGGCTCGAGACGACCGGCGTGCGGCCGGCGATGCGGGCGTCGACCGCCGCCAGCGCGGCTGCGTCGGCGGCGTCCTGCGGCTCCAGCGGCGGATTGACGACGACGATGTTGGTCGACGCCGGCGCGACGATGCGTCGGGTCATTTCGGCGGTGAATTGGGAAATCGCGATGACCGTCCGCGCGCGGCCAAGGGCGGCGCGGACGCGGCGCGCGCGCTCTCCGTCGATGTCCTCAGGGATCTCGTTGCCGTGGGCGAGGACGGCGATGGGTCCGACCCCCGCCGGAATTGCGGCGACGCTCTTCCACGAATCGGCGAAAACGCCGGCGAAGCCCGGCTCGGCGCGCTCCGCCAGCGCGCGACGCTTCATCCACCGCCGCAACGGTCGGATCGAGCCGAACCGTCGGATCGGGTAGGGGCGAGCGAGTTCGCTCGCATCGCGCCGGTGGATATGGTCGGCGAAGACCTCGACCGCGCGGCCGCTCGCGGCCACGGCGTCTGCGAGGCCGGTCATCAGGACTTCGACGCCGCCGAAATCGGGCGCGAAGCACTGGGTGGCGAGGGCGAGCGGCCCGATCGCCGCGCCGTCGCGGTCAGAAGGCATGGAGCGTCGGCCAGGGATAGGCCGCTGGATCGAGGCGGTCGAACGCCACATCGACGAGGTAGCGGGCGACAACCTGCTCGTTGAACAAGTCGTGGTAGCGACTGCGGCCGGCGGCGGCGACGGCCTGACGATAGTCGGGCTCGGCGATCAGGCGGCGCAGCTTTTCGATCATTTCATCGAAGTCGCGGAAGTAGACGAACTCGCCTTCCGGCACGAATTGCTGGTAGCCGTTGGCGGCCTCCAGCATCACCGCAAGGCCGTTGCCGGCCATGTGCGCGAGCCGGTCGGAAGTATACAGGTAGATGTCGTTGCGCCGGCTGAGATTGAGACCGACGGCGGCGGATTCCAGCGCGCGCTGATACTTGGCGCCGGCGAAGTTCGGCTCGCCGCGCGCGCCCGGCGACAAGATGCGAATTCCGGGGATGCGCGCTTCGATCGCCGCCAGCACCTCCTTGGCGGTCGTCTGGCGACCGCAGACCCAACGGACGCTCAACTCGTTGCCGCAAGCGTAGAAGAGATCGAAGGGCAGGTCGCGCCGCTCGTGGTTGTGACCGCTCTCGATCGAGAAATCGACCGGATTGGGCATGAAGCCGAGCTTCTTGCCGGGGACGAAGATGCGCCTGAGCGTCTCGCCGGCAGTCGTCGCCAAGGTCGCGTCGACGACGTCCGCCTTGGCGAGGATGTCGCGGATATTGCGCTCCTCCATCAGCCAGTCGACGTCGTACTGGATCACCTGCAGATTTGGAATGCTGTCGCGGATTCTGCGCAGGGTTTCGGCCGTGATCAGGTCGGCGTGGCCGAGCACGATCAGGTCGGGACCAACGGCGAGGCAGAAGTCGAGAAAGGCGCGGTTGGCCGCTTTCGCGCCGGCTGGAAGATGGCCGAGCAGGGTGCCGGCGCGCGCGACGTCGCGGTCGGAGAAGTTCGACACCGCGTGGCCGTTGCGAATGAGCCCGTTGGTGATCTTGTGCTCGACCGCGTGCTGGAACGCGCCCTTGGCTTTTCGGCCGAAGTTTGAAGCGTGGATGATGCGGACCATGGCGTGACAGGGCTTGTATACGAGGGGTCCCCGGGTGGCAACGCGCCCTCCGCCTTGCTGGACCGCTGTGGGTTGTGTAGAGAGGCGCGAACCTATGACGACGCCCGCACGGACAATCTTGACGCAAGCGAACGCGCTCCAGCCAGTTCCCGACGACGTGACCGTCTGCGTCACGAGTTGCGCGCGACTTGACCTTCTTGCCGAGACGATGCGGTCGTTCCGCGCCTTCAACCCCGGCGGCCGGACCATCATTTCCGAGGACTCGGCCGACGCCGCCGTGGTCGCGGCGATCGAAGCCGCCTATCCGGACGCGCTCGTCCTTTCCGGCCGCGAGCGCATCGGCCAGATGCGTTCGATCGACCGGATGTTCCCCCTGGTCGAGACGACCTATCTCTTCCATCTGGAGGATGACTGGGCGTTCGAGGGGCCGGTCGACTGGGACGCCTTGCGCGCGCTCATGGCGACGCGCGCCGACGTCGCCAACATCTGCGTGCGCGATTTTGACGAGATCAAGCCGAAATACCGCGTCCGCTCCGATCCCGTCCAATGCGGCGGGGCGTCGTTCCGGGTGATGCGTCTGGACGCCCATCCGGAGTTCTTCGGCTGGTCGAACGGCCCCGGGCTGATGCGCGCCGCGCTCTACCACGCCTACGCGCCGTTCGGCCGCGTCCGTCACGACCAGATCTCGGCGATGGTCAAGCGCGACGGCGGACGGGAGGCGTATTTTCTCCCCGGCGTCGCCCATCACATCGGTCAGGGGCGCAACGTCAGGGATCCGACCGCGCCGCCGCGCGCCAAGACCAAGCTCGGCAAATGGGTGCGTTGGGCCAAGAAGCGCCTCTATTACGCCGGGTTGAGGAAGGAGCCGTTTTGACCGCCGCGTCCGAGCCGGCCCGCCTGCCGCTCAGCGTGCTCATCCGCACGCTCAACGAGGGCGACCGCATCGCGCGGACGTTGCGCTCGGTCGCCTCGCTTGGCGCCGAAGTGGTGGTCGTCGACGCCGGCTCGAAGGACGACACGGCGGCGATCGCCCGCTCGCTCGGCGCAATCGTCTACGAGAATCCCTGGCCGGGATTCGGACCGCAGCGCCATTTCGGCGAAGAGAAGTGTTCGAACGACATGATCTTCTCGCTCGACGCCGACGAGGCTGCGACCGAGGCGCTGGTCGCCGAGATCAAGCGCGCGTTCGCCGCCGGGCCGGCCAAGCTGATGGTCGTGCGCAAGGCGTCGGTGTTTCCCGGCTACGACAAGCCATGGCCGCTGAGTTTCTGCCACGAGCAGATCCTCATCTACGACCGCCGCGTCGCCCGCACCGGGCCGAACCCGAACTGGGACAAGCTCGAGATCGCGACGGCGGAAACGCCGGTCCGACTGCGCAACCCGCTCTGGCACTACAGCACCCGCAACCTCAACCACGCCGTGACCAAGGCGGTCTATGTCGGCCAATTGGCGGCCGACACCCAGCCGGCGCGATCGAGCGCCGGTCTGACCTTGCGGCTGATCGTCGAGTTTCCGATCGCGTTCTGCCGCTACTATTTCGCCCGCCGCTTCTTTCTCGCCGGCGGGGACGGGTTCGCCTATGCGATTGTCGGCGCCTACAGCCGCTGGATCCGCATCGCCCTGATGCGCGAGCGCGCCAGGCGCGAGGGCAAGTGACGGCCGAGACGGCGAAAACGCATTGTCCGACGGCTGAGGCTATGTTAGCCACGGCGCGAACGTCGGGGTATAGCGCAGCCCGGTAGCGCGGAAGTTTTGGGTACTTCAGGCCGCAGGTTCGAATCCTGCTACCCCGACCAGGGCGACCGGCCGCCTGAGGAGAGGCGAGGCATCATGATGGCGCGCATCTATTTGCCGGCTCGCAACGCGATGCAGGCGGGTCAGGCGAAGGATCAGTGGGTGCTCGAATTCGAGCCCGAATCGCCGCGCCAGGCCGAGCCGCTGATGGGTTGGACGGCCTCCTCCGACATGCGTTCGCAAGTGCGCCTGCGTTTTTCCAGCAAGGAGGAGGCGATGGCCTATGCGAGCCGCGCCGGCCTCGCCTACAGAGTCGAGGAGCCCAAGCCCGCGACGCGCAAAGTCGTGTCCTATTCCGACAATTTTCGTTCCGGCCGCCCGACCCCGTGGTCGCACTGAAAGGGCGCCGCCCAGCCGGCTCCGTAGCTCAGTTGGAAAGAGCAGCCGCCTTCTAAGCGGCAGGTCGCAGGTTCGAGTCCTGCCGGAGTCGCCAGCCCGCCGCGGCGCGGCGGGGCCGGCGGCCATGATGGCGCCGCAATTTCTGCGCAACACGTTCACAATTGGGCCTATCGGCGTCCATTCAGCCCGAGGCGGGCGCCGCGCGCGCCGCGCGACCAGGCTGGAGGCGGTCGCCGATCGGCGAAGAGCTTGATGTGGCGCGCGAATTGATCTCTTTCAATTTTCAGGCGTTAGGCGTTTGGAAAGGAAGTCGGGCCACAGTGACGCCCGTGATGTCCGCCCAACCGAGCTTCCGTTCCCGTCGTCTTGCGGGCGCGCGGCCCAGTGTGGTCCGCTGCGCCGCGGTTCCTGGGCGGACGCGATGACCTCGGCCGCGTCAGCTCCGTCGCTTTGGGTCGTCCGCGGGGCGGGGGCGTTGGCGGTGCTTGCCGCGACGCTTGCCGGTTGCGCCCAGCCGCCCAGTCAGCATGCGCGCCGAGGGGGCGAGTTCTTTTCCGTCGCCAGATACGGGCCGGCGAGCCCGCGGGTCGTCGACGACGGCGAACCGGTGCCGCGCGGCGGCGGCCAATATCTCGTCGGCCATCCCTACACGATCGCCGGGCGCACCTATTATCCGAGCGAGAACGCCCATTACGCGGCGGTCGGCTTGGCGTCGTGGTACGGCGACGCCTTCCACGGACGGCGCACCGCCAACGGCGAGGTCTACGACATGGGCTCGCTGAGCGCGGCGCATCCGACCATGCCGCTGCCGAGCTACGCGCGCGTCACCAACCTCGGCAACGGCTATTCGATGATCGTTCGCGTCAACGATCGCGGCCCTTACGCCCCGGGCCGCATCATGGACGTCTCGTCGCGCGTCGCCGACATGCTCGATTTCAAGTCGGCCGGCACCGCGAAGGTCAAGGTCGAATACGTCGGTCCGGCGCCGCTCGCCGGCACGGACGACTCGAGTCTGGTCGCGAGCCTGCGCACCGACGGCAAGCCGGCGACGCTTGACGGGTCGCCGGCGAGCCCGACCCTGGTCGCCGAGGCCGAGCCGGAGCAACCGGCGCCGCAGCCTCGCCCGGCCGTCGCCGAACGCCCGCGCGAGGACGGCCCGCCGTTCGTCGCCGCCGCCAATCCCAAGCTGATGAAGGCGCCGCCGCCGCCGGCGCGTCCGTTCGATCTGGGCGCGATTGCGCGCGTCCTCGACACCGCCGCCGCGGCGCCGCTCCCGCCGCCGCGCCGGCCGGTCATGCAAGCCTCGGCAGGCGAGCGGACGCTCTATTTCGCCGATCGCGAGACGCCGGCCTTGCGGCGGCTGCGCGGCGACCCCTTCGCCCGGGTGACCGAGGGCGATCCGCGCTGAACCTCGGCGCGCAGACGCCTCTCCATCGTTGATTTGTCTTCGAGCCGGCGCCAAAACAGGCGCGCCGATCGCCTCGGCGCGCTCAAGGACCCGCCGTGCCCGCTCGCCTCAAGTTCATCTTCATGGCGGTAGCGCTGACGCTGACGTTGTCAGGCGGGGCGCGCGGCGAGGGATTCCAGAGCGCGGCGCCGCAGGCGCTGCTCGTCGACTACGAGAGCGGCGCGACGCTTTACGAAAAAAATGCGGACGCGCAGTTCCCGGCTTCGGCGTTGGTCAAGCTGATGACTGCGGAGCTCGTTTTCCGCGAGCTGAAGGAGGGCCGCCTCCATCTCGACGACACGTTTCACGTTTCGGAGCACGCCTGGCGAACCGGCGGCGCTCACGCCCACGCCACCGCGAGCTTTCTCGACGTGAACTCCAACGTCCGGGTCGAGGATTTGCTGCGCGGCCTCATCGTCCAGTCCGGCAACGACGCGGCGATCGTCCTCGCCGAGGGGATGGCGGGCAGTGAGGAGGCCTTCGCCGACCGGATGAACAAGCGCGCCGCCGAGCTCGGCCTCGCCCATTCCAACTTCGTCGACCCGTGGGGGCGCGACGACCCGGCGCAGAAGACCACCGCGCGCGACATGGCGCGGCTCGCCGCCTACGTCATCCGCGAATATCCCGACGACTACCATTACTTCGGCGAGAAGGAGTTCACCTGGAACAAGATCCGCCAGTTGAACCGCAACCCGCTGCTCGGCGCCGAGCCCGGCGCCGACGGCCTGAAAACCGGCGAAGCGCCGGAGGGCGGCTTCAGCCTGATCGGCTCGGCGCTCCAGGACGGGCAGCGGCTGATCGTCGTCGTCGCCGGCCTCAAGACGGCGCCCGAACGGGGCGAAGAGGCGCGCAAGCTGCTCGAGTGGGGCTTTCACTCGTTTGAGCCGCGGCTGCTGTTCCAGCCCGGCGAAATCGTCGGGACGGCGTCGGTCTTCGGCGGCGCCGCCAGCGAGGTCCCTCTGACCTGCGACGGACCGATTAAGGTGTTTCTGACCCGAGGGGGCCAGGAGCGGCTGACGGCGAAGATCGTCTACCGCGGGCCGCTGGCGGCGCCGGTCGCCGCCGACGCCGAGGTGGCGACGCTCAGAGTGTGGCGCGGCGAGACGCTCGCGCTTGAAGCGCCGCTGCGCACGCAGAAGGCGATTCCGCTCGGCGGCCTCGGCAAGCGGGCGTTCGACGCCGGCGTCGAGTTCGCCACCAATCTCATCCGCGGCGCGCTGGCGAAGAACTGATGGCGCGCGCGCCGGCGCCGGGCCGGTTCATCACCCTCGAAGGCGGGGAGGGGGCGGGCAAGTCGGTCCAGGCGCGGCGTCTCGCCGCCCGGCTCAGCGAAGCCGGGCTCACGGTCGTGCTGACCCGCGAGCCAGGCGGCTCGCCGGGGGCGGAAGCGCTGCGCGAAGTCATTCTGTCCGGCGGCGCGGCGCGCTACGGCGCGATCGGCGAGGCAATCCTGTTCAGCGCCGCCCGCATCGACCATATCGACGCAACGATCGCGCCGGCGCTGAAGCGCGGCGAATGGGTGGTCAGCGACCGATTCCTCGATTCGACGCGCGCCTATCAGGGCGCGGCGGGCCGGCTCGATCCGGAGCTGGTCGCCAGTCTCGAACGGGTCGCGGTCGGCCTCTGCCGACCCGACCTCACCTTGGTGCTCGACCTGCCGGCCGGCGAGGGTCTTGCGCGCGCCTCGGCGCGACGCGGCGAAGCGGCCGCCGACCGTTTCGAAGGGGAGGGGCTGGTCTTTCACGAAACGCTCAGGCGCGCATTTCTGGCGATCGTCGAAGCCGAGCCGGAGCGCTGCGCGCTGATCGACGCGCGCCCGGCCGAGAGCGAGGTCGCCGCCGCGATCTGGGCGGCGGTGCGGGCGCGCCTCGGCGAGGCGCTCAACGCCGCAACCGCGGCGAAGCCATGAGCCGCCCGGCGAATGACGCGCCGCCGGAAAGCGACGCCTTCCCCGGCGCGCCGCATCCGCGTCTCGCCACGCGGCTCGTCGGCCACGCCGCCGCAGAAGCGGCGATGCTCGCCGCCTATCGCGAAGGCCGGCTCGCCCACGCCTGGCTGATCGGCGGCCGCGAAGGAATCGGCAAGGCGACGCTCGCCTGGCGCTTCGCGCGCTTCGTGCTCGCCAATCCCGATCCGACGGCGGCGGCGGCGCAGAGCGCCCGCGACCTTTCCGTCGCCCCCGACCATCCGGCGGCGCGCCAGCTCGCGGCGCTGTCGCACCCCGATTTCGCTTTGGCGCGCCGCGAATGGAACGCCAAGTCGAAAGGCTTCTACGCCGAAATCCGCGTCGAGGACGTACGCGCCGCATTGTCGATGTTCCACATGTCGGCGGCCTTCGGCGGCTGGCGGGTCGCCATCGTCGACTGCGCCGACGAGCTCAATCCCGCCGGCGCCAACGCGCTGTTGAAGATGATCGAAGAGCCGCCGCCCCGCGCCCTGATCCTCGTCGTCGCGCACCGGCCGGGGCGGGTGCTGCCGACCGTCCGCTCGCGCTGCCGCCGGCTGCTGCTTGAACGGCTGAGCCCAAGCGAGATCGAAGCGACGATCGCCGGCCTCGGCCCGCCATGGGACGCGATCGATCCCGCCCGGCGGGCGCAAGCGGCGGCGCGCGCCGACGGTTCGGCGCGCGAGGCGCTGCGTCGGCTCGACCCCGACGCGCAGGACCTCGGCGCGCTGATCGACGCCGCGATCGCTCAGCTGCCGGCCGCCGAGCCGCGCATGGTTCACCGGCTCGCCGACGCGGTCGGCGATCGCGCCGCCGCCGATTCCTTCGTCGCGCTGAACGCGGCTCTGTGCGAATGGTTGGCTGCGCGCGCGCGCGCCGCCGCCTCGCCGACCGCGCGGCGGGCGTTGACCGAACTTTGGGATCGGTTGCGCGCGGCCACTCGCGAGACCGAGGCGCTCAATCTCGACCGGCGATTGCACGTGCTGGCGGCGTTCGAGGACATCGCCGCACAGTCGCGCCGCCTCTGAAGGGCCGCCCCGCCGCTCATTTTCAAGTGGCGGGAAATGCTCTAGGGAGGGGGCGCCATGAGCCAGCGCTTCTACATCACCACCGCCATTCCCTACGCCAACGGCGCGCCGCATATCGGCCACGCCTACGAGCGCATCGCCACCGACGCCATCCAGCGCTTCATGCGGCTCGACGGCCGCGAGACGCTGTTCGTCACCGGCATGGACGAATATGGCCTCAAAGTGCAGCAGACCGCCGCGCGCGAAGGCGTGACCCCGCAAGCCTTCGTCGACGGCGTCGCGGCGCAATTCGAAGCGATGGGCGAGGCGCTGAACGCGCGCGCCGACGACATCGTGCGCACGACGCAGGAGCGGCACAAGCGCTCGGTCCAGGCGATCTGGGAGCGCATGAAGGCCAACGGCGACGTCTATCTGTCGAAATACGCCGGCTGGTATTCGGTGCGCGACGAAGCCTATTTCGACGAGAGCGAGCTCGCCGACGCGCCGGACGGCGGCAAGCTCGCGCCAAGCGGCGCGCCGGCGCAGTGGGTCGAGGAGGAGAGCTACTTCTTCAAGCTGTCGGCCTATGCCGACAAGCTGCTCGCCCATTACGACGCCAATCCCGACTTCATCACGCCCGAGACCTACCGCAACGAGATCGTCGCCTTCGTCAAGCGCGGCCTCGCCGACCTGTCGATCAGCCGCACGACCTTCGACTGGGGCGTGCCGGTGCCCGGCGATCCAAAGCACGTCATGTACGTCTGGGTCGACGCGCTGACCAACTACATCACCGCGACCGGCTTCCCCGACGACGGGCCGCGGGCGAAGTTCTGGCCGGCCGACGCGCATGTCATCGGCAAGGACATCACCCGCTTTCACGCGATCTACTGGCCGGCGTTCCTGATGTCGGCCGGCCTGCCGATTCCGCGTCAGGTCGTCGTCCACGGCTTCCTGTTCAACCGCGGCGAAAAAATGTCGAAGTCGGTCGGCAACGTCGTCAGCCCGGCCGATCTGGTCGCCGCTTACGGCGTCGACCCGCTGCGCTATTTCTTCCTGCGCGAGGTTCCGTTCGGCCAGGACGGCAGCTATTCGCACGAGGCGATCGTCCAGCGCATCAACGCCGATCTCGCCAACGATCTCGGCAATCTCGCGCAGCGTTCGCTGTCGATGATCGCCAAGAACTGCGGCGGCGCGGTTCCCGACTGGCGCGAGGCCGAGCCCGGCGCCGCCGATCTGGCGATCCTCGCCCGCGCCGACGCGCTGGTCGACCTCGCGCGCCAGCACATGCAGAGCTTCGCGCTGCATCTTTATCTCGGCGCCGTGTTCGAGGTCGTCGCCGAGGCCAACCGCTATTTCGCCGCCGCCGAACCCTGGAAGCTCGCCAAGACCGATCCGGCGCGCATGCGCCTGACGCTCTATGCGACGATCGAGGTTGTCCGCGTCGCCGCCATCCTGCTGCAGCCGGCGACGCCCGCCGCGATGGCCAAGCTGCTCGATCTGCTCGGCGTCGCCGCGGCTGATCGCGACTTCGCGGCGATCGACGCCGGCGAGGAGGCCGGCCGCTTCTCGGCGCCGCGCCGGTTGAAGCCCGGCGCGCCGCTGCCGGCGCCGAAGCCGATCTTCCCTCGCTATGTCGAGCCGGAAGGCGAAGCCACGGCATGACGCTGATCGACAGCCATTGCCATCTCGATTTCCCCGATTTCGCGGCCGAAATCGAGGACGTCGTGGCGCGCGCCGAAGCGGCCGGCGTCGAGCGGATGACGACCATCTCGACCCGCGTCGCCGAGGCGGGGCGGCTGCAGGCGATCGCCGAGCGTTTTCCCTCGGTCTATTTCACCGTCGGCACCCATCCGCATCACGCCGCCGAGGAACCCGAGACGGACGTTTCCGCGATCCGCGCGCTCGCCGCCCATCCCAAGTGCGTCGGAATCGGCGAAGCGGGGCTCGACTACCACTACAACTACGCGCCGCCGGAAGTCGCCAAGCGCGTCTTCCGCGCCCAGATCGCGCTCGCGCGCGAGCTCGCGTTGCCGCTCGTCGTCCACGCTCGCGAGGCCGACGACGACGTCGCCGCCATTCTGCGCGACGAAATGGGGCAGGGGGCGTTCGCGGCGGTGCTGCATTGCTTCACCTCGTCGCCGGCGCTCGCCGAGACGGGTCTCGCGCTTGGCCTCTACGTGTCGTTCTCCGGCGTGCTGACGTTCAAGAATTCCGCCGAACTGCGCGCGCTGGCGCGCAGCATTCCGCTCGACCGGCTGCTGGTCGAAACCGACGCGCCGTATCTGGCGCCGGTTCCCCATCGCGGCCGGCGCAACGAGCCGGCGTTCGTCGTCGAGACGGCGCGCGTCCTCGCGGAAGCGAAAGGCGTCGACTTCGCTGCGCTCGCCGCCGCGACGCGCGCCAACACGCTGAGGCTGTTTTCCAAGATCGCGGCCGAGGGCGACGCAGCGTGAGCCTGTCGCTGACCATCCTCGGCTGCGGCTCGTCGGCGGGCGTGCCGCGCGTCGCGCAAGGGTGGGGCGCCTGCGACCCCAACAATCCGCGCAATCGCCGCCGCCGCTGCTCGGTTCTGGTCGCACGCCACGGGCCGAAGGGCCGCACGCAGACGCTGATCGACACGTCGCCTGATTTACGCGAGCAACTGCTCGGCGCGAACGTGGCCCATCTCGACGCCGTGCTGATCACCCACGAGCACGCCGACCATACGCATGGCATCGACGATCTCAGGCCGATCTACATGGCGATGCGGCGACGTCTCGCTATCCATGTCGACGCGACGACCTCCGAAGCGTTGCGGCGCAAATTCGGTTACATCTTCGAGACGCCGCCCGGCAGCTCCTATCCGCCGATGGTTGAAGAGCGGCGCATCCGCGCCGGCGAGCCGATCGTCGTCGAAGGGGCGGGCGGGTCGATCGAAGCGATCCCTTTCGACCTCGAGCACGGCGACATCAGCGCGCTCGGGTTCCGCTTTGGCGGCCTCGCCTATACGCCCGACCTCAATGGCGTGCCGGAGGCGAGCCGGCGCTGGCTCGAGGGGCTCGACGTCTGGATCGTCGACGCGCTGCGCTACGCGCCGCATCCCTCGCACTGGAGCCTCGACGACGCTCTGGCGGGAATCGAAACCATGCGCCCGCGCCGCGCGGTGCTGACCAATCTTCACGTCGACTTGGACTACGAGGCGCTGCGCAAACGTCTGCCGCCCGGCGTCGAGCCGGCCTACGACGGCATGCGCATCGAAGGATTTTGAAGGTCCTTGCCGATGCGCCGCGCTTGACCGCGATCGACCGCAGTCGGACTTAGGGACGGACGCGCCCGGCGCCGCGAGGCGGGGCGCGCGCGAAGCCGCGAGAGACGCATGAGGCCCGCCATCGAGACCGCCATCCACGATTTCGTCGCCGCCAACCGCGACGCCGAAGCCCGCTTCCTCGCCGAGGTCGTCAAGGCGCCGTCCGACAATCCGCCCGGCGACTGCGCGCCGGCGGCCGAGGTCGTCGCCAAGCTGCTCGAGGGCCTCGGCTTCGCCGTCGAGCGCCACAGGGTTCCTGAGGCGCTGGTCAAGGCCAACGGCATGGTCTCGGCGACCAACCTCATCGTCAGACGGAAATTCGGGCCGGGACCGACGATCGCGCTCAACGCTCATGGCGACGTCGTGCCGCCCGGCGCCGGCTGGACCAAGGACCCGTACGGGGCCGAGATCGCCGACGGTTGGATGTACGGACGCGGCGTCGCGGTGTCGAAGTCCGACATCGCCAGCTACGCCTTTGCGCTGATGGCGCTCGAGCGCTCAGGGGCCAGGCTCGCCGGCGCGGTCGAACTGCACGTCACCTACGACGAGGAAGCGGGCGGCGAGATCGGCCCGCGCTGGCTGATCGAGCAGGGCCTGACCAAGCCCGATCTGGCGATCGGCGCCGGGTTCTCCTACAGCGTCGTCAACGCCCACAACGGCTGCCTGCATCTCGAGGTCGAGGTCCGCGGGCGCTCAGCCCACGCCGCCAAGCCGTTCACCGGCGTCGATGCGCTCGAAGCCGCAAATGGCGTCCTGAGCGCGCTCTACGCTTGGCGGCGCAGCCTGAGCGCGCGCGTTTCGGCGATCCCTGGCGTCGGCGCGGCGCAGATGACGGTCGGGCTGATCTCCGGCGGGATCAACACCAACGTCGTGCCTGACCGCGTCGTCTTCCGCCTCGACCGCCGCATGATCCCGGAAGAAAAGCCGGCCGAGGTCGAGGCCGAGCTCAGGCGCGTCATCGGCGAGGCGGCCAAGGCGTTTCCCGCCGCGACGGTCGCGGCGCTCCGCATCCTGCTCGCCGAGCCGCTGAGGCCGACGCCGGCTGGCGAGCGACTGGCCGAGACGCTTGTCCGTCAGGCGAGCCGGGTCATGGGCGAGCCGATCGCCGCTGGCGGCGTGCCGCTCTATACCGACGCGCGCCATTACGCGAAGGCCGGGGTTCCGATCGTGCTCTACGGCGCCGGGCCGCGTTCGATCGAGGACGCCAACGCCCATCGCGCCGACGAACGCCTGCCGCTCGCGGATCTCTACCGCGCGACCGAGACGATCGCCGCGACGCTGGCCGAATTGCTCGGCGGCTGAGCCGCGGCGGCCTCCGGCCGCTTGGCGGCATC
>NZ_JBEKVH010000109.1:0-13201 GCF_049514155.1 Roseiarcus sp. | reverse complement strand
CCACGCGCGCAAATACGACGAAACCGAAAAAACAAACGAAACTGAAAAAGAGAGAGAACGTTCGTGATACGTCGCAGCCGCCGCGTCAAGATCATCGCCACCCTCGGTCCGGCCTCGGCCGACCGCGCCGTCGTCGCCAATCTGTTCAAGGCGGGGGCCGACGTCTTTCGCATCAACATGAGTCACGCTTCGCACGAGGCGATGCGCGAGCGCGTGGCGATGATCCGCTCGCTGGAAGAGGAGTTCGACCGGCCGATCGGCATTCTCGTCGACTTGCAGGGACCGAAGCTCAGGGTCGGCGAATTCGAATCCGGCGCCGTCCAGCTGCGCAAGGGCGACGTCTTCACGCTCGACGCCAACGCCAAGCTCGGCGACGCGACCCGCGTCTACCTGCCCCATCCGGAAATCCTCGGCTCGGTGCAGCCCGGCCATCGCGTGCTGATCGACGACGGCAAAGTGCTGCTGCGCGTCTCCGCAGTCGCGCCCGGCAGCGTCGAAACGATCGTCGAGGTCGCTGGCCGCGTCTCCAACAAGAAGGGCGTCAGCCTGCCCGACACGACGATCCCGACCTCGGCGATGACCGAAAAGGACCGCGCTGATCTCGCCGCGGCGCTCGAGGAGGGCATCGACTGGATCGCGCTGTCGTTTGTCCAGCGCCCCGAGGACGTCATCGAAGTGAAGAAAATCGCCGGCGAACGCGCGCTGGTGATGGCCAAGATCGAAAAACCGCAGGCGATTCAGCGTCTCGACGACATCCTCGCTGTTTCCGACGCGGTGATGGTGGCGCGCGGCGACCTCGGCGTCGAAATGCCGCTCGAGTGCGTGCCGGGTCTGCAGAAGACGATCACCCGCCGCGCCCGCCGCCTCGGCAAGCCGGTCGTCATCGCCACCCAGATGCTCGAATCGATGATCACCACGCCGGTGCCG
Source organism: Roseiarcus sp. (assembly GCF_049514155.1). Classification (GTDB taxonomy): domain Bacteria; phylum Pseudomonadota; class Alphaproteobacteria; order Rhizobiales; family Beijerinckiaceae; genus Roseiarcus. Next base: position 12,274 of record NZ_JBEKVH010000109.1, on the reverse strand, counting down.
ACCCGGGCCGAGGTCTCCGACGTCGCGACCGCGGTGTTCGAGGGCGCCGACGCGGTGATGCTGTCGGCCGAAAGCGCCTCCGGCCAATATCCGATCGAGGCGGTGACGACGATGGATCGCGTCGCCACGACCGTCGAATCGGAGGGCATCTATCCGGCGATCATCACCGCCCAGCGACCGACGCACGACCGCAGCGGCGGCGACGCGATCGCCGAGGCGACGCGCGACGTCGCCGAGGCGCTGCAGTCGAAAGTCATCTGCGCCTGGACCGCTTCCGGTTCGACCGGCCTTCGCATCGCTCGCGAGCGGCCGTTATCCTCCATCATCGCGATGACGCCGGTCGTCGCCGTCGCGCGTCGGCTGGCGCTCGCCTGGGGCGTGCACGCCGTCGTCACCGAGGACGCGCGCGACGAACGCGACATGGCCGACCGCGCCTGCCGCCACGCCTATATCGACGGCTTCGTCGGCGTCGGCGAACGGGTGATTGTCGTCTGCGGCGTGCCGTTCGGCAATTCCGGCGCCACCAACAATCTGCGCATCACCCGGGTCGGCCCCGACGGCGGCGCCGTCTAGGACGTCCGGTCGCCGGCGCGCGGCCACATGCGATAGAGAATCGCGTCGCGGTCGACGAACTGGTGCTTGAGCGCCGCAGCGACGTGGAGCGCGACGAGCGCCGCAAGCGCCCAGGCGCTGAGCTTGTGGGCGAGCGCCATGCGTTCAGAGAAATCGGCGTCGACCGGCGCGATGTCGGGGATCGTCGCCAGGCCGAACAGGCTCACCGGGATCGGCACGATCGCCGAAGAGACGCGCAGCCAGCCAATCAGAGGAACCGCGGCCAGCAGCGCGTAAAGCGCGGCGTGGACGAGACGCGAGGCGGCGCGGGTCGCCCGCGACCAGCTCGGCGCCGGCGGCGGCGCGACGCGAACGGCGCGGGCGGCGAGGCGCGCCGCCAGAAGCGCGAGCGTCAGCCAGCCGAGGGCCTTATGCGTCTGGTAGAGGTCGAACTTGCGCGCGGCGTCGAAATTGCCCGCGGTCGCCGCCAGGCCGAGCGTGAACACCAGCGCCAGTCCCGCCGCCGACAGCCAGTGGAGCGCGATCACGCCTTCGTTCCAGCGCGCCCGCGGCGCCGTCATCCCGCCAGCGCCTCGCTCGACACGGTCAAATCGACGTCGCGCGAAATGATCGGGAAGCCGGAATTCATGCCGTAAGCGAGCCGGTCGATGCGGGCGTGGGCAACGAAGCCGAGCCGCGCGCCGCCCAGACGCTTGACCTCGACCTCGACCGTCAGCGGCCGGGTGACGCCGAGCAACGTCAGGTCGCCGGTCAGGTCGATGGTCGACCCGTCGCGCTTCTCGACCCGCGTCGATTCGAAATGGATGTCGGGGAAACGCTGCGCGTCGAGGAAATTCGACCCGCGCAGGGTGTCGTCGAACGACGACGAGCCGACCTCGATCGAATCGGCGCGGACGGTGAAAGCGACGCGGCTCGCAGCGGGCCGGTCGAAGTCGATCGACAGCCGCCCGTCGAAGACGCGAAACTCGCCCTGCGTGCGTGGAAAGCCGACCGCGTCGACGACGAAGCCGATGTGCGTGTGCGTCGGATCGATGCGCCAGGCGTCGCGTTCGGCGCCGGCGCCGCGATCGGCGAATGCGGCGGCGCCGGCGACAACCGCGACGAGCCAGGCGACCGCGTTGGCGCGGCGCGGAGGCGCTGTGAGCGTAAGAGTCGCCGTCATCCCGTCTTCTCCTTCAGCGAGCGGGCGAGCGCCGTCAACCGCTCGACCGGAATCTTGCCGATCAGCATGTAGCCGCGCCCCCCTTGCGCCCATGAGGCGACGGCGAAGCCGTCGCGCGACGAACTCGCCAGCGGCGCGTCCGCTTCGCCGTCGCGCAGGATGCAGAAGGCGACCGGCGTCGCGCCGTCGAGGTAGCCGATCTGGCCAAGCGGCGCGCCGTCGTATTGCAGCAGTTCGGCGCGGCGCGGCGACAGGTCGTCGACCTTCAGGCGGTCGACGTCGAGGGGCGCGTCGAGGCGCTGCGACAGTGTCGAAAGTTCGTCGCCAAGCCGCGGCGAAGCCGCTTCGCCGAAACTCTCGGGGGTGTAGAGCGCCATGTATTCGACGACCGCCTGACGCCAATCGTCGCGCTCGGCGAGGCCGCCGAACCCGACGCTCCAGCGTCCAGCGGCGAGGCCGGCGGCGAAAGCGACGATTGCGACCGCGGCGGCGATCGCAGCGACGCTCCTGCGCCAGGGCGGCGCGGCGCGCGCCGGCGAGGCGGCAAGCGCCGCGTCGAGCCGCGTCCGCATGTCGGCGAGCGGCGCCGTGTCGAGCAATGCCGCGAAGGCGGCGCGCGTGCGGTCCGCCGCCGCGCGCAAGGCGTCGAGCCGCGCGCGCAGGGTTGGATCGGCCTCGAGCCGCGCGTCGAGCGCCGACCGCTCGGCCTCGTCGAGCTCGCCGTCGAGATAGGCGGTCAGCTTGCGGTCGTCGTCATCGCTCGTCGCCACAATCACGCGTCCTTCGTTTCGTGCGTCCGGATCAGCGTCGCACGCGCGGCCGCCAGGCGGCTCATCACGGTGCCGATCGGCGCGCCGAGGAGTTCGGCCGCCTCGCGGTAGGAATAGCCTTCGACGTAGACCAGCAGCACGGTTTCGCGTTGCGCCGACGGCAGGGCGCCAATCGCCCTCAACACCTGTGCAGCCGAAATATTCGTTTCGATCTCGTGCGCGCCGTCGACGCTGAGCGCCTCGCCGGCGTCGAGCACGCCCTGGCCGGCCCTGACGCGCCGCGCCCGGCTTTCGTTGAGCCAGATCGATCGCAGAATAGCGAACAGCCAGCGGTCCAGCCGCGTGCCGGGCTGGAACTGGTCGGCGCGTTCGATTGCTCTGAGGCAGGTCGCCTGGACGAGATCCTCGGCGACGTCGCGCGCGCCCGAGAGCGACAGGGCGTAGCGCCACAGACGCGCCAGATGCGCCTCGAGGCCGCCTCGCACCTCCTCCTTGGGTCCGTCGCCCATCGTCTGTCGCCTCGCGCACGCGGCGGCCGAATAAGCGGCGCCCGACGCGTGTTCATATCGCGTCCCGAGATAAGGAGACTGGCTCAATGCGCACTAACTTTCAAATCAACGCTAGGCGAACTCTGACCTCGACGGTTCTGGCCGTCGCGCTGGCGGCCGCTGCGCCTTACGCGCTTGCGGCCGGAGGCGGCGGTGGAGGCGGCGGCGGCGGCGGCGGCGGCGGCGGTAGTGGCGGCGGCGGCCCACGGCAGACGCAACAGGAAGACCTCACCACCTGTCCCAAAGGTCAGATCTGGGACGTCAAGGGCAAGCGCTGCCTGACGATGAAGAGCGACGTCCTGCCTGACGACCAGATGGTCGAATACGCCTTTGCCCTCGACCAAGCGCAGCGCTACGACGAGGCCTTGCAGACGCTCGATCTGCTGAAGGACCCCAACACGCCGCGCGCACTCAATTACCGCGGCCATGCGACCCGCAAGCTCGGCCGCACCGAAGAGGGCATCGGCTACTATCTGAAGTCGGTGGCGTTGGATCCCAACTACGCGCAGGTGCGCGAGTATCTCGGCGAGGCCTACGCGCTGCAAGGCAAGTTCGATCTCGCGCGCCAGCAGCTCGACACGATCGCCAAGATCTGCGGCTCGACCGCGTGCGAGGAATACGAAGATCTTTCCGACGCGCTCGCCCATCCGGGCGGCGCATGAGCGCGCGCGGCGCGTCGCTGGTCGCGGCGCGCCGCTTCTTCAAACCGGGTTCCATTGTGAGGCGCGACTTTGATGCAGACAGGATTGCAGACGTTCGTCGCTCGCCTCGCCGGCTTTACCGCGCTCGGCGACGCGGCGGCCTTGGCGGCGCGGCTGTTCGCCGCCTACCTCTTTGTTCTCGAAGGCTGGGGCAAGATCGGCAGTTACGCCGATGTCCAGTCTTACATGGCGCAGTTCGGCGTCGCGCCGTGGTTGTTGCCGCCAGTCATCGCGCTCGAATTCGGCGGCGGGCTGGCGCTGGCGGTCGGGTTCGCGACGCGTCCGTCAGCGCTGGCGCTCGGGATCTTCTCGTTGCTGGCGGCGCTCATCTTCCACCAGGGCGCGGATTACAGCGAAATTCTCGAGTTCCGCAAGGACTTCGCCATCGCCGGCGGGCTCTTCGCCCTCGCCGCGCTCGGCGCCGGCGGCTGGTCGCTCGACGCGCTGGTCGCGCGTTGGCTCAGGCCGACGCCGGGGCCTGGTCCGGCTGACGCCGTTCTGCGCTGAGCGCGCGCGCTTCGACCTCGAGGATCGCCGCGACGACACTGTCGGGCGCGCTGTGGTGCGGCGAATGGCCGACGCCCGGCAGCACCGTCAGCGTCGCGCCGGGAATGTCGCGCGCGCAGCCGGCGGAATGGATCTTCGCGTAGACGACGCCGTCGTGGTCGCCGGTGATGATCGCCGTCGGGACGCGGATCGCCGCGTAGCTCGGCGACAGCGCCGCGACATGCGCCTCTGCAGCGACGACATCCTCGGCGTTGGCGCGGAAGTGGCGCGGCCGGAAAACCAGCGGCAGGCGCGTTGCGACGGCGTAGTCTTTCGGCGGCGGATTGGGAGCGAAGACTTCGCCGACGGCGCCGCGCATCGAGGCGAGGCCCGCCGGCAGGACGAACAGGCGGCGAAACGCCGGCCCGAACAGCCGCGACGCCGCCAGCCGGTAGTACCAGGCGACGCCGCCCGGCCAGGGATGGCTGACCGGCGCAAGCAGGACGAGGCCGCGCGCAAATTCCGGCGCGTCGAGCGCCATCGCGAGGCCAAGCATGCCGGCGAGCGAATGGACGACGACGATCGCTCGCCCGACTCCGCGCCGCTCCAACGCCGCGCGCAGCGCTGCGGCCTGACCGGCGGGCGAGGCGGCGTCCGCGCCGGCGAGACGGTCGCTCCAGCCGTGGCCCGGACGATCAACGGCGAAAACGTGAAAACCGAGCGCGGCGAGGCGTTCGCCCAAAGCGACGTCCAGGTCGGCGAAATTGCCCGAGGCGCCATGGACGAGCAGGACGGCGCCGCGTTCAGGCGCGCGCGGCGGCCGCTCCACGACATGGACCGCGGCGCCGCGCGGCCCTGCCGCAATGCGTTCGCCGACCGGCGGGAAACGCGCTTCGATGACGTGCGAGGCGAGGGCGGTGAAGGCGAGCAGGCCGGCCACCGCCGCCGTGAGCCCGGCAAACGCGAAGATCACGGCGCGTTCATAGGTCTTTGCCGGCGATCGCCGCGCGCAGTCGGTCGGTCGCCTCGCGAGCGGGTCGCCATTGCGGCGCGATTTCGAGCGCGCGCTGATAGACGCGCAGGGCGTCGTCCCGGCGCCCGGCGTCCTCGAGCATCGCCCCCAGGTCGGCCAGCGCCTTCAGGTGCTTGGGGTCGTCGGCGAGCGCACGCGCAAGGTCGACGAACGTCGCCTTGGGATCGCCGGCGAGATAGTCGGCGTTGGCGCGCGCCGCCCACGCCTCGGCCCATTGCGGTTGCAGCGCGGTCAGCGCGTCGAGCAGCCGCTGCGCCACTTCGACGTTTTCGCCGTCGATCGCCGCGGCGGCGCGGTTGAGCAGCAGATCGCCGGTGTCGGAGCCAGAATGCTGATTGAGCCGGTCGATGCGGGCGACGATGCCGTCGGCTTCGTCGGGGTCGGCGGCGATCGCGAGCCGCGCCAGCAACGCGTCGCGCCCGGCGTCCTGGTCGGCGTCGGCGGCGGGAGGCGGGGACGCCGCCGGCGCATCGGCCGCGCGCGCGGGCGCGGCGATTCCCAGCAGACAGAAGAAGACGAGGAGCGGCCGACCCGTCATGACGGCCAGCCTAAAGCCTCGCCGCGCTAGGGTCAAAACACGATTGCGGCAGGCCCGGAGGGCCGGCGGAGCGCTCAGCCCTGACGCGCCTTGAAGCGCTTCTGGGTCTTGTTGATGATGTAGACGCGGCCCTTGCGACGGACCAGACGGTTGTCGCGGTGGCGATTGCGCAGCGACTTGAGCGAGTTACGGACTTTCACGGGAGCACCAAGGGGACAAGGAGCTGCGGGCGAACCCACGACGAAACGATGAGCGCGCTCCTATGCCCGATTCAGCCGCGCCGATCAAGCGCCATGGCGCGAGCTTGGGCCGGATCAATGCATCGCGGCGACAAGGCGCTAAGGATTTCTTGCCGCCTGCGCCGGCCGAAGCCGCCGCGGTCCGGGGTCGGATTGGCCTCGACGCGGCCTCCGGCAAGGCAAAAAGGCGGTAAGAAGGGACGCTGGCGCCCCGGACGCGCCGGCCAAGGGGCGAGGAAAACGGGGAGTGGGCAAATGGCCTACAAAGACATCCTGGTCTATCTCGACGCCAGCGAGGACTCGACCGATCGTCTACGTCTGGCCGCGGAATTGGCCAAGACGCACGGCGCGCGGCTGATCGGCGTCGACGCGAGCGACGAATCGGCGCTCGCCGGCGCTTGGGGCGACCGCGCGCTGCTCATCCGCCCGGCGTTCGAGGCGGCGGTCAGGGACGCCGGCGTCGTCGGCCATTTTATCGGCGCTGACGCCGAGCCGGCGCTCGGCAGCGATTTCGCCCATTGCGTCGACCTGATTGTCGCCTCGCGCCCGGAGGGCGAAGCGCGCAAACTGGTGCGCGAAGAGGTGCCCGACCGGGTGTTGATCGAAGCCGGCGGGCCGATTCTGATCCTGCCGCAGGACTGGCCCTACGGGCCGCTCGGCAAGAATATCGTCATCGCCTGGAATGCGAGCCGCGAGGCGGCGCGCGCCGTCCACGACGCGATGCCGCTGCTCGAGAAAGCCAACAAGGTGACGATCTTCAGCTTCTCGTCGCGCGCGCATGGGTTCAGGGCCTCGGCGGAGCGCCTCTCCGATCACCTGCTTCGCCACGGCGTCGTCGCCCATATCTCCGACTGGACCGACACCGGCGACGTCTCGGCGCTCGAGGCCTTGTTCGCCAGCCTCGACACCCAGGACGCCGACCTGATCGTCGCCGGCGCCTTCAGCCACTCGCGCCTGTTCGAGACTCTGTTCGGCGGCGTCAGCCAAGACCTGCTGCGCCAGCCGACGGCCCCGATCTTCATGTCGCACTGAGGGAGAGCGTCTTGTGGGCGATGGCGCTCAAACGGGTCGGCGAGCCGTTGGTTCTGGAGGAGCGCCCCGACCCCGAACCGGGGCCGTCGGAGCTGCTGATCCGGGTCGAAGCCTGCGGCGTCTGTCGCACCGACCTGCACGTCGTCGACGGCGAGCTGCCCGACGTGAGGCCGCCGATCGTGCCCGGCCACGAGGTCGTCGGCCGGGTCGTGCGGCGGGGGGCGGACGTCGAGGGCGTCGCGATCGGCGCCCGAGTCGGCGTTGCGTGGCTCGGGCGCGCCTGCGGCCATTGCCCTTATTGCCGCGACGGCCGCGAGAACCTCTGCGACGACCCCGAGTTCACCGGCTACAACCGCGACGGCGGCTACGCGACCCATATCGTCGCCGAGGCGGCCTTCGTGGCGCCGCTCGCCGACGACGTCGACGCCGTGGCGACAGCGCCGCTGCTGTGCGCCGGGTTGATCGGCTGGCGCGCGCTCAAGGCTGCAGGGCCAGGCCGGCGCGTCGGCCTCTACGGCTTCGGCGCCGCTGCGCACATCCTCGCCCAGATCTGCCGCAGCGAAGGCCGCGAGGTCTACGCCTTCACCCGCCCCGGCGACGAAGCGGCGCAAAGCTTCGCGCGCGGGCTCGGCGCCGTGTGGGCCGGCGGCTCGGATCAACCCGCTCCGGCGCCGCTCGACGCGGCGATCCTGTTTGCGCCGGTCGGCGCGCTCGTTCCCGCCGCGCTGCGCGCGACGCGAAAAGGCGGCCGCGTCGTATGCGCCGGCATCCACATGAGCGACATTCCGAGCTTTCCCTACCGCTGGCTGTGGGGGGAACGGCAGATCGTCTCGGTGGCCAATCTGACCCGCGCCGACGCGGCCGAATTCTTCGCAGTCGCGCGCCGCGTCGACATTCGCACCGAGGTGACCCGCTATCGGCTCGAAGACGCCAATCGCGCCCTCGCCGATCTGCGCGACGGACGCCTGCAGGGCGCGGCGGCGCTCGCGCCCTAGCCCCTGCGCGCGCCAGAGAACGCCTGTTGGCGGACGATGTCGTAGACCGTCTGCGCCGCCGGCGACAGCGCGCGATTGCGTAGGGCGATGAGGCTGTAGGGCTGCACGACGATCGAGAAGGCGGTCGGCAGGATCGCCAGCCTGCCCACAGCGCCGTCGTGGTCGACGAAGCGCGCCGCGGCGGTCGCCAACGGCGCCAGCGCGTCCGAACCCGCGACCAGCATCATCGTCAGGAAGATCGAAGTCGTGGCGAGGAAACGATCGGGGGCGGCGACATTGGCCGCCTGAAACAGCGTCTCGACCGTACGGCGCAATGGCGTGCCGCGCGGCTGCATCACCCATTCGTAGCCGCTCGTGTCGGCGAGCGTCGCCGGTCCACGTCCGAGCAGCGGATGGCCGCGTCTGACGACGACATGCGCCTCTTCGACGCCGATCGCCAGGCTCTCGAACGCCTGCGGGTCGAGTTCGTCGGGCACGCGGGCGATGATGAAGTCGAGCCGCGACGCGAGCAGCTCGCGCGCCAGCGCAGTTGAAACGTCGATGCGGATGTCGACTTCGACGCCCGGCGCCTCGGCGCGTACGCGCGCCATCGCCGGCGCGGCGATTTCCACCGCCGGTCCCGAGACGGCGCCGATGGCGACGGCGCCGCGCCGGCCTGCCCGGAGATCGGCGAATTCGCGTTCGGCTTGCGCGAGATGGAGCAACACCGAGCGCGCGTGGCGCGCAAGCGCATGGCCGAGCGGCGTGAGACGCACGCCACGCGACAGACGGTCGCACAAGGGCGCGTCGAGCAGCGCTTCCAATTCGGCGATGCGACGCGACGCGGCGGGCTGCGTCATGCCGACGGCCTTGGCCGCGGCGCTGACCATGCCGGTGTCGGCAAGCGCCGCCACCAGCCGCAAATGCGCCAGTTTCAAGCGGCTGGTTGTTTCGTCGTCGACCGCGATTGCCCGCCGCCGCCGGAGGTTCGAGTGGCCGACGTTAGATTTATCATCCATTGTCAGTAGATTCCAGGGTGATAGTCTTATAATAAGATATATCAATTCGGCATGGTTTGCGCGACTCCAAGCATTTGACTGTCATGGCAGTTTTCAACTAGCTAGCCGCGCGACGCAATTTCGAGCGACGACGACCGACCGCCGGGGGGCGGCCGAGAAGGAGTGTTGTCTGAGCGCGAGCGCCGTATCGTATGGTAATTGGTGCTATCGGGAGGACTTGCATGAAATTTCATTCTTTCGCCGCGGCGGTCGCAGTCGGGCTGTTCGCCCTGACCGGCGTCGCCAACGCCGCCGACAAAGTCACGGTCGGCATCGCAATGCCGACCAAGTCGTCGGCGCGGTGGATCGCCGACGGCGACAACATCGTCAAGGTGCTGCAGGGCAAAGGTTTCAACACCGACCTGCAGTATGCCGACAACGACATTCCCAACCAGCTCGCGCAGATCGAGAACATGATCACCAAGGGCGAGAAAGTCCTGGTGATCGCGGCGATCGACGGCACGACGCTCTCGGACGCGCTGCAGAAGGCGCACGACGCCGGCATCAAGGTCATTTCCTATGACCGCCTGATCCGCGGCTCGGCCAACGTCGACTATTACGCCACCTTCGACAACTACAAGGTCGGCGTGCTGCAGGCGACCTCGATCGTCCACGGCCTCGGCATCGACGCCGGCAAGACCGGCCCGTTCAATATGGAGCTGTTCGGCGGTTCGGCCGACGACAACAACGCCTTCTTCTTCTACAACGGCGCCATGTCGGTTCTGCAGCCCCTGATCGACAAGGGCACGATCGTCATTCAGTCGAAGCAGATGGGCATGGACAAGGTCGCGACCCTGCGTTGGGACGCCGCCACCGCTCAGGCCCGCATGGACAACCTCCTGTCGGCTTTCTACACCAGCAAGAAGGTCGACGCCGTGCTGTCGCCGTATGACGGCATCTCGATCGGCATCATCTCGTCGCTCAAGGGCGTCGGCTACGGCTCGAAGGATCAGCCGATGCCGATCATCTCCGGCCAGGACGCGGAACTGCCGTCGGTCAAGTCGATCCTCGCCCACGAGCAGTATTCGACCGTCTTCAAGGACACCCGCGATCTCGCCAAGGTGGCCGCCGACATGGTCGTCGCCGTGCTCGCGGGCAAGGAGCCGGAAGTCAACGACACCAAGACCTACAACAACGGCGTCAAGGTCGTTCCGTCCTACCTGCTGACCCCGGTGGCGGTCGACGCCTCCAACGTGCAGAAGGCGCTGATTGACAGCGGCTACTACAAGGCCGACCAGCTCAAATGATCGGCTGACAAAAAACCAGGCCCCCGCGTCGGCGACGACGCGGGGTTTTTTTGATCTGGATCGACTTCGCGCACGCGTTTGCTGCGTAAACGACCAGAAACAATCGGCCGGGTGTTCGATGACCGCGATTTTGGAAATGCAAGGAATCACCAAGACGTTCCCCGGCGTCAAGGCGCTGGTCGACGTCAATCTGGTGGTCAAGACCGGCGAGATCCACGCGATCTGCGGCGAAAACGGCGCCGGCAAATCGACGCTGATGAAGGTTTTGAGCGGCGTCTATCCTTACGGCTCATACGAAGGCGACATCGTCTACGAAGGCGAGACGCGTCGCTTCGACCGCATCGCCGACAGCGAGCGTGTCGGCATCATCATCATCCACCAGGAACTGACGCTGGTGCCGCTGCTGTCGATCGCCGAGAACATCTTCCTCGGCAACGAGCCGGCCAAGATGGGCGTCATCGACTGGGCGACCTCGTTCAACCGCACCCGCGAGGTGCTGAAGAAGGTCGGCCTCAACGAGAAGCCGAACACGCCGATCACCAATCTCGGCGTCGGCAAGCAGCAGCTGGTCGAGATCGCCAAGGCGCTGTCGAAAGACGTCAAGCTGCTGATCCTTGACGAGCCGACCGCCTCGCTCAACGAGGCCGACAGCGACGCGCTGCTCAAGTTGCTGACCGAGTTCCGCGCCCAGGGCATCACCTCGATCCTGATCTCTCACAAGATCAACGAACTGGCCAAGGTCGCCGATTCGATCACCGTGCTGCGCGACGGCACGACGGTCGAGACGATCGACTGCCACAAGGAGAAGATCAGCGAAGGCCGGATCATCAAGAGCATGGTCGGGCGCGAGATGTCCGACCGCTATCCGCATCGCCAGCCGAAGATCGGCGAGAAGCTGCTTGAGATCAAGAACTGGAATGTCGAGCATCCGCACCACGCCGGCCGCGAGGTCGTCAAAGGCGTCAGCCTGTACGTCAACGCCGGCGAGATCGTCGGCATCGCCGGCCTGATGGGGGCCGGGCGCACCGAACTGGCGATGAGCGTGTTCGGCCGCGCCTACGGCCGCAACGTGCGCGGCGAAGCGACGATGGAGGGCAAGCCCGTTGACCTCTCGAGCATTCAGAAGGCGGTGGCGTCCGGCATCGCCTACGTAACCGAGGACCGCAAGACGCTCGGCTTGGTGCTGCAGGAAGACATCAAGAGCAACGTCACCCTCGCCAATCTGCCGGGCGTCGCCTGGCGCGGCGTCATCGACGAGGCGCGCGAGCAGCAGGTCGCCAACCGATATCGCACGTCGCTGAATATCCGCTCTTCCGGCATCTTCCAGCGCGCGCTCAACCTGTCGGGCGGCAACCAACAGAAAGTCGTGCTGAGCAAGTGGCTGTTCGCCCAGCCGAGGGTGCTCATCCTCGACGAGCCGACGCGCGGCATCGACGTCGGCGCCAAGTATGAAATTTACACCATCATCAACGAGCTGGCTGACGCCGGCAAAGCCGTGATTCTCATCTCCTCCGAGATGACCGAGCTTCTCGGCATCTGCGACCGCATCTACGTCATGAACGAAGGGAAAGTCGTCGACGAGATGCCGGCCGCGGGGGCCACGCAAGAGAAGATTATGGCGTCGATCATGCGGCAATACGGAACGGTCCAATGAAACACGAAGCGACGCCGGCGTCCGGCTCTGAAGAAGCCGAGGTTCAAGCCGCGGTCTGGAAGAGCAGCCTGCGCGACTACGGTCTGCTGCTGACGCTGCTGTTGATCATGGGGTTCTTCTACTTCCTCACCAGCGGCATTTCGCTCGCGCCGCTGAACCTGACAAACCTGATCCTGCAGAACAGCTACGTGGTCATCATGGCCCTCGGCATGCTGTTGATCATCGTCGCCTTCTACATCGACCTGTCAGTCGGGTCGGT
>NZ_JBEKVH010000108.1:0-13463 GCF_049514155.1 Roseiarcus sp. | reverse complement strand
TAGAGAGAGGCTCGATCGAATCCTCGCCCTTGGCGCGCGCGGCGAGCGCGAGCGTGTCGTTCTTGAACGACGCGGCGGTGTAGGCCTTGTAAAGCGCGCTATCCAGGGTGTGCGCGCCGGCGACGTCCCCACGCATTGTGGCGATGATCACGCCGTCGGCGTCGACCACTTGCGCGGTCTCGTGATAGCCCTGCTTGGCGCAAGCCGCCACCGTCTCGCTCGCCGCCTCGACTGCCAGCGCCGCCGGTATCCGGTGCGTGGGCAAGGTCTGTGCCTGCGCGACCGAGCCCGCCAAAGCGACGGCGCTGAGCGCGGCAAAAATTCTGCGATTGATCATAACGCTCCTCCCGATCCAGCGCCCCGACTCGAGTGCTCAGCGCCCGAGGCGAACATCGCATGACTGGCGCTCATGAATCCATCTTGAGCGCGGCGATAAAAGCCTCCTGCGGGATGTCGACCTTGCCGAATTGGCGCATCTTCTTTTTTCCCGCCTTCTGCTTCTCGAGCAGCTTGCGCTTGCGGGTGGCGTCGCCGCCGTAGCACTTGGCGGTGACGTCCTTGCGCAAGGCGCGGATCGTCTCGCGGGCGATGATCTTGGCCCCCAGCGCCGCCTGGATCGGGATCTGGAACATGTGCGGCGGGATGAGGTCCCTGAGCTTCTCGACCATGTTGCGCCCGCGCATCTCGGCGCGGTCGCGGTGGACCAGCATCGACAGCGCGTCGACCGGCTCGCCGTTGACCAGGATCGACATCTTGACCAGGTCGCCGGGGCGGTAGTCGATGATCTGGTAGTCGAACGAGGCGTAGCCCTTCGACACCGATTTCAACCGGTCGTAGAAGTCAAACACGACTTCGTTGAGCGGCAGCTCGTAGACGACCATCGCTCGCTTGCCGACATAGGAGAGATCGACCTGCAGGCCGCGCCGATCCTGGCACAGCTTGAGGATCGCGCCGAGGTAATCGTCGGGCGTGAGGATGGTCGCCTTGATCCACGGCTCGCTGATCTCGGTGACCCGCACGAGGTCGGGCAGGTCGACCGGATTGTGCAGCTCGAGCTCGGTCCCGTCGGTGAGGTTGACCTTGTAGATGACGCTCGGCGCGGTGGCGATGAGATCGAGGTTGAACTCGCGCTCGAGCCGCTCCTGGATGATCTCGAGGTGCAACAGGCCGAGGAAGCCGCAGCGGAAACCGAAGCCGAGCGCCGCCGACGTCTCCATCTCGTAAGAGAAGCTCGCGTCGTTGAGGCGGAGCCTGCCCATCGCGGCGCGCAGCGCCTCGAAATCGGCGGCGTCGGTCGGGAACAGGCCGCAGAACACCACCGGCTGCGCCGGCTTGAAGCCCGGCAGCGCATGGGCGGTCGGATGTCTGTCGTCGGTGATCGTGTCGCCGACGCGGGTGTCGGCGACCTGCTTGATCTGGGCGGTGATGTAGCCGATCTCGCCCGGGCCGAGCCCGTCGACCTCGACCATCTTGGGGCGGAAGACGCCGACGCGGTCGATCTCGTAATGCGCGTCGGCGCCCATCATGCGGATGCGCATGCCGGTCTTCAACGAGCCGTCGAGGATGCGCACCAGAACGACAACGCCGAGATAGGCGTCGTACCACGAGTCGACCAGCAGCGCCTTCAGCGGCGCGGTCTCGTCGCCCGTGGGCGGCGGCAGGCGCTGGACGATCGCCTCCAGCACCAGATCGACGCCGAGGCCTGTCTTGGCCGAGATCGCCACCGCTTGCGACGCGTCGAGGCCGATGACGTCCTCGATCTGCTGCTTGATGCGGTCGGGCTCGGCGGCGGGCAGGTCGATCTTGTTCAGCACCGGCACGATCTCGTGGCCGGCGTCGAGCGCGTGATAGACGTTGGCGAGCGTCTGCGCTTCGACCCCCTGGCTGGCGTCGACGACCAGCAGCGAGCCTTCGCACGCCGCCAGCGACCGCGACACTTCGTAGGCGAAGTCGACATGGCCGGGCGTGTCCATCAGATTGAGGATGTAGGTCTTGCCGTCCTGGGCCTTGTATTCGAGGCGCACCGTCTGCGCCTTGATGGTGATGCCGCGCTCGCGCTCGATATCCATCGAATCGAGCACCTGCTCGACCATGTCCCGCTCCGCCACCGCGCCGGTCTGCTGGATCAGCCGGTCGGCGAGCGTCGACTTGCCGTGGTCGATGTGGGCGACGATGGAGAAATTGCGGATGTTCTCTATTCGGTGGGCGGTCATGAGCGGCGGGATAGCAGGGCGGAGGGGCGAAGGAAACCGGCTCGCTCGCCCCACCCGGCGACAGCCTTAAACATCCACGCCATGGATTTTGCCCGCCCGTCCCGGCGCGGTCGCGCGATTTGCTCTATAGTCCGGTCTTGACGCGTCGGCTTGGCCTTGAAGCGAACGCCGGTTCGACACACGCTTTTATCCTCGAGGCGGAAGGAACGGAATTGGCCCGCGAAGCGAGTGAAAATCAGGAAATGGCGCCAATGGCGGCGGCGGAGGGCCGCGGGGCGCCGCGGCTCGACGCGGTTGCGATCCCCCCTGACGAACCCGCGCCGGCCGGCGCCGCGCCCACGGGGTGGAAATCCCGGCTTTTGGCCGCGACGAGCCGCCATGGATCCCTCGTCGCATTGATTGCGGTCACAATCTTCTATGTGTTTAGGCCCCGCGGCTTGGCGCCCGACGGCAAATGGTACGGCGGGGCGGACGACGTCGTCCTCCTGATTCTTTTGGCCTTCCTCGCCCGACGAGTCGCCAAGCGCACGCCAGCCCTGTTCGACCTGCCCAACATCATCTCCCGCGCGGTCCGTCGAAAACTCAGATTCAACAGATAATTCCAGCCGCCGCGCCAATGCCCCCAGGCCCTCGCGATTGCTTGATTTCCTTTCGCTGCGATGTAGCAATATAGGCTGGCTTCGCCGAACAGACCGGCTCGTCCGGCAGGTGTTTCTTTGACGCGGAAGGAACGGGATTGGCGAACGACGCGGCTGGGGTTGAGGAGCGCGGCATGACAGCTGCGGCGCGCGCGGGCGCAGCCGGGCCGTCGCGCATTTTGATCGCCTGCATGCCGAAGTCGGGGTCGACTTTTCTTTCCGACCTCATCTCGGCCCTGCCTGACTTCAAACGCGCCAAGTTCTCGCCGACGCCGGCGGGAGGGCGGCAGCACGAACTCGACGAGGCCTGTCTCGACAACGCCGGGCGCGGCAATTTCGTCGGTCAGGTGCATGTCCTCAACAGCGATTGGACGGCGAAAATGTGCAAGGACCACCGGCTGAAGCCGGTGGTGCTGGTGCGCAGTCTGCCGGATGCGATCGTCAGCATGCGCGATCACGTCAGACGTGAAGGCGGGGTCGGCCCGATCTTCCAAGCCGACCCCCATCGCAGGGTGCTCGACGACGCGGCGCTCGAGGAGATGATCGTTCGCTTCCAGGCGCCGTGGTACGTCAATTTCTACATGAGTTGGCGCAATGCTCCTGGAACGCTGATGATCAGCTACGAGGAACTGACGGCCGATCCCCAACGGATCTTGCGCGAGATCGTCGATTTTGCCGGAGCGGCGGTCGACGACCGCGCCATCGCCCGAGCGGTCGCCGAGGTGCAGGAAAGGCGGGAAAGCCGCTTCAACGTCGGCGTCGTCGGGCGCGGCGCGAAGCTGCAGCCCGACATCTTGCGTGAGCTGGTCGCCTTGTTCGATTTCTACCCCGAGGCGGCGGAAGACCCCTATGTGCGAGGCGTTCGCGCCCAGGCGGCGGCCGCGCTCGAGGGCCGCAGCGCCCCGCCCCTCGGCCGCGTCGCAATCCGCCCCCCCGAACTGGCGCCGGCCGCCGCCGTGCGCCCGCGGCGGCTGTCTCAGGCGCTGGCGTTTGCTCGGCGCCACGGCTACCAGATCACCCTGATCGCCTTTGGCATTCTCTATTGGTTGTGGCCCAACGACCTCATTCCCGACGACGAACCCCTCGGACGGATCGACGACGCCAGCTTCCTGATCATTTTGTCGTTCCTCGCCGGGCGGGTCAGCAAGCGCACGCCGGCGCTGCGCGACCTGCCGAAGTATCTTTGGCGCTTCGCCGGCCGCCGGTTGCGCTTCACCGCCTGAACCGGCCGCCCGCGCCGCCGCATTGGCCAAAAGATCAGCCGACCCGCCCGTTGCGCCGCCAAATCGGCTATGTTAGGCAACCCGCGCCTCAGGGGCGGGGCGGCTTCGCCTGGCGCGCCGCGGGGAACGATCGATCAGTGAGGAAACTGACGCGGAATCGATCCGCGCCGCAGGGCGCTGATTCCGGCGGTTTGCTTGTGAAAAGAGCGACGAATTGGCTGAACAGCAGGACACCGTGAGCGGAGTGGCGGGGCGCTACGCCTCGGCGCTGTTTTCCCTCGCCCGCGACGAGCGCAAGACCGACGAGGTCGCCGCTGACCTCTCCACCTTCGACGCGCTGATCGCCGAGAGCGAAGATCTGCAGCGCCTGGTGCGCAGCCCGGTCTTTTCCGCCCGCGAACAGGTCAAGGCGCTGACCGCGATCGTCGATCGCGCCGGCGTGACCGGCATCGCCGCCAATTTCATCAAGCTCGTCGCCGCCAAGCGGCGCCTGTTTGCGATCCGCGACATGATTCGCGACTACGGCTTGCTCTATGACGCCGGGCGCGGCGTCGCGCACGCCGAGGTCACCAGCGCCGCGCCGCTCGGCGACGCCAATGTCGCGGCGCTGAAAGAGACCCTGCGCGTCGCTTCCGGCGGCAAGGACGTACGCCTGACCGCCAAGGTCGATCCGGCCATCATCGGCGGCCTCATCGTCAAGCTCGGTTCGCGCATGGTCGACGGCTCGCTCAAGACCAAGCTAAACGCAATTCGCATTCGCATGAAAGAGGTCGGCTGATGGACATCCGCGCCGCTGAAATTTCCTCCATTCTCAAGGACCAGATCGCCAATTTCGGCGCCGAGGCGCATGTTTCGGAGGTCGGCCAGATCCTCTCCGTCGGCGACGGCATCGCCCGCGCCTACGGCCTCGACAAGGTTCAGGCCGGCGAGATGGTCGAGTTCGAGAACGGCACGCGCGGCATGGCGCTCAACCTCGAAAGCGACAACGTCGGCATCGTCATTTTCGGCGAGGATCGGGAGATCAAGGAGGGCCAGACGGTCAAGCGCACCGGCGCGATCGTCGAAGTGCCGATCGGCAAGGGCCTGCTCGGCCGCGTCGTCGACGCGCTCGGCAATCCGATCGACGGCAAGGGCCCGATCGTCGCCGACAAACGCGCGCGCGTCGACGTCAAGGCGCCCGGCATCATCCCGCGCCGCTCGGTCAACGAGCCGATGGCGACCGGCCTCAAGGCGATCGACTCGATGATCCCGATCGGCCGCGGCCAGCGCGAGCTGATCATCGGCGACCGCCAGACCGGCAAGACGGCGATCGCGCTCGACACCATGCTCAATCAGAAAGCCCTCAACCAGAGCGGCGACGAGACCAAGAAGCTCTATTGCGTCTACGTCGCGATCGGCCAGAAACGCTCGACTGTCGCCCAGTTCGTCAAAGTGCTCGAAGAGCACGGCGCGCTCGAATATTCGATCATCGTCGCCGCCACCGCCTCCGACCCGGCGCCGATGCAGTACCTTGCGCCGTTCTCCGGCTGCGCGATGGGCGAGTACTTCCGCGACAACGGCATGCACGCGGTCATCATCTACGACGATCTGTCTAAGCAGGCCGTCGCCTATCGCCAGATGTCGCTGCTGCTGCGCCGCCCGCCGGGCCGCGAGGCCTATCCCGGCGACGTGTTCTATCTCCACTCCCGCCTGCTCGAGCGCGCCGCCAAGCTCAACAAGGATTTCGGCTCGGGCTCGCTGACCGCGCTGCCTATCATCGAGACTCAGGCCAACGACGTCTCGGCCTACATCCCGACCAACGTCATTTCGATCACCGACGGCCAGATCTTCCTCGAGACCGACCTGTTCTACCAGGGCATCCGTCCGGCGGTGAACGTCGGCCTGTCGGTGTCGCGCGTCGGCTCGTCGGCGCAGACCAAGGCGACGAAGAAGGTCGCCGGAAAGATCAAGGGCGAACTCGCCCAGTACCGCGAGATGGCCGCCTTCGCACAGTTCGGGTCGGACCTCGACGCGGTCACCCAGCGCCTGCTCAACCGCGGCGCCCGCCTAACCGAGCTCCTCAAGCAGCCGCAGTTCTCGCCGCTGAAGATGGAAGAGCAGGTCTGCGTGATCTACGCCGGCGTCAACGGTTACCTCGACAAGCTGCCGCTCGCCAAGGTGCGCCCCTTCGAGGATGGCCTGCTGTCGACCCTGCGGTCGAAGCACGCCGAAATCCTCGAGAAGATCCGCGCCACCACCGATCTGCCAAGCGACGTCGAGGCCAAGCTCAAGGGCGCGGTCGACGCTTTCGCCGCCACCTTCGCCTGATCTCCTAACCGAGCGCCGCGATGCCGTCCCTAAAGGACCTGAGAAACCGGATCGCCTCCGTCAAGTCGACGCAGAAGATCACCAAAGCGATGCAGATGGTCGCCGTCTCGAAGCTGCGCCGCGCCCAGAGCGCGGTCGAGGCGGCGCGCCCCTACGCGCGGCGGATGGAGACGGTGCTCGCCAATCTCGCCGCCGGCGTGCCGCCGGGGGCGACGTCGCTGCCGCTGCTCGGCGGCAACGGCTCGGACAAGACCCATCTGCTGGTCGTCTGCACCGGCGAGCGCGGCCTGTGCGGCGCCTTCAACACGTCGATCGTCCGCCTCGCGCGCGACCGCGCCAATGCGCTCGCGGCCGAGGACAAGACGGTCAAGATCCTCTGCATCGGCAAGAAGGGCTACGACCAGCTTCGCCGCACGCACGAGAAGGCGATCATCGGCCAGATCGACCTGCGCGGCGTGCGCACGATTGCCTTCTCGACCGCCCAGCCGATCGCCAAGCGCGTGCTGGAGATGTTCGAGGCGGGCGAGTTCGACGTCTGCACCTTGTTCTATGCCCGCTTCAAATCGGTGATCTCGCAGATCCCGACCGCGCAGCAGCTCATCCCCGCCGAGCTCGGCGCACGCGAGGAAACCGGCCCGGTCTACTATTACGAGCCCGACGAGGGCGAAATCCTCACCCAGCTGCTGCCGCGCGCCGTGACGGTGCGCATCTATCGCGCCCTGCTGGAGAACGGCGCCTCGTTCTTCGGCGCGCAGATGAGCGCGATGGACAACGCGACCCGCAACGCCGGCGAGATGGTGAAGAAATACACGCTTCGCTACAACCGCACCCGCCAGGCGATGATCACCAAGGAACTGATCGAAATCATCTCGGGCGCCGAGGCGCTCTGACCCCAACCTGCCGCGACGGCGACGAATAAGCGAATTGAAACGAGGACGTCAGCAAATGGCCAATGCCGCAAACTCCACCGGCCGCGTAACCCAGGTGATCGGCGCCGTCGTCGACGTGTCGTTCGAAGGCGAACTGCCAGCGATCCTCAACGCGCTGGAGACGGTCAACAACGGCTCGCGCCTGGTGCTCGAGGTGGCGCAGCATCTGGGCGAGAACACCGTGCGCTGCATCGCCATGGACATCTCGGAGGGCCTGGTGCGCGGCCAGGAGGTGAGCGACACCGGCCAGCCGATCACGGTGCCGGTCGGCGCGGGCACGCTCGGGCGCATCATCAACGTCATCGGCGATCCCGTCGACGAGGCCGGGCCGGTGCCGAACGAGGGACGGCGCGCCATCCATCAGCCGACGCCCTCCTATGTCGAGCAGTCGACGGAGGCGCAGATCCTCGTCACCGGCATCAAGGTCGTCGATCTGCTCGCGCCTTACGCCAAGGGCGGCAAGGTCGGCCTGTTCGGCGGCGCCGGCGTCGGCAAGACCGTGCTGATCCAGGAGCTGATCAACAACGTCGCCAAGACTCACGGCGGCAACTCGGTGTTCGCCGGCGTCGGCGAGCGCACCCGCGAAGGCAACGACCTCTATCACGAGTTCATCGATTCGAAGGTCAACGCCGACCCCAAGAACCCCGATGCGGGCGTGACGTCGAAATGCGCGCTGGTGTTCGGCCAGATGAACGAGCCGCCGGGCGCGCGCATGCGCGTGGCGCTCTCCGGCCTCACCGTCGCCGAGCATTTCCGCGATCAGGGTCAGGACGTGCTGTTCTTCATCGACAACATCTTCCGCTTCACCCAGGCCGGTTCGGAAGTCTCGGCGCTGCTCGGCCGCATGCCGTCGGCGGTCGGTTATCAGCCGACGCTGGCCACCGACATGGGCGCTCTGCAGGAGCGCATCACCACGACGACCAAGGGCTCGATCACCTCGGTGCAAGCGATCTACGTGCCCGCCGACGATCTGACCGACCCGGCCCCGGCGACCTCGTTCGCCCACCTCGACGCGACGACCGTGCTGTCGCGCTCGATCGCCGAAAAGGGCATTTACCCCGCCGTCGATCCGCTCGACTCGACTTCGCGCATGTTGACGCCCGCGGTGGTCGGCGAGGAGCACTACCTCGTGGCGCGCCGCGTGCAGCAAGTCTTGCAGCGCTACAAGGCGCTCCAGGATATCATCGCCATTCTCGGCATGGACGAGCTCTCGGAAGAGGACAAGCAGACCGTCGCCCGCGCACGCAAGATCGAGCGTTTCTTTTCGCAGCCGTTCGACGTGGCGGCAGTGTTCACCGGCACGCCCGGCGTGCAGGTGAAGATCGAGGACACGGTCAAGGGCTTCAAGGGCATCATCGACGGCAAGTACGACCACCTGCCCGAGGCCGCCTTCTACATGGTCGGCACGATCGAGCAGGCGGTGGAGAAGGCGCAGAAGCTGGCGGCGGAGGCGGCCTGAAGGCCGCCCGCTCGGAGCCCGCGAGGAAAAACGATGGCCACCTTTCACTTCGAGCTCGTCTCGCCCGATAAGCAGATGTTCAGCGGCGAGGCGGAGTCGGTGCTGGTGCCGGGCAGCGAGGGCGACTTCGTCGTGCTCAAGGACCACGCGCCGGTGATGTCGGCGCTGAAGCCGGGCGTGATCGCGATTGAAGACGCGGCGGGCAAGCACAAGCGCATCTTCGTGCGCGGCGGTTTCGCCGACGTCAGCCCTGCCGGCCTGATCGTGCTCGCCGAGACCGCGCTGCCCGAAGGCGAACTCGACGCTGCCCGTCTCGACCAGGAAATCCGCGACACCGAGGAAGACCTCGCCGACGCGCCCGACGAGCAGAAGCGCCTGTGGCAGGAGAAGCTCGACCGCCTGCGCGAGCTCAAGGACGCGATGAAGCTTTAGAGCGGGGCGGCCGAACCACGGCGCCATTCTCCTCGTCATTGCGAGCGAAGCGAAGCAATCCAGGGGCGGAAGGCGTCGCCCATTGCCCCCGGGATCGCTTCGTCGCTTCGCTCCGCGCGATGGCGAGGTTTCTTTGCGCGCCTTACCCGCCTGTCGCCGCAGCAGCCGCGCCTCCACGTCAGCGAGACGTCCCGCACTCCAGCGCCTGCCGCGTCGCCGCTACTGCGGCAGCAACTGCACTTGCTGGGTGATGCCGACGTCGCGGATCGAGGTGTTGAGCGCCAACAACTGGACCAGCAGTCCGAGAATGCGTTTGGTGTTCAACGCGCTCGCGGGCACGCAGTAGGTTGCCCCGCCATAGTCGGTCGTGAGGAAGCAATCGCCGCCGAGGGGAGCGGCGGCGGTGGTGACCGCGAACAGCGTGTCGTCCTCGAGCGGCGCGTGCCCTTTCGCCTGGTCGGTGATCAACTTGATCTGGCCCTCGTCGCCGGCGGCGACGAGCCGTCCGAGATATTGGAAGATCGAGAAGGTCGAACGCGGAAAGACGTGCGCCGTCACCATTTTCCCTCTGGGGTCGCGGAACGTCACGGTGCGAGGGTCCTTCATCTTCTCGTTCGAACCGCACAACGGATGGTTGTTGGCGTAAGGCGTGTCCGGCGCCCAGGCCTTGCGGTTGAAACAGAGCCGCCAATCGGTGCCGGGCTCGCTCGTCGAATCGTTGCTGGCCGACTTGTCCGCCTTGGCCGCCTTCGCCGACTTGCCCGGTTTGGCGCCGGGCGTCGGTTCGGCGGACAGTCCGTACCGCATCGCCAGCTCCACGTAGTGATGAAAACCGTCGAAGCTCGGATCGAGCCGATCGTTGACGAATTGAATTTGGCGAGCATCGCCTTGCCGTTCTTCGATGACCTGCTGCGTGAAGAGATAGAACAGGATTTCGTCGGCGATGCCCTGCTCCTTGAACAGCGCCAGTGTCTGCGGTTCGACCGGCTCGAGCAGGCCTTGATAGAAGTCCTGCGTCTCCGACGGGGTCACGTTGAAGCTCGTCGAGCCGCTGGTCGTCATGCCGTTGGCGAGGAAACCCGATGCGCCAGGGTTGGCCCCGAACACGATTTGATGGTCGAGGAAATGCGTCGCGCTCGCAGCGGCGCCGGCCGCGCTGGCCGGGTTGTTCGCGACGGGTCCGAGCACCAGCGACGGCAGGCCCATCTGCAGCGAGCTCGTGTTGGAGCCGGTGATCTGCCCGAGTGACTGAAAGGCCAACGGCTCGGCCCTGCTCGCGCGCACGATGTTGGTGAGGATCATCTGATCGCGTGCCTGCTCGGAAGCGATGTCGAAGCGATCGACGCGATTGTCGAAATGGTCGTTGTAAGCGCAGCCCGCGACCAAAGCCGCTATCGCCGCCGCGGCGGCGATCCTCGAAATACGACGCCCCATCTCACGCCCCCCGAAACCCAAGCCCGGCCGACGGTTGCGCGTTTTGGCCAATGCCGGCGGCCGCCCGCTTTCAAGTTTTTGTTAACCTATGCTGCGACGGAGCTTGGCCAAAAGCAAGCCGCTCGGCGACCCCGCCGGCCATGCCCGCGGCGGCGCCCGGGCGCACTACCCTCGCGGCGGCGAACGTGCTTAAACCGGGCGGCGCATAGCCTCGAGGGACAGCCGGCGATGGCCGAACACAGCATTCCGCACTTCCACAACGACCCCGGCGCGGCGACGATCCGGGTCGGCGTCAAGGAATTCATGTGCACCGGCGCGCGGCCGCCGTTCGACCACCCCCATGTTTTCATCGACATGGGCGGCGACGCCGAGGCGATCTGCCCCTATTGCGCGACCCGCTTCGTCTACGACGCCAGCCTCGGCCCGCATTCGATTCCCCCCGAGTGCGAGCTCGGCGACGCGGCCTGACGCGATGACCCGCCGCGCGCTCGTCGTCGGCGCCGGGATCGGCGGCCTCGCCGCGGCTCTGGCGCTGGCGCGCCAGGGGTTTGGCGTCGACGTGTTCGAGCGCGCGCCCGCCCTGCAGGAATTCGGCGCCGGCCTGCAACTGACGCCCAATGCGACGCGGGCGCTGGCGCGGCTCGGCGCGCTGGCGGCGGTGCGCGAGATCGCTTCGGCGCCCAGCGCCGTGCGCGTCCTGCGCGGCGCGGACGGCGCCGAACTGGCGCGGCTGCCGATCGCGGGCGCCGAGCGGCGCTGGGGCGCGCCCTATCTCACGGTCCATCGCGTCGATCTGCACCGCGTCCTCGCCGAAGCCGCGGCGGCGACCGGCCAGGTTGCGCTCAACTTCGGAGCCGAAGTCGCCGGCGCCGCCAGCGAGCCGGAGGCCGCTTCGATCGGCGTCAAACGCGGCGCGATCAGCCAGCGCGAGACCGGCGAGGCGATCGTCGGCGCCGACGGCCTGCGCTCGCTGGTGCGCGCGCGCCTAGGGCGCGGCGAGACCGACGCGCCGCGGTTTTCCTACCGCGTGGCGTTCCGCGCCACGGTCGAGGCCGAATGGGTCGCCCGGCGCTGGCGCGACAACGCGGTGACGCTGCGGCTCGGGCCGCGCGCCCATCTCGTCCACTATCCGCTGCGCGGCGGGTCGCTGATTAACCTCGTCGCGGTGATCGAATCGAACGGACGCAGCGCGGCAGGCTCACAAACGATTGGCGACGACCCGTGGGACGGCGAGGCCGACCGGCAGGCGCTCGACCGCGCCTTCCGCGACTGGTCGGCCGACGCGCGCGATCTGATCGCCGCGCCGAAGCGCTGGCGCGCCTGGCCGCTGATGCTGCGCCCGCCGCTCGACCGGTTCGCCTTCGGCCGGATCGCGCTGATCGGCGACGCGGCGCATCCGATGACGCCGTTCCTTGCGCAAGGGGCGGCGCAGGCGATCGAAGACGCCGACGCGCTCGCCCGCCGGCTGGGCGTGACCAACGGCGTCGAGGCCGCGCTCGCCGCCTATTCCGCCGACCGCGTCGCGCGCGCCAATCGCGTCCAGCGCGAGGCGACGATGCAGGGGCGCATCTACCATCTCTCCGGCCCGTTCGCTCTGGCGCGCGACTTGACCATGCGCGCGCTCGGCCCCGAGGGCGTGCTGAAGCGGCTCGACTGGCTGTATGCGGCTTAGGGCGCCTTCGCTGCCGGCGGCGACGCACGCTGATCGCGCGCGCGATCGAGGGCGAGGATCGCCGCGCCGACGAGGAGACCCCAGAACGCGCCGCCGACGCCGAAGAAGCTGACGCCCGAAGCCGTGACGAGGAAGGTCGCCAGCGCCGCCTCACGCTCGGAAGCGTCGGCGAGCGCGCCGCTCAATGCGCCGCCGAAGGCGTTGAGCAGCGCCAGGCCGGCGACCGCTTCGACCAGGATCGGCGAGCCGGCGACGAAATGGGCGACGCCGCCCGCCAGCAGGCCGAAGACGACGCAAGCGGCGCCGTTGCTCGCCGCGGCGATCCAGCGCCGCGACGGATCGGGCGAGGCGTCCTCGCCGGCGCACAAGGCGGCGATGATCGAGCTGAGGTTGACTGAGTGGCCGCCGAACGGCGCGACGACCAAGGTGAAAGCGCCGGTCGTGGCGATCAGCGGCCCGGGCGACGGCCGGTAGCCAAAGGCGGCGAGCACCGCGACGCCGGGCAGATTCTGCGACGCCATGGTGACGATGAACAGCGGCAGCGCCAGCGAAATCATCGCGCCCACCGAGAAGACGGGCGTCGTCCACACGGCGCGCGGCGTCAGTTCGGCGATGTCGAGCCCGCCGCCCGAGCCGGAAAATCCGATCAGCAGCAGTGCGACGACCGCCGCGGCGGGCGTGGCGTAAAGCCGCTTCCAGCGCGAGACCAGGAACCAGGCGACGATGATCGCGGCGGCCGCAAGCGGCGCCTCGGCGAGCGCGCGGATCGGCGCGAGGCAGAGGCCGAACAGCACGCCGGCGAGCATGGCGTTGGCGAGCGTCGAGGGAATCGCCGCCACCAGCCGGCCGAACGGACGGATCAGCCCGGCCGCGACGAACAGCAGGCCGACGACGAGAAAGGCGCCGACCGCCTCGGGAAAGCCGCCCGCGGTCGCGCCAGTCGCCGCCAGCAGCGCGGCGCCCGGCGTCGACCACGCCGCCGCGATCGGCATGCGGGTGGCGAGGCTCAGCACGATGCCGGCGACCCCCATCGCAATCGCCAGCGCCATCAGGCCGGAGGCCGCCTGCGCGTCGCTGGCCCCGACCGCCGAGAGCCCCTTGAGCACGACTGCGAACGAGCTGGCGAAGCCGACAAAGGCGGCGACGACGCCCGCCG
>NZ_JBEKVH010000107.1:0-13538 GCF_049514155.1 Roseiarcus sp. | reverse complement strand
TCCGCAAACCGCAAGCCCGTCCGTCTCCCGACGTTCCGACCCGCTATCGCAAAAAGCGCGATGAATTTTGAAACGTGACCGTCAGTAGTCTCTTTAAGACCCCATCGCCCGCGCCAGTTCCGCTCACACGAAACCACCCCAGACAACAAAGCCCCGCAAGGACCCCGCCGCCCACGTCTCTCTTCCTTCCGATGCAATTGTCAAATAGCAGTGGGAAAGCTTTCGCTTCCCCTTTGGATCCTCGTTGCGACCGCCGGAGCCAGACGCCCCGCGCGAACCGCCGCGCAAACCCGAATTCCGCGGCCAAGCCGCAAACCGAGACGACCGAAACCGTCCTGCCCCCGCTTCCCAGCAGGGAGGAGCGCTTCTCGAGATCGTCCCGAAGTCCCGACGCCGCGCTGGCCGCCACAGCGCCACCGCCGTCGGTCGGGCTGATATATGTGGCCGGGTACTCGGTGTCAAATTGTTTTTGCAAAAGAGTCGCAAATCGCGCGGGCGCCGGGGTCGAGCCTGGGGATAATTGGCCCGATCGCGCCGTCGCGACGGGCCGCCCGCCGCACAACAGCCATGGTTTTGGCCGAGAAGCGCCCGCCGACGCGTTGCGCGGTCGCGGCGGCGCCGGTACTAAGGGGACCGCCAGGGTGGGAACAGCGAGCGAGCGAACAAGAGCGAACGTGACGACTTCCGCCGCCCGCATCGCCCGCGCCGCCGGGCCGACCGACAGGCTCCGCTCGATCGTCGAGCTCGGCCACGAGCCGCCGATCGAGATCGGCGAACCGCGCATCGACGGCCGCGAGCGGCGGCGCATCTCGTTGCGCTGGCTCGCCGGCGTGGCGCTCTCCGGCCTCTCCGGCCTGGCGCTGATCGGCGCCGCGCTCTACCTCGATCTCGACCGCCAATCGAATTTCGCCGAGGCGCCGGAACTCGCCAATCTCGCCCGCCACGAGGAGGCCGAAGGCGTCAATCCGAGCAAGGGCGACCGGCTGGTCAGGCCGATCGACGTCGTCGCCGCCAAGCAGACCTACAAGGCGCCGACGACGATCAAGATCGGCGACAAGGAAGTCGTGCGGATGCGGCCGTTCACGATCCTGTCGACGGCGCTGACGCTGACGCCGAATGCCTTCGCCGATTCGGTGCCGCCGTTCGATCCGCTGATGGTGACCAGCGGCGCGGCCGAGAAAGCCGACGCGCCGCCCGACCCCGGCCCGGCGCAGGACGACGCCGAAGTCGCGTTCTCGCAACGCGACCTCGCCGCCGACGAAGCGGTCGCCGCCACCGGCGAACTGACCCTCGCCGAAGCGCAGGCGCAGGTGGCGGAACTGCTGAAGGCCGCGGCGTCGGGCGACGACGCGCCGGCCCTGCCCTCGCAGCTCCTGCTCAAGCGCACCAGCCAGGCCGGCATCGACCCGCTCGGCGCCCTCTCCTACGCCGCCGCCGGCTCGGTCAACGCCAACGCGCCCTTCGCCTCGATTGAAGTCAAGATGGTGCCCGAGAACGTCACCGACGCGGTGATGACGCCGGCGCCGGCTGAGAGCCGAGAGCGGCTGGCGCAATTGCGGCGCGGCGAAGCGTTCGAGGATCTGCTGCGCGCCAACGGGGCGAGCAAGGACGCGGCCGACGCGATCCTCGCCGCCTTCGGCGTCAACCGCGGCGAATCGCCGGTCGCCGAAGGACAAAAGATCATCCTGCAATACGACGACGCGGAGCCCGGCAAGCCGGCGACGATCGCGCGCGTCTCGGTTTACGCCGACGAGCAGCTCAAATCGACGATCGCGATCAACGACGAAGGCGCCTACGTGCCGGTGACGCTGCCGCGCGCCGTCGCCCAGCACAACGACGCAGACGCCGACAACGGCGGCGTCAGCCTCTACGAAAGCTTCTACGAGACCGCGCTCAAGCAGGGCCTGCCGAAACCGATCATCAGCGAAATGGTGCGCGCTTTCGCCAACGATGTCGACTTCCAGCGCTCGACCCAGCCCGGCGATTCGGTCACCGCCTTCGTCGCCGAGCCCGACGAAATCGACCCGCATCCGCAATTGTTGTTCGCATCGATGACGGTGCGGGATCAGGTGTTCAAGTACTACCGCTTCCAGACGCCCGACGACGGCCTGGTCGACTTCTACGACGAGAACGGCCGCTCGGTGCGCAAGTTCCTCATCCGCAAACCGATCGTCGCCGGCGAAATGACCTCGCCGTTCGGCATGCGCTACCATCCGATTCTGCACTACGCGCGCATGCACACTGGCGTCGACTGGGGCGCGCCGATCGGCACGCCGATCGTCGCCGCGGGAACTGGCGTCGTCATCAAAGCGGAGTTCACGTCGGGCTACGGACGGCGGGTCGAGATCCAGCACGCCAACGGCTACGTCACCACCTACAATCACATGTCGGGCTTCGCGCGCGGCATTGTCGCGGGCGTGCATGTCACGCAGGGACAGGTGATCGGCTATCTCGGCCAGTCGGGCTTGGCCACCGGCCCGCATCTGCATTACGAAGTCATCATCAACGGCAATTTCGTCGACCCGATGGCGATCAAGCTCGCGCGTACGCGTGAGTTCGACGGCAAGATGCTCGCCTCGTTCAAGCATGAGCGCGACCGCATCGAGCAGCTGATGGCTGCGGCGCCGAGCGCCGCTTCCGCCGCTCCGACCTCGCCGACCGCCGCCGTCGCCGCCAAGCTCAACTGAGTCGCACGGCGAAGCGCGACGGGCCCGGCGCGAAGCCGAGCGCGACGCGCAAGTCTTCGGCCGATGCGCCCTGAGCGCGCTGCGCGCCGAGCGGAGTCGAGGCGGCGCTCTTCGACATCTTGTCGCCGTTGGCGTCCAGCACGAGCCGATGGTGGCGGTAGCGCGGCGCCGGCAGGCCGAGCAGCGCCTGCAGCAGGCGATGAGCCGAAGTCGAGGCGAAGAGGTCGCGGCCCCTGACGACGTCGCTGATCTCTTGCAGCGCGTCGTCGACGACGACAGCGAGGTGGTAGCTCGCGGCGGCGTCGCGACCGCGCAGGACGAAATCGCCCCAGACGACGGGATCGGCGACGCAGCGCGCTTCCGTCTCGCCCTCGCCAAACTCGCGCCACGTCAGCGCCGCCGAGGCGACGGCGCGCGCGCGCGCCGAATCGAGCCGCCAGGCGGCGGGCTCGCCGGCGGCGAGCCGCTCAGCGACGTCGCGGGGCGCAAGCGATCGGCAGGTCCCTAGATAGAGCGGCGCGCCGTCAGGGTCGCGCCCGGAAGCGACGGCGGCGACCCTGCCGCGGCTGCAGAAGCAGGGATAGGCGAGACCGCGCGCGCGCAAGGCTTCGAGCGCGCGCGCGTAATCGTCGCCGTGCTCGCTCTGGCGGCGCGGCGCGCCGGCGAACACGAGTCCGAGCCAGGCGAGATCGTTGCGGATCGCCGATTCGTATTCGGGCTTGCAGCGGACGCGGTCCAAGTCTTCAATGCGCAGCAGCAGACGCCCGCCGGCGGCGGCGGCGAGGCGCGCGTTCATCAGCGCCGAATAGGCGTGGCCGAGGTGCAGCGCGCCGTTCGGCGACGGCGCGAAGCGGAAGATGGGCGCCATCGGCTTCGGCTCACAGAATCGGACGGCGGCGAGAATGGCGGGCACTGTTTCGAAAAAGCGCGGCGGCGGCAAGGGTGTGACGACGAATGCGCGCAAGGCCGGCGTCAAGCGGAGCGCGACGGTCAAGCGGAGCGTGGCCAAGCGCGCGCCCAAGACGCGCGTCGCCGCGCCGCGCTATCACCCCGGCCCGCCGATCGCCGACGAAGCGGCGCTCGCTGCGGCGCTCGCCGGACTGCAGGCGCTCGATCCCGAAACGGTCGGCGCGATGCTCGCGGTCGGCGGCCCGCCGCCCTTGCGCTGGCGCGAGCCGGGATTCGCCGGACTGGTGGCGATCATCGTCTCGCAGCAGGTGTCGGTCGCCAGCGCCAACGCGATGGTCGCGCGCCTCCAGGCGACGTTCTCGCCGCTCGACGCGACGAGCGTGCTCGCCGCCGACGCGGCGACGCTCAAGGCCTGTGGCCTGTCGCAGGCGAAGACGCGCGCGCTGAGGGCGCTCGCCGAGGCGACGACCAACGGCCTCGATCTCGCCGGCCTCGCCGCGCTCGAGGCCGAGGCGGCGCATGAGGCGCTGATCGCGGTCAAAGGCGTCGGGCCGTGGACCGCTGATCTCTTCCTGCTGTTCTGCCTCGGTCATCCCGACGCATTTCCCGCCGGCGACCTCGCGCTGCAGGAGGCGGCGCGGCTCGCGCTCGGGCTCAAGCAACGGCCCGACGCGCGCAAGCTGGAACAGATCGCCGAACGCTGGCGGCCGTTGCGCGGCGTCGCGGCGCGGCTGCTCTGGGCCTATTACCGCGGCGTGAAGCAGCGCGCCGGTGTGGTCGGGGAGTAGGAACCAGACCTCCGCCCTCCGCGCCGCCTCGCCGGCGCAACGGCGGTTTCGTGCGTTGCTTGCTTGGCTGCGATTCTGCGCGAGAGAGACGCGAAGTCAACAAGGAACGAGTCTGCGGGGACCGCCGCGCCAGGCAAGTTTGGCTTGGCGAAGCGCGCCGGCCCTGGCAAGAACTGGCGCTGCGCTCGGCTTCGCGCTAGAGGGCGTTACCGCCCCTACGCCGGAACTCTTGCCGATGCCCGCTGAACTGACCGGCCCGCGCCTCGATCCCGAGTCCGCCCCCGCCAAGCGGCTGGTCGTGTTCCTGCACGGCTATGGCGCCGACGGCAACGACCTCATCGAACTCGGCCGGCAGTGGCGGAAATTGTTGCCCGACGCCGCTTTCGTTTCGCCGCACGCGCCCGAGCGCTGCGCCGGCGCGCCGACGGGCCGGCAATGGTTCCGGCTCGACGTCCTCGCGCCCGACGACGCGCGCGGCGCGGATGAGCGCTGGCGCGGCGTCGTTTCGGCGCGGCCGGCGCTCGACGCCTTTCTCGACGCCGAACTCGCCCGGCTCGGCCTCGACGATTCGCGCCTCGCTCTGGTCGGCTTCAGCCAGGGGTCGATGATGGCGCTGCACGTCGGCCTGCGCCGCCGCCGCGCGCCGGCGGCGATCGTCGCCTATTCTGGCATGCTGGTCGGACCCGACAAGCTCGGCGAAGCGAAAGCGCGCAATGCGCGGGGCGAACCGCCGCCGATCCTGCTCGTCCACGGCGACCAGGATCCGGTGATCCCGCTCGAAGCGATGCTCGCCGCGACGGACGATCTCGCGCGGGCCGAAATCCCCAACCAATGGCATCTGTCGTTCGGAATCGGCCACGGCATCGACGCCGGCGGGCTGCGACAGGGCGGCCTGTTCCTCGCCCAAGCCTTTCGCGCCACGGCGCGCTAAGGGCGGCAAAACGAAAGAGCCGCCTCGACGAGGCGGCTCTCGAACACGTCGCGTGAGAGCGAAGGAAGGTCAGCGCGAGTAGAACTCGACGACCTGGTTCGGCTCCATCTGGGTCGGATAGGGCACTTCCGTGAGACCGGGCACGCGGGTCATCTTGGCCGAGCCCTTGCCATGATCGACCTCGAGGTAGTCGGGCACGTCGCGCTCGGCGAGCGCCGCGGCCTCGAGCACCGTCGCGAGCTGGCGCGAAGATTCCTTGATCTCGATGAGGTCGCCGACCTTCACCTGATAGGAGGCGATGTTGACCCGCCGGCCGTTGACCTTGAGATGGCCATGGTTGACGAACTGGCGCGCGGCGAACACCGTCGGCACGAACTTGGCGCGATAGACGACCGCGTCGAGCCGGCGCTCCAACAGACCGATGAGGTTGGCGCTCGAATCGCCCTTCATCCGCAACGCCTCCACGTAGTACTTGTGGAACTGGCGCTCGGAAATGTTGCCGTAATAGCCCTTGAGCTTCTGCTTGGCCTTCAGCTGGGTGCCGAAGTCGGTAGCCTTGCCCTTGCGGCGCTGGCCATGCTGGCCGGGGCCGTATTCGCGCTTGTTGAACGGGCTGCGGGGCCGACCCCAGATGTTTTCGCCCATCCGGCGGTCGATTTTGTATTTGGCTTCGGCGCGCTTCGTCATCGCGGTTCCTCTGGTTCGAACGTCAGGGAACGCGCCCTCCTCTGCGCCGACCCTCGCTGCGAGGCGGGAGCCGGGCCGACAGGCGTCCGCCGAGCAAGGCGAAAGCCGCGGGTGCGTCAAACGACGAACGCGCCCTCGTCCAAGGGCGCGCGCGTCGCGCAGTCCCGTAGGCTGACGGCGCAGGGATGTCAAATCGAATATCGCCAGCCGATTGCCCGCGTCGAATCCGCCAGGATCGGCGCCGTTTCTTCGGCGCGAACCCGGTCCGCGTCGTCATGCAAGCCGCCCGCGCCAAGCGTGCGCACGGCGCGAATCACCGGGTCCTGGTCCGCCGCGAGGACGGGCCTTGTCATGCAAAGGTTACATGACAGGCCATACCGCAGCGGGCCCATACGTTCATACTTGGGCAACTAATTCGGACAAACCGAAGAAAATTTCGATTCGCGCACCTCATACGCAGACCTACTATGCGTGCAGTGCATAGATGATGCAATGCAGCATTGACCTTTGTGCGGCGCCGTACTATGTAGGACGCGTCTTGGGATGGAATGCGCAAGGGCTCAAGCCGACGAGCGATCCACAACCGCCGCCGGCGACGACACAACAAGGAGCCAGCTATGAACTTCGAAGCCATCCGCCGTTATTTCCGCGAACGTCGCGTGTATTGGGACACGATGCGCGAGCTGTCCACCTACACCGACCGTGAGCTGCACGACATCGGCATCGATCGCGCCGACATCGAACACATCGCGCGCCAGGCCGCGCAAGGCTGATGTCCCCCCTGACCAAGCTTCCGGCGCGCCGGTCCGAGCGGCCGCGGCGCCGGAAGTTGTTTGTCTAGTAGCGAACGTTCAGGCCGATTCGCACCAGGCTGCCGTCCAACCGCTGGCTGGCGTTGACGAACAGCCCCTCGCCCTCGGCGATCGTATTCGCCGCCGCGACGGTGTAGTTGGCCTTGCCGAGATCGTAATAGAGATACTCGGCCTTCAGCGACATGTTGGCGGCAAAGGCGTATTCGACGCCGCCGCCGAGCGCGTAGCCGACCTTGGCGCCCGAAGCCGAGCCGGCGAAGATGTCGGTGTTCGCGCCGTCGAATTCCGAGGCGGAGGATTCCGCCTTGATCCCGCCAAAGGCGACGCCGCCGGTGGCGAAGATCAGCGCACGGTCGAAGGCGTAGCCTGCGCGCAGGCGCGCGGTGCCCAGCCATTGCAGCCCGGCGCTCTGATGGCCGACATTGGTGAGACTGGCGATATTTGGCGGCGCGACGAAATTGGCCGAACGCACGCCGTCGGCCCAGTCGAGATCGGCCTCGAAGCCGATGACCATCTGCTGCATCTGATAGTTGTAGCCGAACTGAGCGCCGATCGCGCCAAACGTGCTGGACGAGTCGCCGAGGCTGACGGGCAAATATCCGTCGGCGATGGCGCTTTGTACGGCGGAGTCGCCGGTCACGTTGAGCGGGCCGCCGGCGCCGAAGACGTCCTCGAAACCTGGCGGCGACGGCGCCGGGATCGACGAATAACTATAGTTCGTCTTCGTATTGTCCCAGCCGAGACCGCCGTTGAGGCCGAAATAGACGCCAGTCCAGCTGTATGGCGCGGGCGGCGCGCCGAAATCGGCGGCGACGGCGGCCGTCGGCGCGCAGCAGACGGCGACGAGAATAAAGCGACTTCGCATAGGGGGCCCCCTCCAAAGCAGGATATGCAACTAATAGTTGCATACGAGCGCTGATTCAATCGTTAATTCACACCGTCCCTTGCTCTCTTGGGGGAATTCGCCGCCTTGGGCGGCCGAGCGGCTAAGCCGCCGCCCTCGGCCCGACGAACCGCAGCGTCGCCGCCAGCGCCGCGATCAGCAGCAGCGCGAACAATGCGAACGCCGCCGAAAGCGACAGCGCCTCGGCGACCGCGCCGGCGATGAGCGGCGCCGGCAGGCGCGCGAACGCGCCGAAGAAGGCCGCCGCCGAGAGACCGGCCGCCGCCGACGCGCCGGGCTGGGAAGCGGCGAGCGCGAAGCCGCACGGCACGACCGCGCCCGTGCCGAAGCCGATGATGGCGAAGCCGACAACGCTCAGCGCGAAGCCGGGCTCGAAAGCGACGAGGGAAAAGCCGACCGAGGCGACGGCGAGGGAGGCGACGATCAGCCGCCGGTCGGCGACGCGCGCGCGCAAACGATCGACGTTGAAGCGTTGCAGCGCCTGACAGCCGGCGAAGAACGAAGCGCCGAGACCGGCGAAGGCCGCGAGTTCCGGCGCCTCGCGGCGCAGAACCAGCCCCGACCACGCCATCGCCGCGCTTTCGCAAGCGATGCAGGCGCCGATGACCAGGCCGAGCGCCGCCAGCGGGCGCGAAGCGAAGGCGCGGCGATCGACGGCGACCGCGCCGACCGGTTCGCCGCGGTCGGCGGCGACGGCGAATTCAACCGCCGCCGCCGCGACCCACAGCGCGATGATCACGACGGCGCAGGAAATCCACGGCGCGGCGCTGGTCGCGATCAGCCCCGCGGCCGCCGCCGCAATCGCGACGCCGGCCGAGGCGGCGCCGTGCATGCCGGCGAGAACCGGGCGACCGAGGCCGCGCTCGATGCGCGCGCCGGCGGCGTTCATCGTCAGATCGACCATGCCGGCGAGAAAGCCGTAGGCCGTCTGCAATGCGAAATAGCTGACGACGTCGTCGACGAGCAGCAGCGCGGCGAGCGCCGGCGCCGACGCCACGGCCGAGACGACCAGCGCCCGCTTGGCGGTGAAGCGGCGCGAGATCGCCCCCGCCGAGGACATCGCCGCGAGATAGGCGGCGGTGAACAGCGTCAGCGCGGCGCCGTAGGTCGACGGGTCCAAGCCGATGCGGGCGACGATGGCCGCCGACGCGCCCGACCACGCGCCGAGACCGACGCCGAAGGCGAAGAACATCGACGCCGTCGCGGCGCGCGGGGTCAAGACCCACACGCACGCGTCCGTCGACGCCGGCGTCGGCGCGCGTTGTCGCTCCATTCCGTCAGAATCCACAGGAGCGCCGCCCCGCAGCGCGGCGCTTCGATTCGCGTCGGCGTCGAGCCTAGGCGCCGCGCCGGCGCCTGTAAACGCGCGCGCTCACTTCGCTGCGGCCACGCGCGCTTTCGCCGCCTCGCCGTTGCCGGTCTCGACTTCGGTGGGCGCGGCCGGCGCCGCTGGCGCCGCCGTGGCCGCGGCCGCGCCGCTGAAGCGCGCGATCAGCCACGAGCGGAACAGCGCCACCGCCTCGTTGCTGAGGTCTTCGGGGTGGGTGGTCAGGTAGTAGCCGTAGCCTTCGTCGAGCCACAGGTCGAACGGCCGCGCCAGCCGGCCGGCCTTGATCTCCTCGGCGAACAGCAGCGGATCGGAGAGCGCAACCCCGTCGCCGAGAACGGCGTACTGAACCGCGAGTTGCTCGGTGTCGAAAACGAGACCGCGATCGACCGGAAGATCGGGACGGCCGAGCGAGCGGACGAAGTTCTCCCAGAAGAAGTGCCGCGAACGGCCGTCGATCTTCACGTGCAGCAGATCGTTGGCGGCGATGAACTTCAACGGATCGGAACGGTCGGCGTTTTCGAGCAGCTTGGGGCTGCACAACGGCGTCGCGCGCACCATCCACAGCAGGTCGTGGATGGCGTCGGCGACGCGCGGCTCGGAATAGACGATGGCGATGTCGATGTCGCCGTCCATGTCGGCGGCGGCCGTCGGCTTGGAGACGATCTCGAGCGTGATGCCGGGATTCTCGGAGCGGAAGTCGCGCAGAATCGGAATCGCCAAGCGATGGGCGAACGAAGTCGGCAGCGCGACCTTGAGCACGCGCTTCGGTCGGCCCTTCTCCTTGATGACCTCGCCGAGCGCCTGGTCGATGCGGTCGAACGACTTCGACACCACCGGCAGGATGTGGCGTCCCGCCTCGGTCAGCACGAGTTGCTGCGGCCGACGCTCGAACAGCGTCACGCCGAGGAAGTTCTCCAGCACCATCACATGCCGGCTGACCGCGCTCTGGGCGACGGTGAGGCTATTGGCGGCGGCGGTGAAACTCAGGTGCTGACCCGCCGCTTCGAACGCCCGCAATGCGTTCAGCGGCAACCATTTGCGATCCATCGTCCATCATCCCCGAGGGCGATGCGGGACGCCAGCCGTCGCGCTTGATCGCGTGATCGGGCGCGCGGTCGTCCGACGTGACGATATGGCCGGCGCCTCCCGCTCGCAAGGGCCCGAGCGTCCCTGCGCGCGATTGGTCCACACCCGAATCGCGCCGGCGGCGCGCTTGACGATTCCGCCATCCTCCCGATACCAGTCGCGAAGCGATCGCCGCGCGGACCGCTTCGCCCTGCCGCACGCGGCGAGACGAAGCGCAGTCTCACCCGGCGGCACCAGGGCGCCGGACGCCGCGAAGCGCCGGCCGGCGAGGCTGTTGGATGTTGCGTCGCAGGGAAATCGACGGGCTGAGGGCGGTTGCGGTCGCGCCGGTCATCCTCTGGCACGCCGGCGTGAATGCGGTCAGCGGCGGCTTCGTCGGCGTCGACGTCTTCTTCGTCATCAGCGGCTATCTCATCACCGGCCTGATCGTCTCCGAGCGGCAGGCGGGGACGTTCACCCTGGCGCGCTTCTACGAGCGGCGGGCGCGAAGGATTCTGCCGGCGTTGCTGCTGGTCGTCGCGTGCTTCGTCCCGCTCGCCTGGCTGTGGGCGCCCATCGGCCTGCTCAACGGCTACGGCCGCAGCCTTGCCGCGGTGACCGCGTTCATCTCCAACTACGTCTTCGTCGGATCGAGCGGCGGCTACTTCGTCGCCATCGGCGAGGAAAAGCCGCTGCTGCACACCTGGAGCCTCGCAGTCGAGGAGCAGTACTACCTCATCTTTCCCGTCCTGCTGCTGACGCTATGGCGGCTGGGGCGGCGCAAAATCGTCGGCGCGCTCGCCATCGGCGCGGGGCTCAGTTTCGGCCTCGCCGAGCTCTACGCGCTGCGCGGCGACGGCGACGGATTCTACCTGCTGCCGACGCGCGCCTGGGAGCTGCTGATCGGCGCGCTGGCGGCGCTGACGCCGCACGATCCGCTCGCGCCCGCCGACGGCTGGCGGCAGGGCCTGTCGCTCGCCGGCCTGGCGGCGATCGTCGTCAGCGTCTTCGCCCTCGATCCCGCCGCGGCGTTTCCGAGCCTCTATGCTCTGCTGCCGACGCTCGGCGCAGCGGCGATTCTGCTGTCGGCGACGCCGGGAACCTGGGTCCATCGCCTGCTCAGCTCGGCCCCGTTCGTCGGCCTCGGCCTGATCAGCTACAGCGCCTATCTGTGGCACCAGCCGGTGTTCGTCTTCGCGCGCCTGCGCTACGTCCACGCGGTTCCCGGCCTGACGATGGCGGGGCTGATCGTTCTCACGCTGCTGCTCGCGACGCTCTCCTGGCGTTTCGTCGAGACGCCGTTCCGCGACCGCGCGCGCGTCTCGACGCGGCGGCTCGTCTGGACGCTGGCGCCGGCGAGCCTGGCGCTGCTCGCCGTCGGCCTCGGCATCCAGCAGGTCGCGCATACGTCGCCGCCGCCGCCCCTGCCGTTTCGCAACCCGACGCTGGCGACGATCGAGCGGCGATTTGCGCCCAACACCGGCCTGTCGCCCGCCTGCGACCAAGGCGGCGCCTACGAGCCGAAGCCGCAATGCCAGACCGGCCCGGCGCCGACGCTGATGGTGTGGGGCGATTCCTACGCGATGCACATCGTCGATGGCGTCGAAGCCGCCAATCCGGGCCGCGCGCTCGTCCAGGCGACGCGCAGCGCCTGCGGGCCCGTCCTCGGCCTGAGCCAGCTTACCGCCAAACTCGACGAAGCCTTCGCCACGCGCTGCTTCGCTTTCAATCAGGCCGTGCTCGCCTATCTGGCGACGCAGCCGCAAATCGCCGACGTCGTGCTGGCGAGTCCGTTCGGCGAATATCTCGATCGCGTGTCGCGGCTGGCGACGCCCGACGGACCGCGGGCGCCCGACGCCGCCTTCGTCGTCGAGCGGTTGACGGCGACGGTCCGGGCGATCGAGGCGCTCGGCAAGCGGGCGACGATCGTCGCGCCGCCGCCGGCGAGCGGCGAGAACATCGGCGAGTGCCTCGAGAAGGCCAGCGTGCTCGACGTTCCGGTCGCGACCTGCGACTTTTCGCTCGCCGCCGAAGAGGCCCATGACGCGGCCACGAGCGCGCTCTTGCGCGCGGTCGAGGCGAAGGGGATCCGTGTCGTGTGGCTGAGGGATCAGCTCTGCCGCCACGACGTCTGCCCGGCCTCGGAGGGCGGCGTCTTCCTTTACCGCGACGCCGGCCATCTCTCGTTCGAAGGCTCGCGCTGGATCGGCGAACACACCTCGTCGCTGCGGCTGCCGCCGCCTTGAGGCCGTGGCCCAACGCCCACGCCCGCGGACGCCGCTTTCCATCGTCGCGCAGCTGGGCTAAAGCAGCCGCCGACCCCGCCCTCCCGAAATTTCCATGACCCCTTTGAGCCCCGTCGCGCGCCGGCGCACTTTCGCGATCATCTCCCACCCGGACGCCGGCAAGACGACGTTGACCGAAAAGATCCTGCTCTACGGCGGCGCGATCCAGCTCGCCGGCGAAGTGCGGGCCAAAGCCAACCGCCGCCAGACCCGCTCCGACTGGATGGGCATCGAGCGCGAGCGCGGCATTTCGGTCGTCACCTCGGTGATGACCTTCGAATACGGCGGCTGCGTCTTCAACCTCTTGGACACGCCCGGCCACGAGGACTTCTCCGAGGACACCTACCGCACCCTGACTGCGGTCGACTCGGCGGTGATGGTGATCGACGCCGCCAAGGGCATCGAAGCGCGCACCCGCAAGCTGTTCGAGGTCTGCCGGCTGCGCGACATCCCGATCGTCACCTTCATCAACAAGATGGACCGCGAAACGCGCGATCCGTTCGACCTGCTCGACGAGATCGAGAAGACGCTGGCGCTCGACACCGCGCCGCTCGACTGGACGGTCGGGCGCGGCCGCGGGCTCGTCGGCGCCTACGACATCCGTCGCAAGACCTTGCGCACGCTCGACAGGGACGCGAACGAGACGCCGGTCTCGGGTCCCGAGGACCCGGCGATCTGGGCGATGCTGCCCGAGCACGAGCGCGCCGCGGCGATGGAGGAGATGACGCTCGCAGTCGAGGGTTGCCGCCCGTTCGACAAGCAGGCGTTCCTCGAAGGACATCTGACGCCGGTGCTGTTCGGCAGCGCATTGAAGGAATTCGGCGTGCGCAACCTGATCGACGCGATGGCCGAATTCGCCCCGCCGCCGCGCGCGCAGGAAGCCTCGACCCGCACGGTGAAGGCGGACGAGCCGAAGATGACCGGCTTCGTTTTCAAGATCCAGGCCAACATGGACCCCAACCATCGCGACCGCATCGCCTTCACCCGCGTCTGCTCGGGCAAGCTGACGCGCGGCATGCGGGCCCGGCTGACGCGCACCGGCAAGTCGATCACGCTGTCGGCGCCGCAGTTCTTCTTCGCCCAGGATCGCTCGATCGCCGACGAAGCCTTCGCCGGCGACGTCGTCGGCATCCCCAATCA
>NZ_JBEKVH010000106.1:0-13786 GCF_049514155.1 Roseiarcus sp. | reverse complement strand
TCCGGCGTGTCGCTGGTGCGCATCGGCGGCCAGCAGCAGCCGGCGATTCGCGTCCAGATCGATCCGGCGAAGCTGGTCGAGAAGGGGCTGCAGCTCGAGGACGTGCGCGCCCAGCTCGCCATCGCCACCACCGACAACCCGAAAGGTTTGATCAACGGCGCCCAGCAGTCGTTCACCATCTTCGACAACGACCAGCTCACCGAACCGGCGGCTTGGAACGACGTCATCATTGCTTATCGCAACGGAGCGCCGGTGCGCGTGCGCGACATCGGCCAGGCTGTGCGCGGCCCCGCCGACGTCTACCAAGCGGCGTGGGGCAACGGCAAACGCGACGTGTTCCTGGTCGTCTTCAAGGTTCCGGGCGTCAACGTCATCACCACGGTCGAGAAGGTCAAGTCGACGATGACGCGCTTGCAGGCGGCGATCCCCGCCTCGATGCACATCAGGGTGCTCTCCGACCGCACGACGACAATACGCGCCTCGGTCGAAGACGTGCAGTTCACCTTGTTGCTGACCATCGCCCTGGTGGTCATGGTGATCTTCGTCTTCCTCAGGAACCTGTGGGCGACGGTGATCCCAAGCTTCACCGTGCCGCTCGCCTTGCTCGGCGCCTGCGCCATGATGTGGGCGGTCGGTTATAGCCTCGACAACCTCTCGCTGATGGCGCTGACGATCGCCGTCGGCTTCGTCGTCGACGACGCGATCGTGGTGCTGGAGAACATCACTCGCCACGTCGAACACGGCATGAAGCCGATGCAGGCGGCGCTGAAGGGCGCCGGCGAAATCGGCTTCACCGTGGTGTCGATCTCGATGTCGCTGATCGCGGTGCTGATTCCGCTGCTGCTGATGAGCGGCATCATCGGCCGGCTGTTCCGCGAATTCTCGGTGACGCTGGCGATGACCATCGTGGTTTCCGCGGTCGTGTCGCTGACCCTGACGCCGATGCTGGCCTCGCGGTTCCTGCGCGACCACACGCACGACCGCCACAACAAGATTTACATGCTGTTCGAGCGGGGCTTCGCCGCATTGACTACGGCCTACGAGCACGGCCTCGACAGGGTCTTGCGCCACCGCTTCATCACCTTGATGGTCTTTCTCGCCACCCTCGTCGCCACAGTCGCGCTGTTCATCGCCATTCCCAAAGGCTTCTTCCCCCAGCAGGACACCGGCACCCTGTTCGGCACCTCCGACGCGCCGCAGGACGTCTCCTTTGCCGAGATGGCGAAGCTGCAGGAGCAGTTGCTCGCCGTCGTACAA
Organism: Roseiarcus sp.; assembly: GCF_049514155.1. Lineage (GTDB taxonomy): Bacteria > Pseudomonadota > Alphaproteobacteria > Rhizobiales > Beijerinckiaceae > Roseiarcus. Next base: position 12,529 of record NZ_JBEKVH010000106.1, on the reverse strand, counting down.
TCCGACCCCGACGTCGTGAACGTGGCGGGGGGCATCGGCGCCGGCGTCGGCGCCTCCGCGCAGAACTCCGGCCGGATGTTCATCACCCTCAAGCCGCGCGAGGAGCGCACCGCCGACGCGTTCCAGATCATCGCCCGGCTGCGGCCCAAGCTCGCCCAGGTCAAGGGCGCGCGGCTGTTCCTGCAGGTGGCGCAGGACGTCACCGTCGGCGGGCGCTCCGCCCGCACCCAGTTCCAGTACACGGTGCAGGACGTCAATCTCGAAGAGTTGAACGCCTGGGCGCCCAAGATTCTAGCCAAACTCGGCGAGCTGCCGGAGCTGCGCGACGTCGCCACTGACCAGCAAAACGCCGGCACGACGCTGACGCTCGCCATCGACCGCGACATGGCGTCGCGCTTCGGCATCCAACCGCAGCTGATCGACGACACGCTCTACGACGCCTACGGTCAACGGCAAGTCACCCAGTATTTCACCCAGATCAACACCTACTACGTCATCGAGGAGATTCTGCCGTCGCTGCGGGGCGACCCGAAGAGCCTGGACAAGCTCTACATCCGCTCGCCGACCACCGGCCAGATGGTGCCGATGAGCGCGTTCGCGAAATGGACGACCAATCCCATCGCGCCGCTGTCGATCAGCCACCAAGGACAGTTTCCCGCCATCACCATCAGCTTCAACCTCGCGCAAGGCGTGGCGCTCGGCCAGGCGACCGCGGCGGTCCAGGCGGCCGAGCGCGATCTGCATCTGCCCCCCGGGCTGTCCACCACCTTCCAGGGCAACGCGCAGGCGTTCCAGGAGTCGCTGGTCACCGTGCCGCTGTTGATCCTGGCGGCGCTGGTCGTCGTCTACATCATCCTCGGCGTGCTCTACGAGAGCTTCATCCACCCGCTGACGATTCTGTCGACCCTGCCCTCGGCCGGTTTCGGCGCTTTGGCGATGTTGATGCTGTTCGGCTACGAATTCAGCCTCATCGCCCTGATCGGATTGATCTTGCTGATCGGCATCGTCAAGAAGAACGGCATCATGATGGTCGACTTCGCCATCACCGCCGAACGCGACGAACATCTGACGACCGAGCAGTCGATCCGCAAGGCGGCGCTGTTGCGCTTCCGCCCGATCATGATGACGACGATGGCGGCAATGCTCGGCGGCGTGCCGCTGATGCTCGGACAGGGCACCGGCGCGGAGCTGCGCCAGCCGCTCGGCTACACGATGGTCGGCGGCCTGATCGTCAGCCAGGCGCTGACCCTGTTCACCACGCCGGTGATCTATCTCTATCTCGACCAGCTTTCGAATTGGCTGTGGCGCTCGGGTAAGCATCCCGAGGCCGAGCCGACGCCGACGACGGAAGACGACGAGCCGACGTCGAGCCACGCCGACCGTCGCCAGGCGGCGGAATAGCGGCGCGCCGAAACGCGGGCTTCTGGGTCAGAACGTCGTGCGCTGGCGCATCGCCGCCGCGAGGGTGCCGTCGTCGAGATAATCGAGCTCGCCGCCGACCGGCACGCCGTGGGCGAGGCGCGTGACCTTGACCGGATAGGGGTTCAAGAGTTCGGTTATGTAATGAGCGGTCGTCTGGCCGTCGACGGTGGCGTTGACCGCAAGCACGACCTCCTGCACCCCGCCCTCGGCGACGCGCGCGACGAGACCAGCGATATTGAGGTCTTCCGGCCCGATTCCGTCGAGCGGCGACAGCGCGCCGCCGAGCACGTGATAGCGCGCGCGGGTCGCCTGCGCGCGCTCGAGCGCCCATAGATCGCCGACCGACTCGACGACCACCAGCGTCGCGCTTTCGCGCCGCTCGTCGGCGCAGATCGTGCATGGGTCGCGGGTGTCGATGTTGCCGCACACCGAGCAGGCGACAATCCGCTCGTGGGCGACGCGCATCGCCTCGGCGAGCGGCCCGAGCAGCGGCTCGCGTTTGCGGATGAGATGCAGCGCCGCGCGTCGCGCCGAGCGCGGCCCCAGCCCCGGCAGGCGCGCCAGAAGCTGGATCAGCCGCTCGATTTCCGGGCCGGCGACATTCGACGACATGGGGCCTCAGAACGGCAGTTTCATGCCCGGCGGCAATTGCAAGCCGGCGGCGAGGCTTTGCATCTTCTCCGCCGACAGGCGATCGGCCTTGCCCTTGGCGTCGGCATAGGCGGCCAGGATCAGGTCCTCGACCATTTCCTTGTCGGCGGGCGTCAGCAGCGACGGATCGATGGCGATCGCCTTCATCTCGCCCTTGCCGGTGAGGGTGACCTTGACCATGCCGCCGCCCGACTGGCCTTCGACGTCGAGCCGGGCCAATTCCTCCTGCGCCTCCTGCAGTTGCGCCTGGACGGCCTGCGCCTTCTTCATCATGCCGAGGATGTCGACCATCGTTGCGCTCCGCTCACAATTCATCGTCTTCGGGCGCGTCCGAATAGCCGACCTCGTCGTCGCCGGCCGGCGTCGAGACGGCGGGCGACGCTTCCGGGCCGCGCACGTCGACGATCTTGGCGCCGGGGAAGCGTTCGAGGATCTTGCGCACGACCGGATGCTCGCCGGCGCCCCCTAACTGCTCGTTGCGGCGCGCCGTCTCCTGTTCGCGCAGCGTCGGCGCCGTCGCGCCGGCGGCGAGCGTCACCATCCAGCGCTCGCCGGTCCATTCGCCGAGGCGGCGCGACAACGCTTGGACGATCTCCGGCGAAGCGCCGTCGACGAGCGAGAATTCGATCCGCCCCGGCTCGAAGCGCGCGAGACGAACGTCGCTCTCCAGCGCCTGGCTCAAGCGGATGTCGCGCCGGACGCGCGCCAACGCGACGACGTCTTCGAAGCGCGCAAGCCGCGGTCCGGCGGGGTTCGGCGCGGCGGCGGGCGCGGGCGCCGCCATCGCCGAAGCCGGCGCGCGCTTGGCCAGAGCCTCGCTCGTCGGCGGCGAAACGCGCGGCGGCGGCGCGGCGACGATGACCGGAGCAAGCCGCGGCGGCGCCTCGCCCGATTCGGCGAGCTTGCGCAAAGCGTCTTCCGGCGTCGGCAGGTCGGCGGCGAAGGCGAGGCGGATCAGCGCCATTTCCGCCGAGGCGAGCGGCCGCGGCGAGTCCTTCACGTCCTCGACGCCCTTGAGCAGGATCTGCCAGGCGCGGGTCAATTGCCCGATCGAGAGCTTTTCGGCCATCTCCGAGCCGCGCCGCCGTTCGCTCTCGCTGATCGCGGCGTCGTCGACGCCGTTCGGCGCGAGCTTGAGGCGGGTGACGAGATGGCAGAATTCGGCGAGCTCGATCAGCAGCTCGGCGGGATCGGCGCCGGCGAGATGCAGCTTCGCCGTCAGTTCGAGCGCCGGCGCGATCTCGCCGGCCATGGCGTGGGCGAAGAGGTCGACGACCTCGCCGCGATCGGAGAGACCGAGCATCGCCCGCAGGTCGGCGGCTTCGACCTTGCCCGCCGAGCCGTGGGCGATCGCCTGGTCGAGCAGCGACAGCGCGTCGCGCACCGAACCTTCGGCGACGCGGGCGATCAGCGACAACGCGTCGGGCTCGGCCGTCACGCCCTCGAGGCCGCTGATCTTCTCGAGGTGGCGCACCATCAGCCCGGTCTCGATGCGCTTGAGATCGAAACGGATGCAACGCGACCGCACGGTGATCGGCACTTTCTCGATTTCGGTGGTCGCGAACAGGAACTTGACGTGCTCGGGCGGCTCTTCGAGCGTCTTCAGCAGGCCGTTGAACGCCTGCTTCGACAGCATGTGCACTTCGTCGATGATGTAGACCTTGGTGCGCGCCGAGACCGGGCGGTAGCGCGCGTTCTCGATGATCTCGCGCACGTCGTCGATGCCGGTGTGCGAGGCGGCGTCCATCTCGATGACGTCGACATGGCGCGATTCCATGATCGCCTGGCAGTGGACGCCGAATTCCGGCATGTCGATCGACGGCCGGTCGATCTTGCCCGGCAGCGAATAGTTGAAAGCGCGGGCGAGGATGCGGGCGGTCGTCGTCTTGCCGACGCCGCGCACGCCGGTGAGGATATAGGCCTGATGGATGCGCCCGGCGGCGAAGGAATTGGCGAGCGTGCGCACCATCGGCTCCTGGCCGATGAGGTCGTCGAAACTGGCGGGACGGTATTTGCGCGCCAGCACGCGATAGCCGGCGGCGGCCGGGGCGGGCGGCAGCCCGAGCGCAAGCGTCGGTTCGGCGGCGGCGCCGGCATCCGGCGCGTTCTCGTCAGTCATCCGCCAAAGCTCGGACGCCAGGGCCTGGCGCAGCTCCGGCCCGAGCGCGCCTCAGCAAAAGTTAGGAGGTTGGACAAAGACCCGCCCTGGCTCGTTGGGGCTGCTTCCTTCCGGACCTGACCCGGTTGGCGAGCGGTACGTCCTTCGCCAACCTCCCGGACCCTATTTGGCCCAAGGCGAAGATCGGCGCAAGGGCCGGGGGCCTAAGGATTGTGCGGCGTCGTCAATTGCGCGCCGCCGTCGATTGCGTGCAACTCCGCCGTGGAGGGGGCCTTGATCGAGCTGTTGAGTTTTCGCAGCATCGTCAAGCACAACTCTTTTGTCGCCTTGTCCTTGACCACGTCTGACAGTTTAGCCACGTAGTAAAACGCCATCGCCCGCTGAGAAATGGAATCGTCATAATAGAACGGATCGGCCAGTCCGTCGGGGCCATCGTTGTTATTGTCGGACATTTGACGCCATCGCCTCGATGATTAATTTCCCAACCGGGGGTCAGAGACACCCGTTGGAAGAACACAGCATGACAGTGGGCGCAACCGTGGCGAATGTATGGCGACGACCCCCCTTGGCCTGCGGCCGAGCGAAGCGGCGGCGCGACGGCGGGAACGGCCAGGACGACGCCCGGCCGCGTGGGGCTCGAGTCGCCCTCGCCGAGGTTTGCGATTACACCCCCGGCCATGGAACCCGCCGCGCCGCGCCTGCGCATCTATATCGACGCCGACGCCTGTCCGGTGAAGGACGAGACCTATCGCGTCGCGGCGCGCTACGGGATTAGCGTGTTCGTCGTCGCCAACAGCCCGATCCTGACCCCTCGTGCGCCGGGAATCGAACGGGTTGTCGTCGCGGCAGGGCCGGACGCGGCGGACGACTGGATCGCCGAGCGGGCCGGGCCGGGCGCGATCGTCGTCACCGCCGACATTCCGCTGGCGAGCCGTTGCGTCAAGGCCGGCGCCGACGTCCTCGCCCCGACCGGCAAGCGCTTCTCCGAGGACTCGATCGGCATGGCGCTGGCGACGCGCAACCTGATGGACCATCTGCGCGAGACGGGACAGGCGACCTCGGGCCCCAAGGCCTTCGGCCCCCGCGACCGCTCCAATTTCCTCAGCGCGCTCGACAATTCCGTGAGCCGGCTGAAGCGCGCCGGCGCGACCACGTCGGGCGAGGCGCGCGGCGAGACCGGAGGCTGAGCGTCGCGATGCGGCGCTCTTCCCCCTCGCATCGGCGGGGGTTTCGGCTATAGTGCGGCGCGTTCGCCGGAGCCTGTCCGTGATTGTCGCCGCCCGTTCCCCGTCCGTTAGGCGCGCCGTCGCGCTGGCGTTGGTTTTCGGCCTTGCGTTGCTCGCCGCCGGATGCGGCCGCCGCGGGCCGCTCGAACCGCCCAGCGGCGCGATCGCCACGCCGACTCCGGCGCCGACGGCGAGTTCCGATCTGAGCGATCAGCTCGGACGGCCCAAGAATCCGCCGATCACGCCGCCGAAGACGCCGTTCGCGCTCGATCCGATTCTGTAAGTCGCCATGCATCATTTCGCCTACCGGAACGGCGCGCTGCACGCCGAAGACGTCTCGTTGGCGAAAATCGCCGGCGAGGTCGGCACGCCGTTCTATTGCTATTCGAGTTCCACCATCGAGCGGCATTTCGAGGTCTTCCGCGCCGCTTTCGCCGATCGGCCGGCGCTCGTCTGCTACGCGATGAAGGCCAATTCCAACCAGGCGGTTTTGGCGACCCTAGCGCGCCTCGGCGCCGGCATGGACGTCGTCTCCGGAGGCGAGCTCAGGCGCGCCCGCGCCGCCGGCGTGCCGGGCGACAAGATCATCTTCTCCGGCGTCGGCAAGACGCGCGAGGAGATGGCGCTCGGGCTTGACGAGGGCATCCTCTGCTTCAACGTCGAGTCCGAGCCGGAGTTGGAGACGCTGTCCGAGGTCGCCAGCGCGCGCGGCGAGACGGCGCGCATCGCCATCCGCGTCAACCCCGACATCGACGCGCGCACCCACGCCAAGATCTCGACCGGCAAGGCGGAGAACAAGTTCGGCGTGCCGATCTCGCGCGCCCGCGCCGTCTACGACCGCGCCCGCGCCCTGCCCGGCCTCGCAATCGTCGGCGTCGACATGCACATCGGCTCGCAGATCGTCGACATGCGGCCGTTCGACGACGCTTTCGCGCTGCTCGCCGATTTCGTGCGGACGCTGCGCGCCGACGGGCACGCAATCGACCACGTCGACCTCGGCGGCGGCCTCGGCATCCCCTATCGCGTCGACAACGATCCGCCGCCGCTTCCCGACGTCTACGCGAAAATCGTCGCGCGCAGCACGCGCGATCTCGACTGCACGCTCTATTTCGAGCCGGGTCGGCTGATCGTCGGCAACGCCGGCGTGTTGGCGACCACGGTTCTCTACGTCAAGCGCGGCGACGCCAGGAACTTCGTCATCGTCGATGCGGCGATGAACGACCTCGTCCGTCCGACCCTCTACGACGCGCATCATGAAATCTGGCCCGCCGCCGAGCCGGCGCTCGCCGCGCCGCGCCTGCGCGCCGACGTCGTCGGCCCGGTGTGCGAGAGCGGCGACTTTCTCGCCCTCGACCGCGAACTCGCCGAACCCGCGGCGGGCGACCTGCTGGCGGTGATGTCGGCCGGCGCCTATGGCGCGGTTCAGGCCGGCACCTATAATTCCCGCCTGCTTGTCCCCGAAGTTCTGGTCAAGGGCGGCCAATTTGCGGTCGTCAGGCCGCGGCCGACCTACGCGGAATTGATCGGCCTCGACAAACTTCCGCCGTGGTTGCAACGTCGCTAGACTGTCTGGCGCCGGAGCGGCGGTCGGACGGCGCGGAGACGCCTCTTTGGATTCGAAGCAGGCTGACAGTTCGCGGAGCGACGGGGCGACGCGCATCGGCGCGAAGCTGACGGCGCTGGCGCGCCGCGCCGAGGCGGTGATCGTCTTCGAACGGTTCTGGCCGACGCTGGTGTGGGCGGCGACGCTGGTCGCGCTGTTCCTCGCCGTCTCCTGGCTCGGGCTGTGGCAGATCGCGCCGCGCCTGGCGCGAATCGGCGGCGTCGCGGCGTTCGCCGTCGCTTTCGTGATCGCGCTCGCCCCGCTCACGCGGTTGCGGCGCCCCGTCCGCGCCGAGACCCTCGACCGCCTCGACCGCGATTCGGGCGCGCCGCATCGGCCCGCCGCCTCGCTCGACGACCGGCTCGCCATGGCGGGCGAAGACCCCGCCACTGCGGCGCTGTGGGCGCTGCACCGCGACCGCCTCGCCCGCCAGGTCGAGCGATTCGTTCCCGCCGCGCCCGCCCCGGGCATGGCGTGGCGCGATCCGCGCGCGCTGCGATTCGCCGTGCTGCTGGCGGCGATCGCCGCCGCGCTCGTCGCCGGGCCGGAGCGCTACGGCCGGGTCGCCGCCGCCTTCGACTGGCGCGACGGCGCCGCTGCGGCTGCGACCGCGCGGCTCGACGCCTGGATCGACCCGCCCGCCTACGCCAACCAGCCGCCGATCCTGCTCGACCTCGCCGCCGACCGCGATCCGTCGCAGAAAATCGTCACCCCGGAGGGCTCGGCGCTGGTGGTGCGCGCCGATTCCGACCTGTTCGAGACGCGGGTCGAGGGCGCGATCGCGCCGGTCGCCGGCGCCAAGCCGGCCGACAAGGCCGCCCCCGCCCCTGCAACTGCCGCCGCCCGCGGCGCGCCGGCCGAAAGGCGCTGGACGATCAACGGCGACGGCGCGGTCGTCTTCCGCCGCGACGGCGCCGCGCTCGGCCGATACGAAATCGAGGCGACCCCGCTCGGCGCGCCGACCGTCACGCTGATCGAGCCGCCGCGCGGCAATCTCAGCGGCTCGCTGACGCTGCATTATTCGTTCACCGACCGCTACGGAATCGCCGGCGCCGAGGCCGAGTTCGCCAACCCGGCCGCGGGGGCCGCGCCGCCGCGGTCGCTCGTTCCGCCGCCAAAGCTGGCGCTGCGCCTGCCCAGCACGACGAACGGAACCGGCGAAGCGACAACGACAGGCGACCTCTCCGAACATCCATGGGCGGGCGCCCAGGTCGTCCTGACGTTGAAGGCGACCGGCGTCTCCGGAAAGGTCGGCGCCGGAGCGCCGACGACGTTCGCGTTGCCGCAGCGGGCGTTCCACAACCCGCTCGCGCGCGCGCTGGTCGAGCAGCGGCGCGCGCTGGTCCTCGACCCCGACCACGAGACGCCGCGCGTCGCCAAGGCGATCGACGCGCTGACGGTCGCGCCCGACTTCTTCCAGACGCCGGCCGGCGTCTATCTCGGCCTGCGCCAGGCGCGCGCGCAGCTCGCCGACGCGCATGGCGACGCCGAGCTCCTCGCCGTCGCCGACCTGTTGTGGGCGATGGCGCTCAGGCTCGAGGACGGCGACGCGTCGCAGGCGCAGCGCGACTTGCGCGCCGCCGAGCAGCGATTGCGCGAGGCGCTGCAGCACGGCGCGAGCGACGAGGAGCTGCGCAAATTGACCCAGGAGCTGCGCGACGCCGCCGAGCGCTACATGCGCGATCTTGCCCAACAGACGCCGCCGCAGCAGAACGACGCCGACGCCGAGCTGCCGCAGCAGGATCTCGAGTCGATGCTCGACCGCATGGAAGACATGGCGCGCAACGGCGCGCGCCAGGACGCCGAGGCGATGCTCGACGAAATGCAGAACATGTTCGAGAACATGCGCGGCGCCCAAGACGCCCAGGAGGACCAGGCGAGCCGCGAAATGCGCAAGCAGATCGACGAGCTCGGCAAGCTCCTGCGCGACCAGCAGGCGTTGCGCGACGACACGTTCCGCCAGGATCAGCGCGAGCAGCTCGGCCGCGACGCGCCCGAGGGCCAGGGCGACCAGGCCAAGCCGTCGCTCGACGAGCGCCAACGGGCGCTCGCCGACCGCCTCGCCGAATTGCAGAAGCGGCTGAAGTCGCTCGGCATGAAGGGCGAGAAGGGCTTCGACGACGCGCAAGGCGACATGAAGGAAGCCGAGGGCGACCTCAAGGGCGACGGCCAGGACCAAGGCCAAGGCGACGGTCAGGGCCAAGGCGACAAGAGCGGCGGCGGGCTCGACGATCAGGGTCGAACCGGCAAGGGCCGCGCCGTCGAAGCGCAGGGCCGCGCGCTCGAGGCTTTGCGCCAGGGCGCGCAGGGCCTGCAGCAGCAGGCCCAGGGCCAAGGCAATGGCCAGGGCGGCCGCGGCTACAAGGCGACGAGCCGGCGGCCGGGCGCCGGCGGACCCGGACGCGATCCGCTCGGGCGCGAGGCGGGAAACCGCGGCGGCGCGCTTGAGGGCGCGCTGCACGGCGGGGCCGACGTCGCCGAGCGCGCGCGCCAGGTGCTCGAAGAATTGCGCCGCCGCCTCGCCGACCCCAGCCGGCCGGAGGAAGAGCGCGACTATTTCGAGCGGCTGTTGAAGCGCGACTGAGGCTGAGGCCTCGCGCCGGAGCGAATTGGCCGCGGCGCCGGCTCAGCCTATAAAGGCGGACTCGATCGGAGCCGCCATGCCGACCTTCGCCAGCGCCCTCGTGGCGATCGCCGTGATCGCCGTCGCCGCCACGCTTCTGTTCGGCTTCCTCAATCTCGCTCGGCCGGGCTCGGGCGAGCGATCGCAGAAGCTGATGCGCTGGCGCGTCGGACTGCAGCTCGCGGCGGTCGCGGTGATCGTCATCGTGCTGTTGACGCGCATGCACTAGGGAAGGCGCGGATGGTCCGGCTCAATCGCATCTACACCCGCACCGGCGACGACGGAACGACCGGGCTCGGCGACGGTTCGCGCCGCGCCAAACATGACGCGCGGGTCGAAGCGTTCGGCGCAGTCGACGAGGCCAATTGCGCGATCGGCGCAGCGCGGCTGGAGACCCGCGATTCCGCCGACGCAGCGCTGGCGGCGATCGAGGCGACGCTGGCGCGGGCGCAGAACGATCTCTTCGACCTCGGCGCCGATCTTTGCGCGCCGCCCGCGCCGGGCGAGAAGGATGCGCGGCTGCGCGTCGCGCCGAGCCAGGTCGAGCGGCTCGAGCGCGAGATCGACGCGCTCAACGCCGAACTCGCGCCGCTGCGCTCGTTCGTGCTGCCGGGCGGGACGCGGGCGGCGGCGGCGCTGCACCAGGCGCGCGTCGTCTGCCGACGCGCCGAGCGGCGCATGACGGCGCTCGCGGCGATCGAGCCGGTCGGCGCGGCCGCGCTCGCTTACGTTAATCGCCTCTCCGACTACCTGTTCGTCGCCGCGCGGGTCGCCAACGAAGGCGGCCGCGCCGACGTTCTGTGGGTCCCCGGCGCGAGCCGGAGCGAAGCTAAGTGAGCGACGACGCGCGCGGCCTGGCGACGGCGATCGGCGCGATCAGCGGCACCTCGATGGACGGCATCGACGTCGCGCTGATCCGTTCCGATGGCGAGGCGCGCCTCGAAGCAGGCCCTGGCGCCACCTATCCCTACCCTGCCGAGCTCGCGGCCGAGCTGCGCGCCGTCGTCGCCGAGCCGGCGCGCGCGGCCGGGCCGCTCGCCGAGCTCGAGGCCGCCGTCACCGACGCGCATGCAGCGGCGGTCGATCGCTTCATCGCCGAATTCGCCGTCGACCGGGGCGAGGTCGCGATCGTCGGACTGCACGGCCAGACGGTGCTGCATCGGCCGCGCGAACGTTTCACCCGTCAGCTTTGCGACGGCGCGCGCGCGGCGGCGGCGCTGGCGATCGACGTCGTCAGCGATTTCCGTTCCGCCGACGTCGCTGCCGGCGGCGAAGGCGCGCCGCTGGCGCCGCTCTATCACGCGGCGATGTGCGCGCCGCTCGACAAGCCGGTCATGGTCCTCAATTGGGGCGGGGTCGGCAACGTCACCTATCTCGGCGCCTCAGGCGAAATCGTCGCCTTCGACACCGGACCGGCCAACGCGCTGATCGACGATTTCATCGCCCGGCGGCTGGGCGCGAGCCGCGACGAGGACGGGCGACTCGCCGCCGCCGGCCGCGCCGACGAGCAAATCGTCGCGGCGCTGATGCGCGATCCCTATTTCGATCGGGCGCCGCCGAAGTCGCTCGACCGCAACCATTTCCACGCCGCCGCGCAGGCGGTCGAACGCTTGAGCGACGCCGACGGTGCAGCGACGCTCGCCGCCTTCACCATCGAAGCGACGGCGGCGGCGGCGCGTCCTTTCACGTTTCCGCCGACGCGCTGGCTGGTCTGCGGCGGCGGTCGGCTGAACCCGACGCTGATGCAGGGGCTCGCGAGCCGGCTTGCGACGCGCGTCGAGCCGATCGAGGCGATCGGCTTCGACGGCGACGTCGTCGAGGCGCACTGCTTCGCCTACCTCGCCCTGCGCTCGCGCGCCGGCCTGCCGATTTCGCTGCCGACCACGACCGGCGCGCCGCGGCCGCTGACCGGCGGGCGGTTCTCGCCGGCGGGGCAAGGTCGAGCGACGAAACGTCGCTTGCGCTGAGGCGCGCGGCGAGGTCTGCGGCCTTTACTGCCGCGCGCGAGCGCGCAAGATGCGCACGCCGCGCGCGTTTCGAACCGGCATGAGGAGGAAACGATGGCGACGCCGCACAATTTTCTCGCCGAACTGGTCGGCTGCTTCGCCACGCCGGTCGCCGAGAATCCGACCGTCGCGATGATCGAATCCGCGTTCCGCCATCACGGCATGAATGCGCGCTACATCAATTGCGAAGTCCAGCCGGCGGCGCTCGGCGAGGCGGCGCGCGGCGCGCGCGCGATGGGCTGGCGCGGCTTCAACTGCTCGATTCCGCACAAGGTGGCGATCATCGCCCATCTCGACGGGCTCGGCGATTCCGCCGCGACGATCGGCGCGGTCAATTGCGCGGTGCGGCGCGGCGACCAATGGATCGGCGAGAACACCGACGGCGTCGGGTTCATGGAATCGCTGCGGACGCTGATCGACGTCAAGGGCAAGTCGATCGTCGTGTTCGGCGCCGGCGGCGCGGCGCGCGCGATCGCGGTCGAGGCGGCGCTCGCCGGCGCGCGGCGTCTCGTCGTCGTCAATCGCAGCAGCGCGCGCGGGAGCGAGCTGACCGCGCTGATCAACGCCAAGACGCCGGCGCAAGCCGAGTTCGTTCTTTGGGACAGGACTTTCCGAGCAGGCGGCGACGGCGACGTTTTCGTCAACGCGACGTCGATCGGCCTTTATCCCGACACGGAAGGCCGGCCCGACGCCGATCTTTCCGGCGCCAAGCGCGAGGCGGTCGTCGCCGACGTCATCCCCAATCCGCCGCGCACATTGTTTCTGCGCGACGCCGAGGCCCGGGGTCTCAGGACGCTCGACGGGCTCGGCATGCTGGTCAACCAGGGTGTCGTTTCGATCCGCCACTGGTTCGGCGTCGACGTCGACGCGAGCGTGATG
>NZ_JBEKVH010000105.1:0-13995 GCF_049514155.1 Roseiarcus sp. | reverse complement strand
TGCTCGACGCTGGTCTCGGCGTTGAGGTCGCCGCCGACGTTCTCGATCGTCTCGGCGATCGCCCGCGCGTTGCGCTTGGCCGTGCCCTTGAACGCCATGTGCTCGAGCAGATGCGACAGCCCATGTTCGCCTTCGCTTTCATGGCGCGAACCGGCGGCGACGAACACGCCGAGCGAAGCGGTGCGCAAATCGCCGCTCGCGTCGCTGACGACGCGCAGGCCCGACGGCAAGGTCGTCAGCCGCACGCTCACGCCGCGACCCTCGCCCGCTCGCGGACGAATTTCGCCACCGCCGTCGGATCGTTGGGCAGGATGGCGAAGCGTTCGCGCCGCGATTGAATTTCAGCGAGATGGGGCGGCAATTGGGGACGGCGGCCGATGGCGCGTTCGACCGCCTCGGGGAATTTTGCCGGATGGGCGGTCGCCAGCGAGATCACCGGCGTCGCCGGATCGCGCGCCAGCGCCGCGCGCGCCGCGTGGACGCCGACCGCGCTGTGTGGATCGACGACGATTCCGCTGTCGCGATAGACGCGCGCCATCTCGTCGGCGCAAGCGTCTTCGTCGGTGCGTTCGGCGTCGAAATCGCGGCGGATCGCCGCCAGCGCCGGCGGCGCAATCGAGAATTCGCCCGCCTGCTTCAGCGCCCCCATCAGCGCGCGAACCGCGCTCGCGTCGCGGCCGTAGGCGTCGAACAGCAGCCGCTCGAAATTGGACGAGATCTGGATGTCCATCGACGGCGACTGGGTCGCCTTGACGCCGAGCGGCTTGTAGACGCCGGCGCCGAGCGTGCGGGCGAGGATGTCGTTCTCGTTGGTGGCGATCGTCAGGCGAGAGACCGGCAGGCCCATGGCCTTGGCGTAATAGCCGGCGAGCGCGTCGCCGAAATTGCCGGTCGGCACGGCGAAGGAGACGCGCCGGTCGGGCGCGCCGAGCGCCACCGCGCTGGTGAAGTAATAGACGATCTGGGCGAGGATGCGCGCCCAGTTGATCGAGTTGACGCCCGACAGGCCGAGCTCGTCGCGGAAGGCGAGATCGCTGAACAGCGTCTTGACGATCGCCTGGCAGTCGTCGAACGAGCCCTCGATCGCAATCGCATGAACATTTGGCTGGTCGACCGTCGTCATCTGCCGTCGCTGCACGTCGGAAACGCGGCCGTGCGGGAAGAGAATGAAGACGTCGGCGCGCGGCTGGCCGCCGAAGGCCTCGATCGCCGCCGCGCCGGTGTCGCCCGAAGTCGCCCCGAGGATCGTCGCGCGCCGGTCCCGCCGCTCCAGGGCGCGGCTCATCGCGCGCCCCAGCCATTGCATGGCGAAATCCTTGAAGGCGAGGGTCGGCCCGTGAAACAGTTCGAGCAGGAACAGGTTGGCGTCGATCTGGATCAGCGGCGCCGTCGCAACGTGGCGGAAGCCGGAATAGGCGTCGCGCGCCAGACCGGAGAGCTCGTCGGGCGCAAAATCCTCGCCGACGAACGGCGCGACCAGCCGGGTCGCCGCTTCGCAATAGGGCAGTCCGGCGAGGGCGCGGATCGCCGCCGGGGCGAGCGTCGTCAGGCGCTCCGGTACGTAGAGCCCCCCGTCGCGGGCGAGCCCGGCGAGCATCGCGTCGCAGAAATTGAGCCGCAGCGCTTCGCCGCGGGTGGAGAGGTAACGCACGGGTTCCGCATTCCTGAGGCCAGAGCCTGCGTCGTCTAGCGCATCTCGCGCCAAAGGTGAAACGAAGCTGCGGGCAGTGAGCGGACAATTGAGGCCAAAGGAAGACAGCGCCCGGCCGCCGCTTCAGCGGCCGATTCGCGCCTCCAACGCCTCATAGAGCGGGTTGCGGACGTCAAACACCTGCTCGAGCGCCACCACGCTGACCCTGACCGCCCCCTGGCCGAGCAGCCAGTCGGAAAGGTCGGCCGCCTTGGCGCGGGCGCAATGCAGGGCGACGAAGCCGTGCGGATCGGGCTCGTCGCCGAGCGCCGGCGTCGCGTCGAACAGCGAGCAGGCCTGCTCGACGATCAGGTGGACCGGGGTCGGCAGGCGCGCCCGGACCTCGCGCGATTTGCGCGCGTCCTCGGCCGCGGCGATGCGGGTGAGGATGGCGCGGGCGGCGGAGCGGGCGGCGGCGGACCAGGGCGCTTGCGGCGAGGCGACGAGCGTCGCCTGCGAGCGCAGGATCACGCCGTCCTCGAGCGTCTTCAGCGCGTTGGCGGCGAGCGTCGCGCCGGTGGTGGTGATGTCGACGATCAGCTCGGCGGCGCCGGCCGCCGGCGCGCCTTCAGTCGCCCCCAGGCTCTCGACGATGCGATAGTCGCTGACGCCGTGCTCGGCGAAGAAACGGCGCGTCAGGTTGACGTATTTGGTCGCCACCCGCATGCGCTCGCCGCGCCGCGCGCGATAGATCGCCGCGACGTCTTCGAGGTCGGCCATGGCGCGCACGTCGATCCACGCCTGCGGCGCGGCGACGACGACATTGGCGCGGCCGAAGCCGAGCGGCGCCAGCAGGACGAGGCGATTGTCGGCGTCGGCGACGTGCTCGCGCACCAGATCCTCGCCGGTGACGCCGAAATGGGCGGCGCCGGCGGCGAGCTGTCCGACGATCTCAGACGCCGAAAGAAAGGCGACCTCGACCCCCGGCAAGTCGGCGATGACGCCGCGGTAGTCGCGCGCGCCGCGACCCTGAACGAACTCGAGCCCGGCGCGGGCGAAAAATTGGCTGGCGTTCTCCTGCAGCCGCCCCTTGGACGGGACCGCAAGAACGAGCGGCGCTTCGGCCGCGGCGGCGGAGTCGGTCATGGACGCGCCTCCCGAGCCGGCAATCGCTCGATCCACACCGCAGCGCCGATCGCCGGCACGTCGGCCGCGGCCCCCAGCCGGCGGGCGAGGCCGTCGTAGCGGCCGCCGCCAACCGCCGGCCGCGCGGTCGGATCGGCGGCGTCGATCGCCTCGAAGACGAAGCCGGTGTAATAGTCGAGGTCGCGCACGAAGCCGGCCGCATAGCTGAACGTTTCGATCGGCAGGCCGCGCGCGGCGAGGAAGCCGATGCGCTGGTCGAAGCAATCGAGCGCCGCGCCGAGGTCGAGCTTCGCATCGTCGGCCAGCGCGCGCAGCTGCCGCGAGGCCGAATCGGGATCGGCGGCGATCGCCAGGAAGCGGCGGATCGCCTCCTGCTGCTCGCTTCCGACATGGGACTGCGAACGCTGGGCGGCCTGTTCGAGGAAGCGATCGGCGATCTCGCCAGCGCTGCGGCCGCCGACCGTCGCGATGCCGGCGATCGCCAGCAGGTCCTCGACCAGCGCCTTGGCGCCGGCGTGGTCGGCGCTCTCCAGCGCCGCCAGCACGCCCGATTGCGACAGCGCGCCCTGGCCGCCGCCGTTGGCGAGGATCGTCTCCAGCGCCCGCCCGCGCGCAAGGCCGCGGCGGATGCGGCGCAGCCAGACGTCGGGCAGGCGAAACGCGGAAAGGGCGCTGTCGAACAGTTTGGCGTCGCCGATCTTGACCTTCAGCGGCCCGGCGCCGGCGAGCTCAGCCGCTTCCAACGCCAACGCCAAGATCTCGGCGTCGGCCGCCTCGACGTCGGCGCGGCCGTAGCTCTCGAGGCCGGTCTGGAGCATTTCGCCGCTCTGGCCGGGGCGGGCGCGGAAGACCGGGCCGAGATAGGCGTATTGGGCCGGCTTTCCGGCCTCGGGCGAGGCGAGATAGGCCAGGCACACCGGCGCGGTATAGTCCGGCCGCAGGCACAACTCGACCCCAGACGCGTCGCTGACGAGATAGAGGCGGCCGCGGATGTCCTCGCCCGACATGTCGAGGAAGACCGAGGCCGGCTGCAGCACCGGCGGCTCGAGCCGGGCGAAGCCGGCGGCGAGGAAATGGTCGAGCGCGCGCGCTCCGGCCAGCAAGGCGGCGGCGCCGGGCGGGGCGGGGCTGTCCGGCGCGGCGACAGGCGGCGTCGAATTCACGGCAATTTCCTCGTATTCGCAATTTCCTTTAACAAAGCCCGGACGCCGGCGCAGCCATTTTCCCGCTCCAAGGTGAACGGTTCGCGTTAAAGCGCCGCTTCGGGCGGTTGCGGCCACAGCGAGGCCATGGTCCTTTGTCACTCGGACGCCGCCATCGCCGAATCACCGTCGAGGTTCGTTTGTCCGTCCTTCGCGCCCTTCGCGCCCTCCGCCTGCTGCTTGTGGTCGTGCTCGTCGCGTCCAGCCCGGCCCGCGCCGCCGGCGACGACACGACGCGCCAAACCCTCGATTCGGCGCGTTCGACCATCGCCGACGTCGAAGCGGCGTTGAAGGCGGACAACCTCTCCGATTCCGATCTCGTGCGTCTGCGCGCCGCCAACGACCCGCTCGCCGTCGGGCTGCAGGCGGTCATCGTCGATCTGTCGCCACGGCTCGAAGCCTCGGCCAAACGGCTCGCCGAGCTGACGCCGAAGTCGAAGGAGCCGGCCGTCGCCGATTCGGCGAGCCCCGAGCTCGCCGCCGAGAAGCAGAAGCACGATGCGCTCGACGCCGATCTGCGCTCGGCGAAGGCGATGCTGCTGCAAATCGACGACATCAACGCGCGCATCGGCGCCGAGCGACGCGACCTGTTCACCCACGAGACCTTCGCGCGATCGTCGAGCGTCGTGAGCCCGCTGTTGTGGATCGATCTGGCGCGCGAGGCGCCGGACGACGCGAGCGCGCTGGCGGCGCGGTTCGGCGACTGGCTGCGCAGCCTGTCCGCCCGCCTCAGCCTGTCGCAGGGGCTCGGCTTCCTCGCCGTGATGCTGGCGATCGTCGCGCTCGCGGCGCCGCTCAACTGGATCACCCGTCGGGTCATCGCCCGCGATCCCGACGCCGGCGCTCCAGACCGCTTCCGCCGCGCGCTCGGCGCCGCGTGGTCGGCTGTGGTGCTCGCCGCCGCGCCTCTGGCCGCGCTCGGCGTCTTCGCCTACGCGCTCGACGTCTTCGACATTTCCGACCCTCGCGCACAGGGCGCGCTCTACGCCGTCCTCGACGGGCTTCGGCTGCTGGCGATCGCCAACGCGCTCGCGCACGGGCTGCTGGCCCCCGGCCGCGCCAATTGGCGGCTCGTCAACCTGAGCGACGGCTCCGCCGCGCTGATCGAGCGGCTGTGGCTCGGCGTCGCGGCGATCCTCGCCGTCGAGCGGCTGCTGGAGCCGGCGGTCGACGCGCTCGGCTCGCTCAACATCGCCGTCGCCGGCCGCGCGGTCGGCGCGACGCTCGCCGCGCTGTTCCTCGCCGCGACGCTCAGGCGGCTGGCGGCCGGGGCGGGCGAGACCGCGCGACCCGCCTGGGCGGCGGCGCGCGCCGCTTTCGCCTGGGCGCTGGCGGGAGTGACCATCGGCGCGACGCTGACCGGCTACGTCGCCTTCGCCACCTACGTCGTCCAGCAGACGATGGAGCTGACGATGATCGTCGCCACGCTCTTCATCGTCGACGCCGTGCTGCAGGAGGGCGCGGAGGCGCTGCTGAAGCCCGCCGCGCCCGTCGGCCGCGGCCTCACCGCAGCGATCGGCCTCAGGCGCGACGCGCTCGACCAGATCGTCGTGCTGGTCCAGGGCTTCGCCCGGCTGACCATCGTCGTCGGCGGGACGATGATCGTGCTCGGCCGCTGGAGCGTGTCGCAGGATTTCGCCTCGTCCCTGCGCGCCGCCTATTTCGGCATCAGGATCGGCGGCGTGAGTTTGTCGGTGTCGTCGCTGCTCGTCGCCGGCGCGGCTTTGGCGATCGGCATGGCGGCGACCCGCGCGCTGCAGAACTGGCTGTCGTCGCGCTACCTGCCGCGCACCCGGCTCGACGCCGGCGTCAGCAACTCGATCCGCACCATCGTCGGCTATGTCGGCGTGCTCGCCGCGCTGGCGGTGAGCGGCGCTCAACTCGGCCTCGACTACCAGAAGCTGGCGATCGTCGCCGGCGCGCTGTCGGTCGGCATCGGCTTCGGCTTGCAGTCGATCGCCAACAATTTCGTTTCCGGCCTGATCCTGTTGTGGGAGCGCGGCATCAGGGTCGGCGACTGGGTGGTGGTCGGCGCCGAACAGGGCTTCGTCAGGCGCATCAATGCGCGCGCCACCGAGATCGAGACCTTCGATCGCGGCACGCTGATCGTGCCCAATGCGACTCTGGTCGGCGGCCCGGTGAAGAACTGGATGCACGCCGACCGCACCGGCCGCATCGTCGTGGCGGTCAACGTCGCCTACGAGAGCGACGTCGAGACGGCGCGCGAGATCCTCATCGCCGCCGCCAAGGCGCAGGATTCGGTGCTGGCGATTCCGGCCCCGCTGGTGCTATTCAGCGCGTTCGGCGACTGGGCGCTGAAATTCGAGCTCGTCTGCTACGTCGACGACATCGTGATGGCGGAAAGGGTGCGCAGCGAGATGAATTTCGACATTCTGCGCCGCATGCGCGAGGCGGGCCTTCGCATTCCCTATCCCAAGTGATCCGCCGCGCCGGCCGCCGGCGCGCCAACCGATTGCCCGCTCGTGAACGCCCTTTCCTCCATCGCCGCGCTGCTCCTTTCCGTGCTGCTGCTGCTCGCCGGCAACGCGATGATCGGCGTGTTGACGCCGCTGAGAGCGAGTTTGATCGGCTTCTCCGATCTGAAGATCGGTCTGCTCGGCTCGGTCTATTTCGCCGGGATGCTGGCCGGCACGCTGGCGGCGCCGGCGATCGTCCGCCGCGTCGGCCATATCCGCGCCTTCTCGGTCTTCGTCGCCGTGGCGATCGTCGCCGCGATCATGATGCCGGGATGGGAGCGGCCGGCGGCGTGGATGCTCTGCCGCGGCGCGCTCGGCTTCGTCTTCGCCGGCATCTACGCGGTGATCGAATCGTGGATCAACGCCAAGGCCGACAACGCCAGCCGCGGCGCGCTTTACGGCGTCTACCAGATCGTCACCTTCGCCGCCTCGGCCGGCGGGCAGCTCGCCCTGCGCGGCTTTGCGCCGGATTCGTTCCTGCCCTTCAGCGTCGCCGGCGCCTTGCTGGCGCTGGGGATCGTGCCGTTGGCGATGACCAGCGTCGACCCGCCCGTCGCGCCGAAGTCGATCCGCCTGCGGCTGCCGTGGCTGATCCGCCTGGCGCCGGTCTCGGCGCTGGGGGCCTTGGTCGCGGGCGTCGCCAACGGCGCCCTGTTCGCGCTCGGGCCGGTCTATGCGCTGCAGATCGGCGTCGACCCCTCGGGGGTGCCGCTGTTCACCGCGGCGATCGTCGCCGGCTCGGCGCTCGGCGTCTACCCGGCCGGGCGGATTTCCGATCAGATGGACCGGCGGGCGGTGATGGTCGCGACGATGACCGCCAGCGTGGCGGTCGAGATCGCGCTGGCGTCGTTTCGTTTCTCCGGCGCGCCGCTGATCACGATGGGGTTCCTGGTCGGCCTGACGACCTACACGCTCTATACGCTCGCCATCTCGCACGCCAACGACCGCGCCAAGCCGCAAGACATGGTGGCGGTCTCGGCCGGCGTGCTGTTCATCTATTGCGTCGGCGCGATCGTCTCGCCGTTGCTCGCCTCGCTGCTGATGCGCCAGTACGGGCCGGCGGCGCTGTTCGTCCAGGCGTCGCTGGTCCACGCGATCATGGCCGGCTTCGCGCTGTGGCGGCTGCTGGCGGAACCGAATAAGCCGCGCGCGCCCGCAGCGGCTATTCCTTGACGATCGAGATGTCCGGCGCGGCCGGGTTCTTCATCCCGACCACATGGTAGCCGGCGTCGACGTGGAGGATCTCGCCGGTGACGCCGCGCGACATCGGCGACAGCAGATAGACCGCGGTGTCGCCGACTTCCTCGGCCGTCACGCTGCGGCGCAGCGGCGCGTTGAGCTCGTTCCAGCGCAGGATGTAGCGGAAGTCGCCGATCCCCGATGCGGCGAGCGTCTTGATCGGCCCGGCGGAAATCGCGTTGACGCGGATCGCCTTCTCGCCGAGGTCGGCGGCGAGATAGCGCACGCTCGCCTCCAGCGCCGCCTTGGCGACGCCCATGACGTTGTAGTGCGGCATCCATTTCTCGGCGCCGTAATAGGTCAGCGTCAGCAGCGAGCCGCCGTTGGTCATCAGCTTCTCCGCCCGCTGCGCCAGCGCAGTGAACGAATAGCAGGAGATCGCCAGCGACTTGTTGAAATTGGCTTCGGTGGTGTCGACGTAGCGGCCGGTCAATTCGTCCTTGTCGGCGAAGGCGATGCAATGGACGACGAAGTCGAGCCCGCCCCACAGCTTGCTCGCCTCGGCGAAGACCGCGTCGATCGTCTCGCCGTCGGTGACGTCGCAATGGCCGAGCACCGGCGCGCCGAGCTCCTGGGCGAGCGGGCGGACCCGCTTCTCCAGCGCCTCGCCCTGATAGGTGAGTGCGACCTCGGCCCCGGCGGCGCGGACCGCCTTGGCGATTCCCCAGGCGATTGAGCGGCTATTGGCGACGCCGAAGACGATCCCCCTCAACCCGCGCATGACGCCTTCCCCCGAACCGGCTTGGCCATGCTGCTTCGTCATCGACACCTCGCCTATCCCCACGTTTCCCGCCTCGTTTTTGGGCGCCGAGGCGCACTCCCATAGCGTTGGCGGCGGCGGGAGGGAAGAGGCGCGGGCCGCCCCGCCGCGTCACAAAATATGTGAAATCGCACACATTGACCCTTGGAAGCGACAGGCCTTCGGCATAGGATTGTTAATCTTAACCGAAGATTACGGTTCAAGCTGGTGTCCTCGGTGCGCGAATGGTCTGACGACGCGGGCGCGTTGCGGCGATTCGGCCTCGCCCTCGTGCGCGACGATCGTTTCGTCTTCGACGACGTCGCCGCCAGCGCCCTGATCGACAAGTTGTTCCGCCAAGCCTCGTTGACCCTGGTCGATTGCCCCGGCAAGGATCGCCGCGCGGCGCGCGTGCGCGCCTTCGCCCAATTCATCCGCCTCTATCGCCGCCACGCGCGACGGCTCGCCGTCGACGAAGACGGCGGCTGGATCGAAACGCCGCCGAGCTGTCGCGGCGGCGGCTCGGCGGCGGTCGGCGTCCGCAGCCTGCCGCTCGAATTGCGCGAGGCGCTGCTGCTGGTCGTGCTCGCCGGCTTCACCCATCGCGAAGCCGCCGCGGCGCTCGACCTGCCGCTCGCCATCGTGGTCGACCGACTGACGCGCGCCCGGGCGCGACTTGCCGCCCACATGGCCTCGGCGCGCGAGGCGGTCGCCGCGTGGCCGCAAAGCGCCCATCTCCGAATCGTCAAATGACGGGCCGCATCGATCCCGCCGAGACGTTGGCCTATGTCGACGATTGCCTCGACCCGCAGGCGCGCGGGGATTTCGAGGCGCGGCTGCAGGCCGACCCCGAACTGCGCCGCGAGGTGGCGCGGTGGGAAGCCCAGAACCGCGCCATTCGCGCCGCCTTCGGCGCGCCGCCGCGCAGCGCCCTCGATCTCGGCGGCGCCTCCAATGAGAACGGCGCGCGCCGCGCCGGCGAAGCGGCGGGAGCCATCGACGGCGCGGCGCGACCGTTCGGCCAAGCGCGGAAGCGGCGCGCGGCGGCGCGTCCGATCGCCAAGCCTCGCCACGCCGGACCGGGACCGATCGCCCGTCGCCTCGCCGGCGCCGTGGCGCTCGCGGCGGCGATTGTCTGGGTCGGCCTGCCTTCGCTCGGACCGCGGCCGTCGAGCGCGCTGGTCGCGGCCGGCGCGTCGGCCGCGCGGGCGCTCGCCGACCTGCCGGTCGAATTCGCCGCCGGCGATCCGTCGGCGCTGGTCGCGCGCCTGGGTCCGCGCCTGGCTCTGGCGCCGCCGCTGGCGCCGGGCCTGCGGCTGGTCGGCGCCCGCCTCGCCCCCGGTTCGCAGGCGACCGCGACGCTCTACCTCTACGAGAATGCGCGCGGCGAGCGCGTCGCGCTGATGGTCGAGCCGCTCGACGAGACCATCGCGGCGCCGGCGCGGCGCAGCGAAGCCGACGGCCTCAGCGTCGCCGCCTGGACCGGCGCGGGCTACGGTTTCGTCGCCGCCGCCGCCGAGGACGCCGACGTCGCGGCGCTGGTCGCCGCGGCCGGGGCCGAAGACGATTCCCTGGCCGACGCCGGCGCTCAGCGCCGGTAGCGCGCTTCCAGCAGCGCGAAGACGGCGCGCGCCGCCTGCACCTCGCCGCCCTGCGGCGCGTGAGCGCGCGGCTTGGGGTTCCAGGCGTAGATGTCGAAATGCGCCCACGCCTTGGCCGCGACGACGAAGCGCGCGAGGAACAGCGCCGCCGCCACCGAGCCGGCGAAGCCGCCGCTGCCCGAATTGTCGAGATCGGCGATCGGGCTCTCGAGCATCGTCTCGTAGGGCCGCCACAGCGGCATGCGCCACAGCGGATCGGCGACGCGCGCCGCAGCGGCGGCGATCTCCGCCGCAAGGCCTTCGTCGTCGGTGTAATAAGGCGGCAGATCGGGGCCGAGCGCGACCCGCGCCGCGCCGGTCAGCGTGGCGAAATCGAAGACCAGCTCCGGCGCCTCCTCGTCGGCGAGCGCGAGCGCGTCGGCGAGAATGAGCCGCCCTTCGGCGTCGGTGTTGCCGATTTCGACGCTGAGCCCCTTGCGGCTGGTGAAAACGTCGCCGGGGCGCATCGCCGCGGCGGAGATCGCGTTCTCGACGATCGGGACCAGCACGCGCAGGCGGACGTCGAGCCTCGTCCCCATGACGAGCCGCGCCAGCGCCAGCGCCGCGGCCGCGCCGCCCATGTCCTTCTTCATCAGGCCCATCCCGCTCGACGGCTTGATGTCGAGGCCGCCGCTGTCGAAGGCGACGCCCTTGCCGACCAGCGTCACCTTCGGCGCGTCCTCGCGCCCCCAGCGGATGTCGACGAGACGCGGCGCTTCCGCCGCGGCCCTGCCGACAGCGTGGATGAGCGGCAGATTGCGTTCGATGAGATCGTCGCCGCGCGTCGCTTCGAACGCCGCGCCGAATTCTTCGGCGAGCTTGCGCGCCGCGCGTTCGAGCGCCGCCGGGCCGAGATCGTTGGCGGGCGTGTTGACGAGGTCGCGGCCGAACGCCACGGCGCGGGCGATCGCCTCGAGCCGCGGCGCGTCGATTCCGTCGGGCGCGACCAGCCGCGGGCGCTCGGCGGGGTCGGCGCGGTAACGGTCGAAGCGGTAGAGGCCGAGCAGGAACGCCAGCGCCGCCAACTCCGGCTCGTGCGGCGCGTTGGCGAAGCGATAGGCGCCCGCCGGCAATGCCGTGGCGAGGCGGCCGGCGGCGAACGGATCGCGGCCCTTGGCGTCCTTCTCGGCGAGGCCGAACAGCGCGCCGGCGAGGCCGCCGTCGGCGCCGGGCAGCAGTTGCAGCCGCCCCGGCTTCGGCTCGAAGCCGCAGGCGGCGGCGTAGCGCGTCGCCGCCGGGCCGATCGCCGTCTGGATCGCCGGCCAACTTTCGGGGGTGACGAACCAGACCGGAACGGCGTTCGAATCGGGCGAGGCGAAGGAAAGCGGCAAAGCGAGCGGACCTTGGTTGCGAGGGACGGCGGCGATCATAGCGGGGCGAAGCGCGCGCGCCGAGTCCTTGGTTGAAGTCGTTAACCATCCGTTAGCGTTAACGATTTATTGCTGACGAGGCCGCCAGCGATGGGCCCCCCATGTCATTCCGCAGCGAATTCTCGTTTTCTTCCAGCCGCCTCGCCGCAGTTGCGCTCGTCGCGCTGCTGATCGGCGCCGCGCCGCTCGCCGGCTGCCAGGGTCTCGGCGGCGTCGACGGTTCGATCGCCTCGATCCACCAGCCGCTGCCGACCGACGAAGCGGGTCTGCGGGCTTACGCCGCCGACTGGGGCAAGCGCTACGACGCCAGTCCAGGCGAGAAGGTCGCCTCGATCAACTACGCCCGCGCGCTGCGCGCGCTGACCCGCTATGACGAAGCGGCGGCGGTGATGCAGGCGGCGGCGGTCAAGGCGCCGCACGACTTCGAAGTCCTCGGCGCCTACGGCAAGGCGCTCGCCGACGACGGCCAGTTCGCTCAGGCCAAGGAAGTGCTGGCGAGTTCCTATACGCCTGAGCGGCCGGACTGGACGATCATGTCGGTGCAGGGTTCGGTCTCCGACCGGCTCGGCGACCACGAGGGCGCGCAGAAATTCTATAGCGACGCGCTGAAAATCGCGCCCGGCGAGCCGAGCGTGCTCTCCAATCTCGGCCTCTCCTACGCCCTGACCAAGCAATTGCCCGAGGCCGAGGCGGCGTTGCGCCAGGCGTGCGCCAGCCCGCGCGCCGACGCGCGCGTGCGGCAGAATCTCGCGCTGGTGCTGGCGCTCGAAGCCAAGTTCGCCGAGGCCGAAGATATCAGCCGGCAGGACATGACGGAGCAGGCGGCGAGCGCCAATGTCGCCGCGATCAAGCAGATGATCGCGCAGAACGATTCCTGGCGCGATCTGCAGAACGGCGCCGCGAAGCCGAAGCGCGGCAAGTCTGCGACGCCGCTCGCCGCGCCCGGCCTCTCGCCGATCCCCGCCGCCGCGGCGCCCGGCGCGCCGCTTGCGCTCGGCGCGCCGCAAGGCTAGGCGCTCAGGCAGGCGGGGCGTCGCGCTCCGCCCCCGATCGGCCCGACCTTTGACCCTTTCCCTTCTCGCGCTGCTGGCGGCGGCCGGCTTCGTCTCCGGCTTCGTCGACGCCATCGCCGGCGGCGGCGGCCTCATCACCCTGCCGGCGCTGGCGCTCGCCGGCCTCGACCCGGTGGCGGCGGTGGCGACCAACAAGCTCGGCGCCGTGTTCGGCTCCGGCTCTTCGACGCTCGCGTTTCACCGCGCCGGCAAGATCGACGCGCGGACCATGGCCGCTCCCGCCTTCGCCGCGCTGGTCGGCTCGGCGTTCGGCGCGCTCGCCCTGCCCTACGCCCCGCGCCAGGCGCTCGTCGATGCGCTGCCGTTCGTGCTGATCGCCGTCGCGCTTTATTTCGCCTTCGCCCCGCCGCTCGATGAATCCCTGCGCCGCGCCCGCATCGGTCCGCGCCTCTACGCGCTGACGCTCGCCCCGGCGATCGGCTTCTATGACGGCGTGTTCGGCCCCGGCGCCGGCTCGTTCTACATGATCGCGCTGCTGACGCTCGCCGGCTGCGGCCTGATCGCGGCGATGGCGGGCGCGCGCATCGCCAATTTCGGCTCCAACCTCGGCTCCCTCGCCGTCTACGCCTTCGGCGGCCATATCCTCGTCGCCCCTGGCCTGGCGGTCGGGCTCGGCGCCTTCCTCGGCGCGCGGCTCGGCGCCGGCTCGGCGCTGAAGGCCGGCGCGCGGCTGGTCCGGCCGCTGATCGTCGTCGTCAGCGTCGCGATGGCGCTGAAGCTCGCCAGCGCGCCGGGAGCGCCCTTGCGCGCGTGGCTGAGCATGCTGTTCGCCGGTTGACGGCGCGCTCGACCTCCGCTTATAAGCGCGGCGAAAGCGGCTGGGCGTCGATCCGGCCGCGATTGTATTTCAGGCGGCGGCGCGCGGTTCTTTGAGCGAGCCCGGCCGCAGCGAAGGAAGCTGGATTCATGGCCAACACCAAGTCGGCGCAGAAAGCCGTCCGCAAGATCGCCCGCCGCACTGCGGTCAACAAGAGCCGCCGCAGCCAGATGCGCACCTCCGTGCGCAAGGTCGAAGAGGCGCTCGAGGCCAAGGACGCCGCCGCCGCCGCCGAGGCTTTTCGCGCCGCCGAGCCGCTGCTCGCCCGCTCCGGTCAGAAGGGCCTGGTTCACAAGAACGCCGCGTCGCGCAAGATTTCGCGCCTCGCCAAGCGCGTCAAAGCCCTCGCCGTCTGAGCCGCGCCTGCGGCGCCTGAGCCGCCGCTTCGCCAGGGGCCGACGATGGCTGACGAGCCGCTCGACCAACCGCCCGACCGACTCTGCATCGACCCCGCGAGCCCGTTCTACAACGAGGCCGCGCTCGAGCGCGGCGTCGGCGTGCGCTTCAAGGGCCGCGAGCGCGACGATGTCGAGGAATATTGCGTCAGCGAGGGCTGGATCCGCGCCCCCGTCGGCAAGACGCGCGACCGCAAGGGCAACCTGCTGACGATCCGCTTCACCGGCCCGGTCGAGCCGTATTATCTGACGCCGAGCAACGTCTCG
>NZ_JBEKVH010000104.1:0-14669 GCF_049514155.1 Roseiarcus sp. | reverse complement strand
CTCGGCGTCATCCTGCAGATGACGATGGTGATGATGACCTCGATCGCGCTGACCCGCGAGCTCGAGCGCGGCACGATGGAGAATCTGCTGGCGATGCCGACCAACGGCGCCGAGATCATGCTCGGCAAGGTGCTGCCCTATTTCGTCGTCGGCGCGGTGCAGGTGGCGGTGATTCTCGGCGCGGCGCGGCTGTTGTTTCAAGTCCCGTTCGTCGGCTCGATGACGTTGCTGTTGACCGCCATTCTCGTTTTCGTGATGGCGCTGGTGATGCTCGGCTACACGTTCTCCACTTTCGCCCGCACCCAGATGCAAGCGATGC
The DNA here is from genome assembly GCF_049514155.1 of Roseiarcus sp. Classification (GTDB taxonomy): domain Bacteria; phylum Pseudomonadota; class Alphaproteobacteria; order Rhizobiales; family Beijerinckiaceae; genus Roseiarcus. Next base: position 14,350 of record NZ_JBEKVH010000104.1, on the reverse strand, counting down.
AACTCACCTTCTTCTTCTTTCTGCCGTCGATCCTGCTCTCCGGCTTCATGTTTCCGTTTCACGGCATGCCAGAATGGGCGCAGGACGTCGGCGAGATCCTGCCGCTCACCCATTTCCTCCGGGTGGTGCGGGCAGTGATGCTGAAAGGCGCCAATCTCAACCAAGTCGGCTTCGAGCTGTCGATTCTCGGCCTGTTCGTGCTCGTCTACGCCTTTCTGGCGCTGACCCGATTCCGCCGCACCCTCGACTAGGGCCGACGCGACCGGCCGACCGGCGCTCGGACTTTCGCACATAAGGGAGGCGACGATGGCGCGCCCGATGGGCCGGGCAGGAGGCGATTTTTCCGCAGGATAGAACACCGGGGAGACGACTAGCCCCTGCCAGGAGAGCAGGGGACGCGGTCCAAGAATTTTGTGGACTGAATGATCTATTTGCGTTACATAGTGGAATGTTCGAGCCGAACGACTGCAACGGGCGCGGAGAAAGGCCTGGAATTCCGGCGCGATTGATGAAGGAGAGGACTCACGTGAACATTTCGTCCCCCAACGTGTCGCCCTTGTACCGAACGGTGCATAACAGCCCAACCGATGTCTGGAACGACTCGTGCTCCCCTCGTGAGCTCGAATACGCAATCGGCAATGGCGCAGTTGGCGCGACGACCAACCCATCCATCGTTCTCGCAGTCCTTCGCAAAGAATTTGAGGCCTGGAAGGGCAGGCTTCGGCAGTTGGTCGCCGAGAACCCGACGGCGACCGAGGACGTAATCGCCTGGAAGCTCATCGAGGAGATGGGGATACGCGGCGCCGAGATGCTGCTGCCAGTTTTCGAGCGGGAGCGGCATCTCAAGGGGCGTCTCTCCATGCAGACCAATCCAGTCAACTACATGGATTTCTCCCAGCTGGTGGAACAAGCGGTTCATTTTGACGGTCTCGCGCCGAACATTCAGGTCAAGATCCCGGCGACCGCCACCGGCATCGTCGCCATTGAGGAGGCGACGCGACGAGGCGTCAACATCAATGCGACGGTCAGCTTCACGCTGCCGCAGGCGATCGCTGTGGCGGAGGCGGTGGAGCGCGGCCTCGATCGCCGCGCCAAGGAAGGTCACGACGTCTCCGGCATGCGGCCCGTCTGCACGCTGATGATCGGGCGGCTGGACGACTGGCTGAAGGTGGTCGCCAAGCGGGAAGGAATCACCATTACGCCAGGCCATCTCGACTGGGGCGGCATCGCGGTCTTCAAGAAGGCCTACGGCATCTTCAAGGCGCGCGGATACCGCGCGCGGCTGCTCGCGGCAGCCTATCGCCACCACATGCATTGGTCGGAGCTGATCGGGGGCGACGTCGTCCTGACGATTCCCTACGAGTGGCAGGTGCTGTTCAACAAGTCCGATATCGAAGTCAAACCGCGCATCAATGATCCGGTCGACCCTGCGGTCGTCGACGAACTCTATCGCAAGTTCTCCGAGTTCCGTCGCGCCTACGACGAAGACGGCCTGTCGGTTCCGGAATTCGACCACTACGGCGCGACCGTCAGAACCTTGCGGTCGTTCATCGAAGCCTATCGGGAACTGACGGCGGTCGTCCGCGATTCCATGCTTCCGCCGCCTTGAGCGGCCGGCGCCGATTCCTCTGGTTCGATCTCGCCGGGCGGCCGCGAGGCCGCCCGATTGTTCTACGGGGATTTGGCGCGGCGCTTGGGGTCGTGGCGACTCAGCCGAGCTTGAGCGCATCGCGCATGGCGCAAGCCAGCCGCGTCGCTTCCCGCGCGTCCTCGAGGCTGATCGGCGTCGGCTTGCCGCATTGAATCGCCTTGACGAAGGCCTGCGCCTCATCAAGGAAGGCCTGGCCGAAGCGTTCGAAGAAGTCGACTTGGCCTGCGGTCGAACGGCCGCCGTCGCTTTCCAGCGTCAACGGAAGTCGGGGAATTCCCGCGCCGAGATCGAGCGCCCCTTTGTCTCCGACGATCCTCATCGACGCTTCGTAGCCGCGATGCGACGTCCGCGACACATAGAAGGTCGCCATCTGGCCGCCCTTGAAAGCGACGTTGGCGCTTGCGGTGTCGACGTCTCCGCAGGCGCCGAGCGCGGGATACATGAGGCGGCTGCCGACGGCGGCGACCGAGGCGGCTTCAGCTCGATTGAGCATCCACCGAACGAGGTCGATGTCATGGATGCAGCAGTCGAGGAATATGCCGCCCGAGGTCGGCGCGAAACGAACAAAGAAGCCCTCAGGGTCGACAGGATCTTCCGAGACGCAGCGAATGGCGAAGACCTTGCCCAGCTCGCCAGCCTCGATTCTGCGTTTGGCTTCCGCGTAGGCCGGGTCGAAGCGGCGCATGAAGCCGACCATCAGCACCTGGCGGGGGTGACCAGCGGCAACCGCGACCGCACGGTCACAATCGCTCGGTTCGAGCGCCAGAGGCTTCTCGCAGAATACGTGCTTGCCGGCGGTGATCGAGACGATCACCTGATCGGCGTGCAGGGACGTCGGCGTCACCAGCCAAACTGCGTCCAGCCCGGGATGCGCCAGCAATTCATCCAGTCCCGGGTAGGTCGTCACGCCATTCAACGCCGCCGCCGCCCATGCGCGTTCCGCTTCGATCGGGCTTGCCGCGGCGACCAGTTGGGCGCCGGCGATCCGGAAAGCGAGGTTTTCTGCATGGCGGCGACCAAGTCGCCCGAGGCCGACGATTCCGACGCGAACGTTCTCTGGCAACGCTTGACCCTCCCTGTTTCGACCGGCTTCGCGTCTTGCATCCTGGCGTTCCGCCTCGCGCCGCCACCCTTGGGAACGAAGACGTCATTGCCCTATCTATATGGAATATTCACTCTTCGCCGGCGCCGCGCAACTTCTCAAACGCCGGTGGCGGCCCCGTTGTGCGGGGGGTCGGCCAACCGGTCGTCAAAATTGATCGCAGTAGACCTTGAATTCCAAACAGAAAGGTGTATGGAATGGACGTTCCATTTGATGCCCTAGTGATTGGGCATGCCGGCACGCACGAGGAGGAAAGCCGTGAATCTGGAAATCCTGAAGCACAAGTTCGCTACGACCGAACGGCTGAGATATCTGGTCGACAACGAATGGCGGACGTCGAAGACCGCCAAGTACATGCCGGTGATGGATCCCTCGACCGGCAAGCAGATCGCCGAGGCGCCCTGCTGCACCCAGGAAGAGGTCGATAGCGCCGTCGCCGCGGCGGCGCGAGCATTTCCTGGTTGGCGCGACACGCCGATCCCGACCCGCATCCAGCTGATGTTCCGTTTCAAGCAATTGATCGACGCGCATCTCGATGAGCTGACCGAGTTGGTCGCCACCGAGAACGGCAAGGTGCTCGCTGAGGCGCGCGGCGACGTGCTGAAGGCGCTCGAAGTGGTCGAGTGCGCGTGTTCGACGCCCTATCTGATGCAGGGCGACACCTGCATGAACGTTTCGGACGGCTACGACACGGTGTCGTTCCGCGAGCCGCTCGGCGTGTTCGCCGCGATCGCGCCGTTCAATTTCCCGGCGATGATCCCGATGGGCTGGATGATTCCCTTCGCGATCACCACGGGCAATACGGTGGTCTTGAAGGCAGCGTCAATGGTGCCGCAAACCGCCGCGCGCATGCTCGAGCTCTTGATTGAGGCCGGTCTGCCGAAGGGCGTGGTCAATCTGGTGACCTGCTCGCGCGTCGAAGCCGACAGCCTGCTGGTCAATCCCGCCATTAAGGGCGTTTGCTTCGTCGGCTCGACTTCGGTCGGCAAGCACATTTACCAGACCGCCGCTGGCGCCGGCAAACGCGTCCAGGCGCTCACCGAAGCCAAGAACCACGCGCTCGTTCTCGAGGATTGCGTGCTGGAGCGCACGGTTCGCGGCATCGTCAACTCGACCTACGGCTGCGCCGGCCAGCGCTGCATGGCGCTGCCGGTGGTCTGCGTCCAGGAATCGATCGCCGACGAGTTCGTCGCGCTGTTGAAGAAGTTCGCCCAGGAGCTGAAGATCGGCGCCGCCTATCGGCCCGAAAGCCAACTCGGTCCGGTGACCTCGGCGGGACAGAAGGAGTCGGTCGAGAAAGCGATCGCGCGCGGTGTCGAGGAAGGCGCCAAGCTGGTCCTCGACGGTCGCGGCGTCAAAGTGCCCGGCTACGAAGGCGGCTACTTCGTCGGCCCGACCATCTTCGACCACGTCAAGCCCGGCATGTCCGTCGGCGACGAGGAAATCTTCGGACCGGTGACGTCGATCAAGCGGATTAAGAATTTCGAGGAAGGGCTGGCGATCGCGAACGCCAACCGCTTCGCCAACGGCTCGTGCATCTACACGACCTCGGGCCGTTACGCGCGCGAGTTCGCGCGCCGCACCGACGGCGGCATGGTGGGGATCAATGTCGGCATTCCGGTGCCGTTCGGAATCTTCCCGTTCTCCGGCCACAAACAGTCGTTCTTCGGCGACCTGCACACGCTCGGCAAGGATGGCGTCGCGTTCTTCACCGAGACCAAGTCGGTGACCTCGGTTTGGTTCTCCGAAGCGGACGCCAAGAAGAGCGTCAGCACCTGGGACGGCACGCTCACGCGCGGCTGAGCCGCTGTCAGAGTGAAGCCCGGACGCCCGGCCCCCTCCCGCCGCGCGTCCGGGCCGTTTCATTTCGGTCAACGACGATCGAGTCGGCTCCGCGCATCACGCGCGCGGCGCGCTTTCACGCCGCCCAGATCGCAGGCCGATATCAGGCCGTTTTTGTCGCGCCGCCCGGAGCGCCGACTCCGGTGAATAGCCACTCGTGCGCCGGCTCGTTGTGGAACTTCCATATCCGCTTCGGGCCGGCCATGACGTTGAGATAGTAGCTGTCGTAGCCGTGCACGGTTGCGACCGGGTGGTAGCCCTTTGGCACCATGACCACGTCGCCGTCCTCGATGACGGCGGTTTCGTCGAGCGAACGATCGTCGGTGTAGACGCGTTGGAAACCGTATCCCTGTCCCGGCTTGAAGCGATGGTAGTAGGTCTCTTCGAGGTAGCTCTCGTTCGGCAGGTCGTCTTGGTCGTGCTTGTGAGGCGGGTAAGATGAGGTGTTGCCGCCTGGCGTGATCACCTCGACGACCAGCAACGCATTGGCCGCGCCGTCGCCCTCCGGCATGATGTTGGTGACGTAGCGGGTGTTGGATCCTTTGCCGCGCACGATCTGCGGATGCGCGCCGGGAGGGATCAGCTTCGCGGGATATCCGGAGCCGCCAGGCGCCGAACACACGGCGAGTTCGAGCGGCGTGATTGCGATGACCGAATACCGCCCGCCGGCCGGCGCGTAGGCGGCCCACGGGGGGCCCTCGAATGGACCCATGCGTCCGCCGACCTCGCCTAGATCCTTGCCGTCGATTGCGAGTCTCGCTTTCCCCGACACAACGACGAGGCAAACCTCGCGCTTCCCCGTTTCGGCGGCGACGCTTTCGCCTGCGGCGAGGCGGTGGAGCGCGAAGCCGACGTACGACCAGCCGGCGCTCTCCGGGGTCACCTCAGTGACGACGCCGTGGCGCCCCTTCGGTCTCACGCGCAGATTGGGCATCGATTCATCCTCCTTGCATGGCTCGCCAGACGCGCCTCGCCGGCATCGTCCGAGTCCTTGCTCACCCTCAGTCGAACACGCGCTGCAGGCGGCGGAACGCCTCGTATTCTTCGCGCGCTTTCGCCACCTCCGGCCGCGACGACGCCTCGGGAACGACAACGTCCCACCAATACCCGCCGGCTTCGGTCGTGATCAGCGGATGCGTTTCGATGGCGATGACTGTGGTGCGGCTGGCGCCCTTGGCCGCTTCGAGGGCCGCTTCGAGATCGCCGATCGAGGACGCCTTGACGGCGATCGCGCCCATGCTCTCTGCGTGCTTGCGAAAGTCGATGTCCGGTTGCGCCACCATGTCGCAATCCTGCCAAAGATTGTTGAAGTTCGCGCCGCCGGTCGCCATCTGCAGGCGATTGATGCAGCCGAACCCATGGTTGTCGAGGACGACGATGATGAGCTTCTGGTCGAGGCTGACCGAAGTGGCGATCTCCGAGTTCAACATCATGTAGGAGCCGTCGCCGACCATCACGACGACCTCCTTGTCAGGGCGGGCCATCTTGACCCCTACGCCGCCGGCGATCTCGTAGCCCATGCAGGAGAAGCCGTATTCCATGTGATAGCTGCCTGGGACCGTCGGCGCCCACAGCTTGTCCAATTCGCCGGGCAAGCCGCCCGCCGCGTTGACGATTACCGAATTTGCGCTGCCGATCGCGCGTGCGACGGCGCCGATCACCTGGGCGTCTGACGGTCTCTCGGCGTTGGTGGGCGCGAGCGCGTGGCTGGCCGCCGTGAGCCAAATCGCCTTTTCCCGAGCCGCCCGCTCGGCCACGCCGGCGTCGGCCTTCCAGCCCTTGAGGCCTCGCGACAGCCTCGTCAGGCCGACCTTGGCGTCGCAGACCAGCGGCAGCGCGTTGTGCTTGGCAGTGTCGTAGGCGGCGACGTTGAGGGCGACGATCTTGAGGTCGCCTGTCTTGAACAGCGCCCATGAACCCGTGGTGAAGTCCTGAAAGCGCGTCCCGACGGCGAGCAGCAGGTCGGCGTCGCCGGCCAGCGCGTTCGCCGCCGACGTACCGGTGACGCCGAGAGCGCCGAGGGCGAGCGGGTGGGTTTCGTCGATCGACGACTTGCCCGCTTGCGTGACGGCGATCGGAATTCCATGCGTCTCCGCGAAAGTTCGCAGCTCGGCGGAGGCCTCCGAATAGAGCGCGCCGCCGCCGGCGATGATCATCGGTTTCTTGGCGGCTTTGATTGCGGCGACCGCCGCGGCAAGCTCGTTTTCGTCAGGACCGATGCGGCGCGGCGCCCAAACCTTTTCCGCGAACAGGTTCTCCGGCCAGTCGTGGGCCTCGGCCTGAACGTCCTGACACATCGCCAGCGTCACGGGCCCGCATTCGGCGGGATCGGTGAGCACGTGCATGGCGCGCTGCAATGCCGGAATCAGCTGCTCGGCGCGATTGATGCGGTCGAAGTAGCGCGACACCGGACGGAAACAGTCGTTGGCCGACACGGTTCCATCGCTGAAGTCTTCCACCTGTTGCAGCACCGGGTCGGGCAGTCGGTTGGCGAAGACGTCGCCAGGCAGCAGCAGAACCGGCAGCCGGTTGACATGGGCCACGGCGGCCGCGGTCACCATATTGAGCGCGCCGGGGCCGATCGACGTGGTGCAGGCCATGAAGCGGCGGCGGAAGCTCGCCTTCGCGAAGGCGACGGCGGAATGCGCCATCGCCTGTTCGTTGTGGGCGCGAAAAGTGGGAAGTCTGTCGCGCACTTGATAGAGCGCCTCGCCGATGCCCGCCACGTTGCCGTGGCCGAAGATCGCCCAGCATCCGGCGAAAATCGGCAGTTTCTCGCCATCGATAACCGTCATCTGATTGGCGAGAAACCGCACCAGCGCCTGCGCCACCGTAAGCCGTACAACCTTGCCGACCATTTTCCTTCCCTCCCGACTCGGGCCGCTCGCAGCCCTCGAGTCGTTTTTCTCCACACCCCCAAAACAACCACCCTCGTGATCGACGCCAATTTGCGGCGCGCCTCGCACAATTGAGCCCGCTCAACGCCGATCGAACGACAGCCAGAGATCGACCAGCGCGCCAAACTTCTTGGCCATTTCGTCGATTGCCGCGTCGTCGCCGATTTCGCCCTTCATCCAGCGATCGGCGGCTTCGGCGAAGATGGTCCGCCCGACCGCGAATCCCCGCACCCGTTCGGCGGACCGCGCCGCTGCGAAGGACTCGCTCAACTTTTCGATCGGGGCCTCCAGACCCAATAGCACGACGCCGCGACACAGCGGGTCGCGGGCCGCAATCACGCTGTCGATCGCCTGCCACGCCTTCGCCGAAGCCTGCGGCTCGAGCTTCCACCAATCCGGCTTAAGCCCGGCGTCGTAAAGTTCGGTCAGAACGCGAGCGATCGTATCGTCGTCGAGCGGCCCGGCCTTGGAGGCGATGATCTCGACGAGGATCTCACGTCCGACCTTGCGGGCGGCCTCGAAGGCGGTCATGAGCTTGGTCGTCTGTTCCGCCTTGAGCGCTTCATCATCGTCCGGATGGTAGAAGCAAAGGACCTTGACGCAATGGTCCACCGGCCACTCGATCAGCCGGCTGCCAATATCTTGACCGAACTCGAATTGAAGCGGACGAGAACCCGGCAATTCGATCGGCCTGGCCACCCACAGGTCTTGCCCGGCGCCGGCCGCAAACAGCGCGTCGCGGCCATATTTGTCGTCGAGCAGCATTCCGAACCCGGGTCGACCGTCGGCGACGCGGCGGGCGGCGGCAACCGCCAGCACCTTGAACGCAGAAATGCGCCCGGCCTCAGCTTCGTTCCCGGTCAACTCCTCCAATTGAATGCGGTGATCGATCGCGAAAGCCATCAACCGGGGCATATCGCGCCGACGCGTCGTCGCCCAATGGATATGATTCAATGCGCCGTCTCTGCGCAGCGCCCGCTCCGGACTGCCGTGATCGAGGAAATGCCGCAGCTCGGGCCAGGTCGGGTATTCGGGCGAGCACAGAAGGCGCGACACAGCGAAGGCGCCGCAGGCGTTCGCCCAGGCAGCGCAGGTCAAGAGGCTCTCTCCGCGCAGCCACCCGCGCAAGAAACCAGACATGAAGGCGTCGCCGGCGCCGAGAACGTTAAACACCTCCACCGGAAAGCCTTTGCCGACGATCCCGCTGTCCAAGCTTTCTGGAATTGGCCCGTCGTAGACGACGCACCCCAGAGCGCCGCGCTTCAGGACAATGATGGCGCCGGACTTCGCGCGGATGCCGCGCAGCGAGTCAATCACGCTGTCGGCTCCCGCGGCGATCATGACCTCTTCTTCGGTGCCGACGATCAAATCGCAATCGGCGAGCACTGCGCTGAGCCGCGTCGACACCGCCTCGGACTTCACGTATCGCGCGAAGCCCGCTTCGTGGCCCGCGAGTCCCCACAGGTTTGGCCGATAGTCGATATCGAACACGACTTTCGCGCCGTGTCGCTTGGCCAAGGCGATGGCCATCGATTGCGCCGCCGCCACGTTAGGCTTGGAAAAGTGCGTCCCGGTCACGACGATCGCGCGTGAGCGCGCGATCAACGATTCGTCGATGTCGCTTTCGTCCAACGCCATGTCCGCACAGTCGGCCCGATAGAAGATCGTCGGCGAGACGCCTTCGGCTTGCACCGCGAGCAGCACAAGGCGACTCAGCCGCTCTTTGTCGGTGTGCACGCCGTCTGTGGCGACCCCTTCGCGGACCAGCTGTTCGCGAATGAAGCCGCCCATCTGTTCGGCGCCGACGCGCGTGATCAGCGCTGCTCTAAGTCCGAGCCGCGAGGTGCCAATGGCGATGTTGGCGGGACAGCCGCCCACGGATTTCGCGAAGCTTGCGACGTCCTCGAGTCGGCAGCCGATCTGTTGGCCGTAAAGGTCGATGGAAGAGCGGCCGATCGCGATCAGATCGAGCGTCTTGTGAGCGGCGGCGCTTTCGGTCATTTGTCGCCTTCCGAGTTCGTCCAGCGCATCAGCTTACCGCAGCTTTCGTCGCATCAATCGGGCGCGCGCCACGACTTCCACCTCGGCGGCGTTGCGCTTCCTCTCCGCTATGGGACGAAGCGCCGGAACGATCTGCCCATCAAATGTCCGCGAAATGTACATTCCATTTTTTGCTCACGTCAACTGGTATGTTTTGAGACGACCGACTGGCTCATAGGGCGTCGACGAACGGCGCCAAATCGGCTCCGTCATTTCTGCGCTGGCTGCGGTCCGCATTTTGTTCCAGCATCGACAAAGTGGATTCGGCGGTCGAGGCGCGGGTGGACGTTGCCTCGCGAACGCGCTTCGCCATGTGGATTCCTTGCGTCGCGCAGCGTTTAATGGCATGCCAAGTTCAAAACGAGGCGTTTCTGGAAGGCGCTGTGCCTGCTTGCCTCGCTCGGAAGGCGCCCTTCGGAAACGCGGCGTCGGTCGTTCAAAGATCAAGTCCTTGGGCGGCCCACCCAAGCAGTCAAGGGTGACTGGAGTTCGCGTCTCTGAGTATAACGTCAGGCTTGTATGTTCCTGTCAGTAATAATGCTCTGATGTCATAATATACGGATTAAAAGAAATCCCGATGACGCAAGACTCTATCATTGATCCGCCTTATGACTTCAATAAGTTGCGCGACCTCATCGTCGAAGCGCGCAACACGATGCCGAAAAGGCTGGCTCAGGTGGCGGCCTACACGATCGAATTCCCGGACGATATCGCGTTCGGGACTGTCAGTCGCATCTCCGAACAGGCCGCCGTGCAACCTTCGACGCTGGTGCGTTTCGCCAAGGCTCTCGGCTTCAGTGGTTTCAGCGAACTCCAGGCCGTATTCCAGCAACGTCTCCGCGACCGGCCGAACAATTACGAAGCGAGACTGCAGGCGTTCGACGCGCACGCGTCGGGCCGCCCGCCCGCCATGGCGCTGATCGAAGGTCTTGGTCAGGCGGCGATCGATTCGATCGGCAAATTCCGCGAACGAATTAAATTGGAGTCGCTGGACGAGGCGGCCCGATTGCTCGCGCGGGCGGAAACCATCTACCTGATCGGCCTTCGGCGGTCCTACCCGATTACCTCATATCTGAGCTACGCCTTTGGAACGCTTGGGGTAAGGAGCGTCCTAATTGGCTCGCCCAATGGGGTCGATCGTGAGGTTCTCTCATTCGCCGGTCCGCGCGACGCCGCGCTAGCGGTCAGCTTTACGCCCTATTCGCCCGCGACCGTCGAATATACGCGGCAGATCGTCGGACAGAAGACCCCGCTTGTCGCGATTACCGATAGCCCCTTCAGCCCGCTCGTCTTCAACGCCAGCGTCTGGTTCGAGGTCGTGGAAAACGACTTTGAAGGATTCCGGTCTCTGGCCGCCACGATGACGCTTGCCGCAGCGCTTGCCGTCGCCGTTGCTGAGCGACGCCGCGTCGGAGCATAACAGAATTGGCATTCCGGCCAAAATGGAATATGGAATGTTCCGGCTGAGCTTTCGCCCGGCCGGCGGATTCGTTCCGCCGGTTTGGTTCGGGAGTCGGAAGCGCTCGGCTGCGCCGCGGATCGCAAGGACGCCCTGCGGCGCTTGTGCTCAGTGAAGCGCAAACTGAGGCCGCCCACGCGGCTCAACCGGGAGCAAGACGATGATCCGTATCGGCGCCAATCCGATTTGCTGGTCCAACGACGATATGATCGAGATTGGCGGAAACATCTCGCTGGAGCAGTGCCTGAGCGAGGCCCGCGAGATCGGCCTCGAGGGCATGGAGAAAGGCAACAAGTTTCCGACGACGGCGCCGGAGCTGAAAGCCAAGCTGGCCGAGTTCGGCCTTGTATTCGTCTCGGGCTGGTACTCGACATTCTTGTTGGAGCGAGACGCGGACGCTGAGTTCGCCGCGGCCGCGGCCGAGTTGAAGCTTCGCAGGGATGCCGGCGCCAAAGTGCTCGTGACGTGCGAATGTACCCGCACGGTCCACGGGACCAAGTCGGTGCCGCTCTCGACGCGGCCGGTGTTGACCGACGCCGAGTGGTCGGTCTTCCTGCCGCGGATGACCCGCTTCGCCGAGCTGGTCAAGGGGTTCGGACTCCAACTCGTCTACCATCACCACATGGGCACCGTCGTTCAGACGCCGACGGAGGTCGACCGCTTCATGGCCGGCACGGGACCGGCGGTGAAGCTCCTGCTCGACACTGGCCACATCACCTGGGGCGGGGGCGATGCGGTTCGGGTCGCCAAGACTTACGCCGACAGGATTGGCCACATTCATACAAAGGACGTCCGCTCGGCCGTCGCCGCGAAGGCGCTCGCCGAGGATTGGTCATTTCTCGATTCGGTTCTCGCCGGAGTCTACACCGTGCCAGGCGACGGCTCGATTGACTTTGTCGGAGTCTTCAAGGCCGTGCCCAATTATTCCGGGTGGATCGTCATCGAAGCGGAACAGGATCCGGAGAAAGCGAATCCGAAGAAATATGTGACCATGGGGTACAAGAACCTTAAGCGCTTTCTCAAGGAAGCCGGTCTCAATTGAGCGCTCAGCGACTTAGCGGCGAGGCCGTCGCGCTCGCTGGGCTCCGCGCCAATTCCGCAATCCGGCTGGGGCTGCGGTCGAAAGCCAATGCTCCCTGCGAATGAGCGTATCGCTGTGAGCGAAAGCAACGTCTTGGGATCTGTGATCACGCACAAACGACAGAGGCTCGCCCAATCCGGCGGGCCCAGATTTTCGCGCGGCGCTAAGCCGCGCTAGGAGGAAAGCCATGCTAAGAGTTGGTCTTCTCGGCGCCGGCCGCATCGGCAACGTCCACGCCAAAGCGATCTCGACGCACCCGCAAAGCAAGCTGATCGCCGTCGCCGACGTCGTGAAAGAATCCGCTTCCAAGCTCGCCGCGCAATACGGCGTCGAGGCGCGCAGCAACGAAGCCATCATCGGCGACGCCGCGATCGACGCCATCCTCATCGCGACCTCGACCAACACTCACTCCGACCTGATCGAGGCGGTGACCAAGGCCGGGAAGGCGGTCCTGTGCGAGAAGCCGGTCGACCTCAGCCTCGCAAGGGCGCAGGCGTGTCGAAAGGCCGCCGCCGCGACCAAGCGGCCGGTGATGATCGGCTTCAACCGGCGCTTCGATCCCAACTTCGCCGCGCTCAAGGCTGCCGTCGATCGCGGCGAGATCGGCAAGAGCGAACTGCTGTCGATCACCTCTTTCGATCCCGCTCCGCCGCCGGTCTCCTACGTCAAGGTTTCCGGCGGGCTGTTTCGCGACATGATGATCCACGATTTCGACATGGCGTGCTGGATGATGGGTTCGCTGCCGCAAAAGGTCACCGCAATCGGGACCTCGATCGTCGATCCCGAGATCGGCAAGGCTGGCGACTTCGACACCGCCGTCGTCACCTTGGGTTTCGCCGACGGTCGGATCGCCGTAATCAAGAACAGCCGGCGAGCCGCCTACGGCTACGATCAGCGCATCGAGTTTCTCGGCTCCGAAGGCCTTCTCTCGGCAGGCAATGTGCTCGAGAATACGGTCTCGAAGGCGACGAAGGCCGGGGTCGTCAGCGCCAAGCCCGAGTACTTCTTCCTCGAACGCTACACGCGCGCCTACTCCGCGGAATGGGCGGCGTTCGTCGAAGCGGTGACCAGCGCGAGCGCAGTTCCCGTGACGCTCGACGACGGCGTAAACGCGCTCGCGATCGCCGAGGCGGCGACATTGTCGGCGAAAAGCGGAACTACGGTCGATCTTGCATCCGTGATGAAGTGATCGAACGATCGACGCCGCTGCGCTCGCTGAAGCCGCGCAGCGGCGCCAATGCGGCCTGGCCGCCTTTCGGCGATCGGATGCCCACGTCGTGAGTTCTCGTGACGTCGAGGCGCAGGCGTTGCTGGTCGTGGCGACGCTTCTGGCGATCCAGAGCGTCGAAACGCCGCGTCCACCCAAAGGGAGAAGCGATGAAAGTCGCCGCACATGCACCGGCATCTGTCGCTGGAGGAACTGCCGCGCAAGGCGGCCGAACTTGGCTACGCGTGGATTGAGCTTTCGCCGCGCGCCGACTTCCTCGACTGGTGGGTGGCCCCACGGGTCTACCCTGAGCGCCTTCGCAGCTTCAAGAAAGCCCTCGGCGACCACGGGGTGAAGATCGCCTCGCTATTGCCGATGTACCGCTGGGCGAGCCCGCACGAGGACGAGCGACAAGCGGCGGTCGGCTACTGGAAGAAGGCCATTCAGGTCGCCGTCGAGATGGGCGTCGACACGATGAACTCGGAATTCGGTCGCGGCCCGTCGCCGGCTCGCGGCCATGGGGCGAACTGCTGCGGCGGACGATTCACCGCCGAGACGAGCGAAGCGGCGTGGTGGCGGTCGACGGAGGAACTGGTCCCGATCTTCGAGAAGGAAGGGATCCAGCTCAACATCGAGCCGCATCCGGAAGACTGGGTCGAGACGCTGCATCCGGCGCTCGACATGGTCCGGGTGATCGGTTCGAAGGCGGTCCGCTTCCTCTATTGCGCGCCCCATACGTTCTATTTCGGGGATGACATGGGCAAGATGATCCGCGAGTGCGGCGACACGCTCGCTCATGTGCATGTGGCGGACACCTACAATCACAAGGCCTCGTCGGGCCTGCGCTACATCTGCAATCCGCCTGGGGCCGAGGTGACGGTCCATCAGCACCTGGACATCGGCCAGGGCGAGATCGATTGGGACGCGTTCTTTTCCGCGCTCGCCGCGATCGGCTTCGACGGAATCATGACCGCATGCGTCTTCGCCTGGGAAGAGCGCGCCGACCAATCCGGGCGCTTCATGCGCGAGGAAATGCAGAAATACGTCAATAAATATTGGGGCGAACGGGCG
>NZ_JBEKVH010000103.1:0-16205 GCF_049514155.1 Roseiarcus sp. | reverse complement strand
CGCGCGCTTTCAGGCGCCTCGCACGGCAACGGATCGGGCGGCGCGGCGGGCCGAGAGATATTCTTTTGTGTCGATCGAAATAATAGAATAATCATTTGTCGTCGAACCGGGAGCCGATCACGATGCCGCAATCTCAGCCCAACTTGCTGATTCTCATTGTCGATCAGCTCACTGGCACGCTGTTCCCCGACGGGCCGGCGGCGTTTCTGCACGCCCCGAACCTGCGCGCGCTCGCCGAGCGGTCGGTTCGCTTCCGCAACGCCTACGCCCCAAGCCCGCTATGCTGGCCTTCGCGCGCTTCGCTGATGTCGGGGCAACTGCCGAACAAGACGGGGGTCTACGACAACGCCGCGCTCTTTCCTGCGGACGTCCCGACCTTCGCTCATTACCTTCGGCGCGCCGGCTATCAGACCTCGCTGTCCGGCAAGATGCACTTCGTCGGTCCAGACCAGCTCCATGGCTACGAGGAGCGCTTGACGACCGACATCTACCCCGCCGACTTCGGCTGGACGCCCGACTACGACAATCCGGGCGAGCGAATCGACTGGTGGTACCACAACATGGCCTCGGTCATCGGGGCCGGCGTCGCCGAGATCACCAACCAGCTCGAATTCGACGACGAGGTCACCTACCACGCGGCGCGCAAACTGCACGATCTGTCGCGTCGCCGCGACCCGCGCCCCTGGTCGCTCACGGTGAGCCTAACCCACCCGCACGACCCCTATGTCGCGCGACCGAAGTATTTCGACCTCTACGCCGAAAGCGAAGCGCTCGATCCGGCCGTTCCGCCGATCCCGTTCGAGCGGCAGGATCCCCACTCGCAGCGGTTGATGATCGCTTGCGGCCAGCTCGCGACGAACCCGACGCCCGAACAGGTTCGTCGCGCCCGGCGCGCCTATTTCGCCAACATCTCCTATGTCGACGACAAGATCGGCGAGGTGCTGGCCATTCTCGATCGGGGCGGCATGGCGGACACGACCGCAGTGATCTTCCTTTCCGATCACGGCGAAATGCTCGGCGAGCGCGGCCTCTGGTACAAGATGTCGTTCTTCGAAGGCTCGGCGCGCGTGCCGCTGATGATCGCCGCGCCCGGTTGGGCGCCGCGCAGCGTCGAGACGCCGGTCTCGACGCTCGACGTCCTGCCGACGCTTTGCGAACTGGCTGGCGCGCCGCTTGGCGCCGGAGCGGCGTGGCTCGACGGCGAGAGCCTTGTCCCGCTCGCCCACGGCGAAGGCAGTCGATCAGCAGTGGCGATGGAATACGCCGCCGAGGGCTCCGTCGCGCCGATGGTCGCGCTACGCGACGGAAGATGGAAAGCGATCTGGGCGCCGCCCGATCCGCCGCAACTCTACGATTTCGACAACGATCCTCACGAACTCGAAAATCTCGCGCTCCGCCCCGACCATGGCGAAGTCTGGGCTGACTTCGAGCGCCGCTTCGCCGCGCGCTGGGACCTCGCCGCCTACGACCGAGCGGTGCGAGCGAGCCAGTGCCGCCGCCATATCGTCTACGAGGCGCTGCGCCAAGGGACATACACGCCGTGGGACTTCCAGCCCTACGAGCCCGCCGCGCGCCGCTATATGCGCAATGACATGGATCTCAACGTCCTCGAGGCTGAGCGTCGCTATCCGCGCGGCGAATGACGGGCGCGCCGCAGGGCGCGCGGACGGATCGAACGGCTGCGACGTCGGCGCGGCTTGCGGGCATTACGGCGCCAAGCGCCTTTTTCCCTTTTTATCCCGCCTCCCTGCGGCTCGCCTTTGGCTTTCGCCCCCGCTTGGCCGAAGTCGCCGCGCGGCCGAGTTGGCGCCGGACAGCCTCCTGAAACGCAGGCAAAGCGAGCGGGCCGCCGATCGCGTCGTTGCGGCGCAAGGCCGTGAAGGCGGACTCGTCAGGGCCGGCCTCGATCAGGTCGACGAAGTGAGGCGCGCGCTCGAACAGCGGGCGAACCTCGACCAGCCCGTCGTCGCAGCGGAAGGCGATCGTCGAGTGAACAGCGCGCCGCGCCGCCTTTCGAAATTGTCTTTCTGAAAAGGCGAAACTCGGGTAGACTATGCCTTCTGCTTTCACGGCTCAGCGCGAGGCGCGACGAGTCACGGCTCAGCGCGAGGCGCGACGAGGCGCGTGGCGCGAATGTCGTGCGAAATGAAATGGGGCCCAAGCCTTTGGAAACGCTCGTAGCTGCGCAATCGCTGGTTTCGCCGCCCTTGACGATCAACGACTTACGGCGCGCCAAAGCGCAATCGCCGGCTTCGCCTGGCGTCGCTTCCATTTCGTTTCGTTTCGCTTCTGTTTCGTCTCGCTTCGCCTTGTTTCGCCAGGCGGCGGCGCGGCGGCCCGCGCGCCGCCTGTCTTGGTGGCCTGCGCGGCGTTTCATCCTCTCGAAACCATCAGCATTGGCGGCGCCTTAACCCTCAAACCAATCGCGTTAACGGATTCACGGCCTGGCAAAGTTTGCGGCCCATTTTCGACCTCACAAAAAGCCGCGGCAAAGGCGGTGGGGCGTCGAACAGAGTCGGGTCATGGCGTTTCAGGTCGACAGAAGCCGCACGATCATCACCGCGATGATCCACGGCCGCAGAATCACGGCGATGGACGTCGCCTGGCTTAGACGCGAGGTGTTCGCGTCGGGCGAGGTGTCGCGCGAAGCCGCCGACGAACTGTTCGCGGTCGAACGCGCCGGTCTCGCCAACGCGCCGGCCTGGACCGAATTCTTCGTCGAGAAGATCGTCGATCACGCCGTCTGGCAGTCCGGCGAGCCGGGCGTGCTGGGCGAAGCCGAAGCGAAATGGCTGAGCGCGCGGGTCGACGAATGCGAGTCGGCCAACGCGCTGGCCGCGCTCGCCGCCGCGCTCGGCGAAGCGCGCCGGGCGCCGGCGACGTTGGTCGCCGCGGCGCAGGCGCGCGCCTGGCCGGGCGTCGGCGCCGCGCTCAAACCCGCGCGGGCGAGCTGAAGGAGAGCCGCACGGCTGGAAAATCGGCCGCGGGCGCCTAGGTAGGGCGTCTTCGCTCGCCAAGGATCTCCGCCTGATGGCCGACCTTTCTTCGTTTCCGATCGCCGCCCGCTGGCCGGCCAAGCGTCCGGACGTTATTCAACTCTATTCGACCCCGACGCCCAACGGGGTGAAGGTCTCGATCGCGCTCGAGGAATTGGGGCTCGGCTACGAGCCGCACCGCATCGACATCGGCAAGAACGAGAGCTGGGAGCCGGCGTTCCTGTCGCTCAATCCCAACGGCAAGATCCCAGCGATCATCGATCCAGACGGGCCTGGCGGAAAGCCGCTCGGCCTGTTCGAATCCGGAGCGATCCTGATCTATCTCGCTGAGAAGACCGGCAAGCTCATACCTATCGACCCGGCCAGGCGCTACGAGGCGCTGGAGTGGGTGTTCTTCCAGATGGCGTCGATCGGGCCGATGTTCGGCCAGGTCGGATTCTTCCACAAATTCGCCGGTCGCGAGATCGAGGACAAGCGCCCGCTCGAGCGCTACTGCAAGGAGTCGCAGCGCCTGCTCGGCGTGCTGGAGACGCGCCTTACCGGCCGTCGCTGGATGATGGGCGACGAATTCACGATCGTCGACATCGCTATCCTCGGCTGGGTGCGCAATCTGATCGGGTTCTACGGCGCCGGCGATCTGGTCGGCTGGAGCGCATTCGAAGAGGTTCCGCGCTGGCTCGAGATGGCGCTGGCGCGGCCGGCGGTGCAACGCGGCCTGACCATTCCGACGACGGCTGCCGCCTGAAGGCCGACGATTAGCCGAATGGGCTAGGCGGGCGAGGCGCCGCTCAGGTTTACGCGCCGCCCGCGTTCTCCTAAGAACGGCGCGAGGGGGGAGGGCTCGGGGCTTTCCGAGCCGGGACGCCAATGTTCAACAAGATTCTCATCGCCAACCGCGGCGAAATCGCCTGCCGCGTCATCAAGACCGCGCGCAAGATGGGCGTGAAGACGGTCGCGGTCTATTCGGAGGCCGACAAGGACGCGCTGCACGTCGAGATGGCCGACGAGGCGATCGCCATCGGCCCGCCGCCGGCCGCGCAGTCCTACCTGCTGATCGACAAGATCGTCGCCGCCTGCAAGGAAACCGGCGCCGAGGCGGTGCATCCGGGCTACGGCTTCCTCTCCGAACGCGCCGCCTTCGCGCACGCGCTCGCCGCTGAGGGCATCGTCTTCATCGGCCCGAATCCGCGCGCCATCGAGGCGATGGGCGACAAGATCGAATCGAAGAAGTTCGCCAACGCCGCCAAGGTCTCGACCGTGCCGGGCCATATCGGCGTCATCGACAGTCCCGAGCGCGCCGCCGAGATCGCCGACGAGATCGGCTATCCGGTGATGATCAAGGCCTCGGCGGGCGGCGGCGGCAAAGGCATGCGCATCGCCCATTCGCGCAAGGAGGTCGCCGAGGGTTTCGCGCGCGCCAAATCCGAAGCCTTGTCGTCGTTCGGCGACGATCGCGTCTTCGTCGAGAAGTTCATCGTCAATCCCCGCCACATCGAAATCCAGGTGCTCGGCGACAAGCACGGCCATGTCGTCTATCTCGGCGAACGCGAATGCTCGATCCAGCGCCGCAACCAGAAGGTGATCGAGGAGGCGCCGTCGCCGCTGCTCGACAATGAGACCCGGCGCAAGATGGGCGAGCAGGCGGTCGCGCTCGCCAAAGCGGTGGACTACGACTCGGCCGGCACGGTCGAATTCGTCGCCGGACAGGACCGCAGCTTCTACTTTCTCGAGATGAACACGCGGCTCCAGGTCGAGCATCCGGTGACGGAGCTCGTCACCGGCGTCGACCTGGTCGAGGAGATGATCCGCAGCGCCTATGGCGAGCCTCTGCGCCTGACCCAGGCCGATGTGAAGCTCGAGGGCTGGGCGATCGAGAGCCGCGTCTACGCCGAGGACCCGACGCGCGGCTTCCTGCCCTCGACCGGGCGGTTGGTGAAATATCGCCCGCCGGCGGAAGGAACCGTCGAGGGCGTCACGGTGCGAAACGACACCGGCGTCTACGAGGGCGGCGAAATCTCGATCCATTACGATCCGATGATCGCCAAGCTGGTCACCCACGCGGGCGACCGCCTGAGCGCGATCGAGGCGCAAGCCAATGCGCTCGACGCCTTCGTCATCGACGGCATCCGCCACAACATTCCGTTCCTCTCCGCGCTGATGCAGCACGAGCGCTGGCGCGCGGGACGTCTGTCGACCGGTTTCATCGCCGAGGAATTTCCCGACGGCTTCTCGCCGCTGGTCGCGGCGGGCGAGACGCAGGCCGTCATCGCCGCCGTCGCCGTGCACGTCGATCACGTCCACAACGTGCGTAAGCGCGAGCTTTCCGGACAGTTTCGCGCCGGCTGGAACCGGTCCCTCGATCTGAAGCGCGCCGTCCTGCTCGGCGCGACGCGCGTGGACGTCGAAGTCGAGCCGCGCGAGGGCGGCGTCGACGTCGTGTTCGCCGATGGGCGCAGGCTGCGCGTCGACTCGCCGTGGACGCCGGGCGAGCCGGTGTGGCGCGGCGACATCGACGAGAAGTCGACCGCGGTGCAGGTGCGCGCGATCCTCAACGGCTTCGCGCTCGCCCATCGCGGCGTCGCGGTCGCGGCGCGCGTCTATACCCATCGCGAGGCCGCGCTCGCCGCGCTGATGATCGAGCGCGAGGGCGCGGATCTATCCCGCGCGCTGCACTGCCCGATGCCAGGTCTGGTCAAGTCGATCGCGGTCAAGGAAGGTCAGCAGGTGCGCGCCGGCGACCCGCTCTGCGTCGTCGAGGCGATGAAGATGGAGAACCAGCTTTCGGCCGAGCGCGCCGCGACGGTGAAGAAGATCGTCGCCAAGGTCGGCGACTCGCTGGCGGTCGACGCCGTAATCATGGAATTCGACTGACGACCGGTCAGCGGCGCGCGACCGCTGTCGCCGCGGACCGAGGAAGCGTGCTATAAACCGCAACGGCCGCTCCGAGGGAGAAAGCCATGTCGGCGCCGCTGGCGCGCGCTGCGAAGGTTTCGGTCGTCGTTGCCGCCGCGGCGTGGGGCGCGATCGCCGACGAGCGCGGCGCCGGTTCGGCGCAGATTGTCGACGGGTCTTCGGCGCAGGCGCAGGAAACCGCCGCGACTGGCGTCTTTCACGGTGTCGGCGTGGTCACCGCGGTCGACTACGCCAAAGGGTGGCTGACCCTCGATCACGAGGCGATCAAGGGCTTCATGTGCGCGATGGAGATGATGTATCGCGTCGAGCCGCTGCGCCTCAGCGCAGACGTTCACGTCGGCGACCGCGTTGCTTTCGACATCGACGCCGGCCGCTACGCGATCGTCGGCGTCAGGGTCCTCGACAAGGCGAAGTGACAGCGCCTCGCGCGGGGCGACGTCAATCGCCGCCGGGCAGAATCGCGACGAAGTCGCGGCCAAGCGCGTTGGAGACGGCGTTGTGGCAAGACATGCAGCTCGCCGGCGCATCCTGCGCGTAAGTCTCCATCGTGACGTTGGCGAGATTCTCGTCCGGTTCGTCTTTCTTTTCGTCGACCTGATAGGGCTCGCCGGGCGTGTTCGGATCGATGCGCGGGCCGGGAAAGTACCGCCCATCGTTATCGGGCGTGGGCGGTTGCGTCACCGTCGGCCATTGCGTCGCCACCAGCATGTAGTTGGCCCAGACCGTGCCGCGGATCTCCGGCAGCGACCAGTAGGCGCGGTTCACCGCCATGGTCTCGGGATTGATCGGCCGCCTGCGCACGACCTGCGTCGGCTCGGGATCAGTCTTCGGTGGGTTGGTCGGTCCGACCGGTTGGGCCGAAGGCGAGTCCAGTGGCGGCTCGATGTCGGTTTGCTCCTTGGCCGGGTCGTTGAACGAATAGGGCGCGTTGGCGTCCTTCGCATCCGGTTCGCGCGCGTCGCCGCGGCCGATCGGCGGCACGTTGTCGACCTGCTCGAACGTGCTCCACAGCCGCTGCGGCCGGTACTTCGTTTTGACCGTGATGTGCAGTCCGACCAAGGCGATGTCGTGCGCGGCGCAGACGGGCTTGCCGGCGGCGAGGCTCTTGGCGACGTCGACCACTTGCGCGCTCGTGACGACGTAGTAGCGGCTGCGGACGGCGGGGGTGTCGGTCTGGTCGAGAATGCGCCAGGCCGCTTTCACCGCGATCGATCCGACCTCGAAATGGGCCGGTGATGCGAGCGACGGCGCGCGGTCGGGCTCGAACCAGTGGTGACCGACGATCGAGTCGAACTCAGCCTCGTTGATCCTGACCTCGTAGCGTACATAGGCGCCATTCTGCGCCACCAGCGGGCCGAGAAATCTGCCCGGCGTGAAGCTCGCCTGATTGAAATCGGCGAAGGAAACGAACGAGGCGAGAGTCTTGGCGCGGTTGTCAGCGTCGGCGCCGCAGGGGTTCACGCCGTCATAGCTCGCCCATTCTGCCGGCGCGAGCGGCTGGCCGTCGGGCCCGCGCTGAAAGACTTCGTAACGCGCCTTGAAGGTCTCCCACACGCGGGGGCCAGGGTCGGCCAGCGTCTTCGTGCGGTCGGGCTCGCCGCGATGGGCCAGGTCCGTCTTTGCCGGCCAGGCCAGCGCGATGAAAGCGCGCCAGGCGAAATTGTCGAAAGCGGGGTAGGGGTCCTGTTTGGTCGACGGGACGTCGTCGATGAGGTCGGGCGAGACTTTGGGCTGCACGTCCTCAGCGAATGCGGACCCCGGCGCAAAGAGCGCGGCGGCGAGGCCGACGGCGACAAGCGCCCGACCGCCGACGCGTCCGCTTCGCGCCGCGCCGTCGCGAGGCATCGCGCTTCTCCCTTGTTTTTCGCTCGTCCGGTCGAGGCCTTTCAGCGCCTGTCGTTCGGCGCCGCGAGTACGAGCGCCACGCTGACGTCTCGCGTTATTTCCGAACGACGGGTCCGCGAATTTCCCCAGCGGGGAACTTCGTCGAGTGAAGATTGAAGTACCAGCGGCCGATTTTCAGGTCCTGCGCCTGGGTGGCGTCGATGACGGCCTTGCCGCTGAACGGACTCGCCAGGTTGCCGGGTGTTCCGACCTGGATCGGCGCGTTTTCTTCCGATGTCGCGCCGACATAGGAAACCGGCCCGTGGAAATGCGCGCCGATCGGCGCCGCGGAGAGGCGTGAGTAGACGCACGTCCACGTCAGCATGTTGGTGCTGGTGTCCAAGGTCGCATCAACATGGCCTGTCGCCGGGCTGTCATTGGAGGGCACTTCGCGGCCGCCGGTGAGATCGGCCTGGAAATTGAGGACGTCGGCGCGCGCCGCCGTTGCGCCGACGATCAGCGCCGCCAAGGCGAGCGCTGCGAGGCGTGGATATTCGACTCTTCGCACAACGCGATCGCTGCGCGGCAGGCCATGGATGTCGGCTTCGCTCCGCATGCGCGATTCCTCCCTTCGTCGTCGCCGCGCCGGCCTCAGAACATCAGCCAAGCATAAAGCAACAACGTGTCGTTGCCCGACGCGTTGTGCATCGCGCCGAGGTTGCTGCCGTCGAAATTGGTCGTGCCGCCGTAGAGGTGCAGATAGTGCGTGTACTGCACGCCGAGACGGGCGTTCCAGGTCGAGTACAGGCCTGGGCTGCCGTGGCTGAACGGCAAGTAGGCGACGTCGGCGATGAGGCCGTCGCCGTTGGGGCTGCTGCTGGCGCTGAGGCTGGAGCCGCAGGGTCCGTAAATCAGGCAGTCGTTTGTGCCCGATACGTTGAAATAGCCGGCGCCAAGACTGTAGGTGTGGTCCCACACGAATGACGCGTTGGCCTTGAAGCTGTTGAGTCGGTCGTTGGTGTTCGATGCAAAGCCGTTTGCGACGCTGGCGCTCAGCCTCTGGTATTCGAGAATGTCAGTCAGCTTGACGGTCACGCTGTATTTGTCGCCGTCGTACTGGTACTGCGAGTCGAAGCCGACGTCGGTGTAGGTGTCGACGCCAAAGCCGAACGCGCTCTGCGGCACGATCTGCCCGTACATGCCGAACGTGCCGACCTCGAGGTAGTGGTCGCCCCAGTGCGGCTCGATCGCCAGCCGCCAGTACGGCTGCACGCCCTGGGAGACGTCAGGCGTTGTGCCGGGCTCGTCGCCCAGCGCCTCGCTGACTGTCTTGGAGACGCCGCTATAGGCGGTCAGCTCGGCGTAAAGCACGTCGTTCCAGAAAATGTAGGCGCCGGCGCCGAAGATCGCCGGTAGACCCCAGCCGCCTTCGATGCGCGTGCCGGGCGGGGTGAACGCCGGAGCGACCGCCGACGTCGCCTGCGGCCAGCCGAATGCCGGCGTCGTGTTCCACACATCTTGCACGGTCGGGGAATTGTTGACGGTCACGCCCCAGTAGGCGTCCTTGTCGAACAACTTGAAACTGTCGACGTAGCGCACGTCGGAACTGTCGAGGTTCACGGCGCCGCCGACCGGATCGCCGGTCACCTGGATGAAGGCGCCGAGATTGCCGTAAACTTGGCCGCCGTAGAAGACAGTCGCCTGCTGGGTGACGAAATTGTCGTTGGCGTGCAGCCCTGGCGGCGGAGGCACGGCCTGAAGACTAGGAGACGAAGGAGAATCGTAAGGCGCCGCGGTGTGGCTGAAGGTCGGCAGCAGCATCGCCGCGATCGGCGGGAACTTGGAATCGCCGCCTTGCAGCGTATAGCCGGCGAGTTTGAAACGGCGGCCGAACGGCGTCAGCTCGGGAAAGGCGGTGTGGCAGGCGGCGCAGGGCTGGCCGGTCTGGCGGGCGAAGCTCGGCACTGCATTGGCCGGGTCGGTCGCGAACAGCCACGATAGTGCGAAAGCAACGAGCAGCGCCGAGGCGGCGAAGACGCCGCTTCGAACCTGCCGTGCGTCCAAACGGGCCGCCCGCTTCTTCATTCGCATGCGCTCTCCCCTCTACGAGCGCGCGCGCCCTCGCCAAGTTCAGCCCTGGCGGGGGCGCGCTTCGCGATTCGAACCTTATGGTTCCACTTTGGCAGCGCCAAGGGAAGCCAGATTGAAAAATTGGGTACTTCCGCTCAGGCCTTCTTGACCCACAGCTTGCACCAGCCGGTCGGCGCGATCGTGCCCGCCACGGACTTGCACGAGGACGGCGCAACGAAAAAGTTGCATTGGTCGCACTGCTTGCCGTCCTTCGGCGTCGTTTGATAGGCGACGGCCGTCTGCGGCAGGCCGGCCGCGCTTGCCGAGCCTGCGCCGAGCGCAAGCAGCGGGGCCGCGCCAGCGGCGGCGAAGAGCACAGTGCGGCGGTTGACGCATTTCGATGTGGTATCGACCATTATTGGGCTTCCTCTCAATCGCGACCTGTAAGGAACGCGCGCGAACTCTAACATAGACAGTTCCGCGCGGGCGAGTTGGTTCGGGCGAACCGATATACGCCTGATTGCAAACTCCTGCACGATCCAGCGCCAAAATCGAGGCGCATTGATCGGCGCGAGACGGCTGCTTGCGCAATTGCATATTCGAAATTGCGGGCCTGGTCCTGCGGCCGACCTTGGGCATTAGGCCAACCGAACCTTGTGGGGCGGCGCCCAGCCGGGTCCGCTGGCCGGCGCCGCCGGCGCTTTGGAGCGTCGGCTGCGGCAGGCGACTCTCCTGGCCGGATCGCTCGCTTTCGCCCGCCCAACGTGCTAACGGCCTCGCTTCGCGGCGGCGGCGCGCCAGAAGCGGTCGCCACAGGCGACAGGTAAGACGATGAGCGACATCTTTCAGGAAGTTGATGAGGAAGTCCGCCGCGACAAGGCGCTCGAGTTCTGGAAGAAGCACCAGAACCTCATCATCGCCGGCGCGGCGCTGATTGTGCTCGCCACCGGCGGCTACCGTTTTTACGAGAATCGAAAGCTCGCCGAGCAGCAGGCGGCCGGCGCCGCCTTCCAGCAGGCCTTGGCGCTCGATCGC
This sequence comes from Roseiarcus sp., assembly GCF_049514155.1. Classification (GTDB taxonomy): domain Bacteria; phylum Pseudomonadota; class Alphaproteobacteria; order Rhizobiales; family Beijerinckiaceae; genus Roseiarcus. The sequence goes on along the minus strand of NZ_JBEKVH010000103.1, from coordinate 5,367 downwards.
GACGGAAAGGAGGCCGATGCTCAGGCGGCGCTCGCCGCGCTCGCCGCCAATGCGCCGCACGGCTATCAGACGCTCGCGCGCCTCGCCGGCGCCGCCGTGCAAAGCAAGACCGATTCCAAGGGCGCGCTCGCCGTTTACGACACGCTCGCCGCCGACCGCTCGATCGGCCCGCTGTTCCAGGACGCGGCCAAGCTGCGCGGCGCGCTGTTGCGCTTGGATGAGGGCGACGTGGCTGCGGCCAAACCCGCCTTCGAAGCGCTCGCCGCGCCGACCGGCGCCTATCGTTTCACCGCGCGGCTCGCGCTCGGCGTGATCGCGCTCGACGCTGGCGACTATTCGGAAGCGGGCCGCGAGCTCGATCTCGTCGTCGCCGATCCGGAAGCGCCGGCGGCGGAGAAGCGCAGCGCCGAAAGCCTGTTCGGACTCGTCGCCGCCAACCGTCCGGCCAAGTGAGCGCGCGGCGGCGCCAGCGACCATGAGCGCCAAAGTCGCCGTCATCGGCCGGCCCAACGTCGGCAAGTCGACGCTGTTCAATCGGCTCGTCGGCCGCAAGCTGGCGCTGGTCGACGACCAGCCTGGCGTCACCCGCGACCGCCGCGAAGGCGAAGCGCGGCTCGGCGACCTCGTCTTCACCATCGTCGACACCGCCGGCCTGGAGACCGGCGACGGCGAGACGCTGGCGGGGCGCATGCGCGCCCAGACCGAGGCGGCGCTCGCCGATTGCGACGCCGTGCTCTTCCTCATCGACGCGCGCGCCGGCGTGACCGAAGGCGATCGTCACTTCGCCCAAGGCGTGCGCCGCTCGGGCAAGCCGGTGATCCTGGTCGCCAACAAGGCGGAAGGGTCGGCCGGGCGCGACGGCGCTTATGAAGCCTTCAGCCTCGGCCTCGGCGACCCGATCGCGATTTCCGCCGAACACGGCGAGGGCCTCAGCGATCTCTACGACGCGCTCGCCGCCGTCCTGCCGCAGAGCGCTCACAGCGACGGGTCGGCGGAAGACGCGGCGGCGCCGCTCGTCCTTGGCGAAGAGGAGGACGGCAGCGAGGACGATCCGGAAAGGCCGTTGCAGATCGCCGTCGTCGGCCGGCCGAACGCCGGCAAGTCGACGCTGCTCAACCGCATCCTTGGCGAAGAGCGGCTGTTGACCGGGCCGGAGCCCGGCCTGACGCGCGACAGCATCGGCCTCGAGACGGACTGGCGCGGTCGCCGCATCAAGCTGTTCGACACCGCGGGATTGCGCCGGCGCGCGCGCGTGGTCGAGAAGCTGGAGAAGCTCGCCACCGCCGACGGGCTGCGCGCCGTGCGTTTCGCCGAAGTCGTCGTGCTGCTGCTCGATGCGACGATCCCGTTCGAGAAGCAGGATCTGACGATCGCCGATCTGGTCGAACGCGAGGGCCGCGCGCTGGTCATCGGCCTCAACAAATGGGATCTCGTCGACGACAAGAGCGGCAAGGCGCAGGAGCTGCGCGCCGAGTCCGACCGCCTGCTGCCGCAGCTCAAGGGGACGCGCGTGATCCCGGTTTCCGGCCTCACGGGCGCCCATGTCGACAAGTTGCTCGAGGCGGTGATCGCCACTCACGAAGTCTGGAACAAGCGCATCGCCACCGGACGGCTCAACCGTTGGCTGGCGCCGGTCGTCGAGGCGACGCCGCCGCCGGCGGTCTCCGGCCGCAGGGTCAAGATCCGCTACATGACCCAACCGAAGGCGCGGCCGCCGTTCTTCATTCTGTTCGGCAACCAGGTCGAGAACATTCCCGAGAGCTACAAGCGCTATCTCGTCAACGGCCTGCGCGAGACGTTCGGTCTCTTCGGCGTTCCGATCCGGCTTTCCATGCGCTCGGGCGGCGAGAACCCTTACGCGCCGAAGAAAAGGCGAGGGTAGCGGTCGACGCAGTCGCGCCGAGCAAATGCGGGAGAGGGCGTCATCGAATTGACGAAAGCTCTTTCGATGGGCAGGCCGCTGTGGCAGATAACCGCGGCGCGCCGGGAATCCGACCTGCCGGGCCTTTCCTGCCTGGTCCTGCCGCGCCGGGACGCGTGACCTGACAATGCCGAGCGAAGAATTCAAAGACGCCCGCGACTTCCTTCTCGCGCTGCGGACCGACTATTCGACCGCCAAAGCGAAATTCGCTTGGCCGAAATTCGATTGCTTCAATTGGGCGCTCGACTGGTTCGACGACGAACTCGCCGCAGGCCCCAACGGCAAGCGGCCGGCGCTGGTGCTGCTCAGCGAACGGACCGAGACCTATTCCTTCGCCGAACTGTCGGAGGCTTCCTCGCGGGTCGCCAACGCCCTGCGCGCGCTCGGCGCCGAGCGCGGCGACCGACTGCTGCTGATGCTCGGCAATGTCGCGCCGCTGTGGATCGCGCTGCTGGCGGCGATGAAGCTCGGCCTGGTGGTCATCCCGGCGCCGCCGCAGCTCGCCGACGCCGACGTCGCCGAACGCCTGTCGCGCGGCCGCGTGCGCCTCGTCGTCGCCGAGACGGCGGCGACGGAGAAATTCGAGGGGCGCGGCGACGGCCTGTTGGCGCGCGTCGCGGTCGGCGGCGCGCCGGCGGGCTGGAGCGACTGGGCCGAGCTCATGCGGGCGAGCCCGCATTTCGAGGCCGACGCGCCGACGCTGCCGAGCGACCCGCTGCTGCTGTATTTCACCTCCGGCGCCACGGCGCAGCCGAAGCTGGTGCTGCACACCCATGCGAGCTATCCGGTCGGCCATCTGACGACGATGTACGGGCTCGGCCTGCAGCCCGACGACATGCATCTCAACATCTCTTCGCCCGGCTGGGCCATGCACGCGTGGTCGAACGTCTTTGCGCCATGGAACGCCGGCGCGACCGCGGTCGCGCTGGCGCGGCGCTTCGAGCCGCGCGCCGTCCTCGACGATCTCGCCGCCCATCCGATCACCTCGTTCTGCGCCCCGCCGACCGTCTGGCGCCAGTTCATCCAGCTCGATCTCGGCCAGTGGAACGTGGCGTTGCGCGAGATCTGCTCTTCGGGCGAGCCGCTCAATCCGGACGTGATCGAGAAGGTGCGGCGCGCCTGGGGCCTGACGCTGCGCGACGGCTACGGCCAGACCGAGACGACGATGATGGTCGGCAATCCGCCGGGGCAGAAGCTGGTGGTCGGCGCGATGGGGCGGCCGCTGCCGGGCTATCGCGTCGTGCTGCTCGACGTCGAGGGACTTGAATCCGACTACGGCGAGATCTCTTTGCCGCTCTCGGCCCAACCGCTCGGACTGACGCCCGGCTATCTCGACGACGACGGCGCGCTGGAGGCGATCGAGGGCGAACATTATCGCACCGGCGACATCGCCTCGCGCGACGGCGAAGGCTTCCTCACCTATGTCGGCCGCGTCGACGACCTGTTCAAGTCGAGCGACTATCGCCTGAGTCCGTTCGAGCTCGAAAGCGCGCTGCTCGAGCATCCGCTGGTCGCCGAGGCGGCGGTGACGCCGGCGCGCGATCCGATCCGCATGACGGTGCCCAAGGCCTATGTGACGCTGGCCAAATCCGAGGACGGCGACCGCGCCGTCGCGCTGTCGGTGTTCACGTTCCTGCGCGATCGGCTCGCGCCGTACAAGCGCATCCGACGGATCGAGTTCGTCGTCGAGCTGCCCAAGACCATGTCGGGCAAGATCCGCCGCGTCGCGCTTCGCCAGCGCGAAGCCGAACTCGCCGAAGTCGGCGCGCGCGCCGAGCGCGAATTCAGGATCGAGGATTTTCCGGAATTGGCCTGAGGGCGCCCTCGCGCTCGCTCAGCGCCGCGCGCGCCGTCAAGCGCCGTCGTCAAGTCGCGTCAAATTTCGTCAAGGTTTGTCAAGCAACGTCAAGCAAAACGCTTGACGCTGCAGGAGATAACAACGTAAGATCAATATCTTACGCGCCGTCAAGGCCGGCGCCGGGCCAGCCGGCGCGTCGTCTCCGGCCGGACCGACGGGACCGCGCGCGTTGGAGGAAAGGGAAGGGGAAACGGTCTCGTTCATCGGCGGGCGGGTCCGAAAAGGGAAAGTTGAACCGAAGACAAACATATCACATATTCTGAGATTCCGAAAGACCCGAGCGCCGCCGATCGATCGACGGCCGGCGAGGACGGGCTTGGCTTCGAGGCCCGGTCATGGGTCGAGCGACGCCTCAGCCCGCTTCGCCTTCGGCCTTTGCTTGCGCCGCCGCGCGTTCGAGGTTGAGCGCCAGCAGGCGTTGCAGGGCGTCGTCGGTCGCGACGTCCTCCGGCCAGCCGTAGGCGCTCGCCACCGCGCGGTCGAGGGCCTCGTGCGCATCGGCGAGCCAGCGCGGGCGCTGGTTGTAGAGATTGGTCAGCGTGCGCGCTTTGAGCTTGACCGCCGCCTCGACATTCTTCGGCAGAATGCGGTCGGGATAGCGGCCCGGCGCCTCGCCTGCTGCTGCGGTCGGCGTCACTTCGGGCACGATCTCGATGAGATCGGGCGGGTTGAGCCACGCGCGCCGCAGATCGTCGAGCGTCTTCGCGGCGGCGGCGATTCTTTGCGCGCGCGGGTCGGCGGCGGTATCGGCGGCGGGAATGTTCGGCGTCAGGCCGGCGGGGAAGGGGAAGGTCTCGAAGGTGGTGGTCGGGGTATAGCGCGGATCGTTGCCGACGCCGAGCCATGTGCCGAGCCGCAGCGACCACGCTTCGTGGAAGCGCGAATGCAGAATGCCGAAGGTCGTGTCGTCGTCGCGGGCAATGGCGATGAGTTGGTGATCCGGACAGACGCCGGTTTCGACCCACGCAAAGACACGATGTTTCGCGACTGTTGGCGTCACGAGATAACGCGTCTTTGATTCGGTGCGCAGCGCAGTCCACATCGCCGGGCGTGGTTTAACATGCCGCCACCAATTGTCGCGATAAGTCGCCCGACGATTGCCCTCTCGCTCCGGCTTCACCTTTTCGACGGCATGTGAAAACGGCGCCTCGTATAGCGTCGCTTCGCGCTCGCTCATGATCCAGCCGAAGTCGACGATCCACATGTCGCGTCCGCGCCGCGTCAGGTCGAGACCATTGATCCAAGGGGCGAGCACGTCGCTATTGGGCCGGCCGTTGGCGTTGAGCGGTTCGGTGAGCCAAGCGCGCGCCAAGCTTCCCTCAATGTCGAAGGCTCCGCCTTTGGTGTCGCCCATGAAGGCGACGTTTGCGTTCTCAGCGAGCCGGTGCGCGGTCGGCAAGTCTGATATTTCCGCCGTCAGGTCGGCGTGGATGCGTGCGACGGACTGTCCGTCGAGACGGCGGACTGGGACTGTCAGGAATCTTGTGTGCGGGGCCATAGTGACGCCGGTGGAGGGCGCATATGGCGATCAAGAAGGACACCCTGGATCAGCTTCTGGCGGGGCGCGACCCGAAAGAGGTTTTCAACA
>NZ_JBEKVH010000102.1:0-14494 GCF_049514155.1 Roseiarcus sp. | reverse complement strand
GTCGAGATCGTGTCGATGAACCACGGTTTCGCCGTCGATCCGGCGACGCTGCCGGCCAACGCGCGCCAGACCCACGTGTCGCTGTTCGACGGCTCGAACTGCGGCATCGCGCTGACCGACCGCCCGGCCTTCTCGGTGCAGTACCATCCCGAGGCTTCGCCGGGGCCGCGCGACAGCCACTACCTCTTCCGCCGCTTCGTTGCGGCGATGGCCGAGGCGAAGGCCGCCTCAGCGCGCTAGCTCGACCGCCAAAGCGCGCATGAAATCGAGGCCGGCCGCGAGCTGCGAAATCGCGACGAATTCGTCGGGCTTGTGCGCCTGGTCGATCGAGCCGGGCCCGCAGACGATTGTCGGCAGGCCGGCGGCCTGGAAGTGCCCCGCTTCGGTGGCGTAGGAGACGGCGTTCAGAATATTCGAGCGGGTCAGCCTGAGCGCCAGCGAGGCGGCGGCATTGTCGGCCTGAGCGGCGAGCGCCGGCACGTCGACGTCCATGATCGTCTCGATCGTCGGCCCGCTGACGAAGCGGGTCAGGCGCGGCAAGGCGACCTGATCGACGAAGGCCTGGACCTTCGCCGCCGCCTCGGCCACCGACACGCCCGGCAGACCGCGGAACTCCCATTGGAAGTCGCATTGGCGGGCGAGGATGTTGCGCGCCGTGCCGCCGTGGATCACGCCGACGCAAAGCGTCGAATAGGGCGGGTCGAAGCGCGGGTCGCAAAGTTCCGCCGCTTCGTAGACGCGCGCCAGCCGGCCGATCTCGCTGACGATGTCGGCGGCGATCGCCACCGCGTTGGCGCCCAGCGCCGGCTTGGCCGAGTGCGCTTCGACGCCGGTGACGCGCGTGTGGAAGGTCGCGACGCCCTTGTGCGCGTCGGCCGCGGTCATCATCGTCGGCTCGCCGACGATCGCCAGCGCCGGGCGCGGCGTCTCATAGCCGAAACGGGCGATGAGGTCGCGCGAGCCGAGGCAGGTCGTCTCTTCGTCGTAGCTGAGCAGGATATGGATCGGCCGCTTCAGTCCGGCGGCGAGAAATTCGGGGACCATCGCCAGCGCGACGGAATCGAAGCCTTTCATGTCGCAGGCGCCGCGCCCATAGAGCCGGCCGTCGGCCTCGCGCAAGACGAACGGGTCGCCGCTCCACTTCTGGCCGTCGACCGGCACCACGTCGGTGTGGCCGGACAGGACGATTCCGCCTTCGACCGCCGGGCCGATCGTCGCCATCAGCGCCGATTTGTCGCCTGCGGAATTGGGCGCGCGCCAGGTCGCGACGCCGAGGTCTTCGAGATAGCCCTGAACGTAATCGATCAACGCGTGATTGGAGCGGTCGCTGACGGTGGCGAAGCCGACCAGGCGCTGCAGGATTTCACGGGCGCGGGCTAGACTCTCGCCGCTCATCGCGTCGGGCTCCCTCAATTCGTGGCTTGCCCTTTGGCGCGTTCGACCCTTGACCGTCGCGGCGCGCGCCGGCGCGTCAGTTCGCTCGAGGTGAGGCTCGCGCAATCGACCAGACGCCGTCGCCGCTGTCTTTGGCTAACACATTCGCGGCGCCCCACCAAGGCGCGCGGCCGGGCGCTCAGGCGTCGAGATCGGCGAAGACGCGATTGCGGCCGTCCGACTTGGCGCGATAGAGCGCGGCGTCGGCGCGCTTGAACAGGTCGGCCGCGGAGTCGCCGGCGCGTCGGCGCGCGACCCCGAACGAGGCCGTCACCTTGCCGAGCGCCGCGCCGCTGCCGAGCATCCACTTCTTCCCCTCGAGCTGGCGGCGGATCTGCTCGGCCAGCCGCGCCGCCTCGATCGGCGAAATGCCGGGCATGACGATGGCGAACTCCTCGCCGCCGAGCCGCGCGGCGAAATCGTCGCGGCGCGCCGCCGCAGCCAAAATGTCGGCGAACTGCTTGAGCACCATGTCGCCGACCGCATGGCCGAATTTGTCGTTGATCGCCTTGAAGCGGTCGAGGTCGCACATCAACAGGCACAGAGCGTCGGCGTCCTTCAACGAGAGATCGAGTTCCTCATCGAAGAAGCGCCGATTGCCGAGCCCGGTCAGCGAATCGCGCATCGCCTTGTCGTTGGCGTCGGCGAGATTGGAGCGCAACTTCTCGATTTTGTTGACCGACTCGTCGAGGCTGGCCGACAGCTCGTCCATCTTGGTCTGGATCTTGCGATTCTCTTCGATCAGCGTCAGCACCACGGCGCGGATCTCGTCCGAGGTGTTCAACTGCGGCAGGTCGACGTTGGCGCGCGCCAGCGATTCCGAATAGCCGGCGTTGGCGGTCACGTGCGCTTGCAGCAGCTTGACGATCACCGCGAGATCGGCGGCGAAGCGCTGCTCCGCGGCGTTGAGGCCGCTTTCTGCGGGCGGTTCGAGGGTGAGCATCGTCGATCCCCGACCCGCGACCTTGGCGTCGGCGAAGCCCGCCCCGACGGCGAACACGCTGAGCGCGATCATGCCGAACACGCAGGCTTCGATGAACGAATTCTCGGTCGATTGACGCCAGACGAAGCCGCCGAGCGCGACGACGCCGCACATGGCGACGATTTGCAGCGCGCGCGCAATGAAAGATCCCAATGCCACCCCCCGACCGGCTGCGCTTTCGCCGGCTTCGCCGCCCGCGCACGTCGCGCCGAAGCAGGATCGACCGCCCCCAAGCGCTCGTCCCGGCTTTCCGAACGTCCAATTGCCGCAACTCGCAGCGAAACTCAACTGGCGCCGTCCGGCTGGCGAAGGCAAGGACTCCGCATCCCCCGCCGCAGGGCGAAGGCCGGCCATCGGCGACGAATTTGGCTGCAAAAACAAGTGTAGAGAAAAGAGTGGTGGGGGAGGTAGGACTCGAACCTACGAAGGCTTAGCCAGCGGATTTACAGTCCGCCCCCTTTGCCGCTCGGGACACTCCCCCTTCGGCGCTGGGCCGGAGGCGAAAACGCCTCGGACAAGCCGAGGCGCTATCGGGCCGCCTTATCTTTCGCCTATCCCACCCTGTCAACAGCTAAAAGCGGCTCGAGAGCGCTCGACCGGCGCGGCGGAGCGCCGCGTCGCCAAGCGGCGGCAGTTGACGCAGCCTGCCAAGCGCGCCCAATCGCCGACGGCGCAGGTAGACAGACGATGGGCGAGACCAGGCCGGACGAAACCGCCGAGGCCGAACAGGCGGCGCGGCGCGTCGGCGGCCTGCCGGTGCGTTTTCGCGCCGGCGAGACCATCTTCCGCCCGGGCGATTCCGCCCGCGGCTGGATCGTCGTCGAGAGCGGCCGCGTGCGCGTCGGGCTGACCGCCGACACCGGCCGCGAAGTCGTGCTCTATCGCCTCGGCGCCGGCGATTCCTGCCTGCTCACCACCTCGGCGCTGCTGCGCCAGGAAACGATGCTGGCCGAAGCGATCGCCGAAACCGACGTCGCGGCGCGGCTGGTGCCGGTCGCCGCCTTCGAGCGGCTGCTGGCGGAGGATGCGGCGTTCCGCCGCGCCGTGTTGCGCAACTACGCCGAACGGGTCGGCGAACTCGTCGTCGTCATCCACGACGTGTTGTTCCACGCCCTGCCCGAACGACTCGCGCGCCTCCTCATCGCCCGCGCCCGCGATGGCGCGGTCGAGGCCACCCATCAGGCGATCGCCGCCGAACTCGGCAGCGCGCGCGAAGTCGTGACGCGGGCGCTCAACCGCTTCGAACGCGAAGGCCTCATTCGCGTCGAACGCGCCCACATCGTCATCGTCGACCCAGACCGCCTCGCCCGAGCGAGCGCGACGCAAGGGTGACGAGGTCACAGACGCGCCGTTTCCTCCGTCCTAGGTTCCGCCGCGCCATCGGAGCCAGGAGAGATTTATGACGATCAATGTCGGAACCATCGACCGCGTCCTGCGCGTCATCGTCGGACTGGCGCTGATCGCGTTCGCGCTCGGCTTGTTCTGGCCAGCGACGGGCTGGAACTGGGTCGGCTGGATCGGAATCATCCCGCTCGCGACCGGCGCCGTCGGCTCGTGCCCGCTCTACAGCGTGCTCGGCCTGACGACCTGCGCCATGCCGAAGAAGGTCTGAGCGGCGGCGTCGCGATCATTTCCGGGCGTCCGTCACAAGATCTCGTTGTGGAAGCCCAGGCGCTTGACGCTGCGGCCCCAGTCGATCTTTTCGACGGCGCGCACCTCGATCGAGAACCCCTCGCCGGCGCGGACCCGCATCGCGTCGACGAACGCCGAGGTTTCGGCCGGCGTCAGCGACGCGCGCCCGCCGATCTCGACGACCAGCGTCGCCGGGCCGGTCTGCCGGACTCGATATTCGTCGAGCGGCGCGATCGCCGTCATGTCGCCGGCGCGGATATGGATGCGCAGCAGACGACCGTCGGGATGTTTCAGCAGGCCCTTGGTGCGGCCGACGATGTTGGACAGCGTCGGCCCGTCGTGGCCGCACGGGCAGCGTTCGGCAAGCGCGGCGAGATCGCCGATCTCGTAACGGATGAACGGCGTCGCGTAGGAATGGAGATGGGTCAAGAGGACTTCGCCGACCGCCGACCCGTCGACGGCGAGCCGCTCTTCGCCGACCGTCTCGACGATCACATTGCTGGTCGCGACATGGAAATGGCCGACGCAGCGATCGCATTCAAAGGCGATCGGGCCGACTTCCTCGCATGAGTAGGTCTCGCGCGCCGGCACGCCGACCTCGGCGAAGCGCCGACGAACCTCAGGATCGAGCGGCTCGGCGATGAGGACGAGCATCGCCAGTCCGGCGCGTTTGAATTCGATCGGCTCCACACGCTGCAGCAGCGACTCGAGCGCGCTCGGAGACGTCGCGAGATAGCCGATCGGCTCCTTCTTCATCTCGGCCCACATCCGATCGATGTCGGGACGAAGAATATCCATGCGTCTGCTGCCGCCGGCTTTGATGTAGGGCGCGAGCGCGGCGAGCCACGACCTCTCGCGCTCGACCGCCAAACCGCCTTCGATCATCTTTTTCGAAGACTTGATCCGGGTCCGGTTCAAGGTGAGATCGCGGCCTTCGAGGAGATACTGCGCAATCGAGCGAAGGGCGTTGTAGTTCCCGTTCATTTCCGAAATGAAGAACGACACCGGCTCGCCCGACGACCCCGAGCTCGCATGCGTCTTGACGGCGATTCGATCGGCGGGGCCGAGCAGCGCGCCCTCCCGGCTCACTTGGTCGCGCAGATCGGCGCGAGAGAGAATCGGCAACTTGGCCAATGCCTTCTCCGCGCCGATGCGGCTGCGCCAGAACGGCGAGCGATCCGTCGCGTGGCGCAGCAGGTTGGCGGTCTGGGCGGCCTGCCACGCCGCCCGCGATGGCGCCGTTCACCTGGACCGGCTGCTACGTCGGCGTTCACGCGGGCATTGATTGGGGCAACTCGAACTGGACTCCGACGACGGATGTCTGGGACATGCCGAGCGCCGGCATGAACACCAACGGCGGCATCGGCGGCGCACAAGCCGGCTGCAACTATCAAATGCAGAATTTCGTTCTCGGCGTCGAAGGCGAAGTGTGGGGCTCCGGACTGACCGGCTCCACTTCGTTCAACGACTTCGAAGGCACGGAAACGCTGAAGACGAGCAGCGACGTCGCCGGCGATCTGGCCGCGCGCTTCGGCTATGCGCTCGACCACGCGCTCGTGTTCGGCAAGATCGGCGTCGCTTGGGCGCATTATAAGTTCAGCGACACCTACAGCTTCACCTTCGACACCGAGGGCGGACCGGTCACCGAAAGAGAGTCCGCCGCGGGCGCCGCGACCTACACCGGCCTGCTGCTCGGCGTCGGCGTCGAATACGCGCTCGACGCCCATTGGAGCATCAAGGGCGAATACGACTACATCAATTACGGCAGCAAGAACGTCGCGATGACCGGCAATTTCGACTACATCGCCGCCATCAAGAACTACGAGAACATCGTCGAGGTCGGCGCCAACTACCGCTTCTGAGTCGACGCCGCCGAATTCCAGCGCCGCTCCGCATTGGCGGGGCGGCGCTTCTTTTTTGTCCAGCGCGCGGCGGCCGGCGCCCAGCCCGCCGACAGTTTGCCGTTAACCGTTCCGGCGCCATGGTGCCGGCATGTCTGCGCCGCATCGCCAATCGCCGCCGCTGTCGCAAGTCCTGCGCGACCCGCGCCTGGCGCTGATGCTGGCGCTCGGCTTCTCCTCCGGCCTGCCGTTCCTGCTCATCTTCTCCACCCAATCGGTATGGCTGCGCGAAGCCGGCGTGTCGCGCTCGGCGATCGGGCTGATGAGCTACGCCGCGCTCGCCTTCGCCTTCAAGTTCGCCTGGGCGCCGATCATCGACCGCTTCGATCCGCCCGGCTTCGGCGCGCTGCTCGGCCGCCGGCGCGGCTGGATGCTCGCCGCCCAGATCGGCGTCGCGCTCGGCCTCGCCGGCCTCGCCTTCGGCGATCCCGCGCAGGCGCTGACCTGGAACGTCGTCTTCGCCTTCCTCACCGCCTTCGCCGCCGCAACCCAGGACGCGACGATCGACGGCTGGCGCATCGACGCGGCGCCGCCCGAGCGGCAAGGCATGATGGCGGCGATCTATCAGCTCGGCTATCGGCTGGCGATGCTGTGCGCCGGCGCCGGCGCGCTCTACCTCGCCGATTTCGTCAGCTGGCGCGCCGCCTATCTCGCCATGGCGGGCTTGATGGTCGTGGGAATCGGCGGCTGCCTGCTGTCGCCGCGGCTCGATTCGCCGCCGCGCGAGGCCGCGGCGCGGGTCGCGGCGTTCGGCGAGCCGCTCGCCGATCTCGTCCGCCGCTACGGCGCGACGCTCGTCGTCATCCTCGCGCTGGTGGCGATCTACCGGCTGCCCGACTTCGTCTCCGGCGTGATGGCCAATCCGCTCTACATCGATCTCGGCTTCTCCAAGTCCGACATCGCCACCGTCTCCAAGCTTTACGGCGTGTGGATCGGCATGGCGGGCGCGTTCGGCGGCGGGGTCGCGGTGGCGCGGCTCGGCCGGATGCCGAGCTTGCTGATCGGCGGCTTCGCCGCCTCCGCCTCGCACCTGACGCTGGCCTATCTCGCCGCCTCGGGCGCGCAAATGTCGCTGCTGACGCTTGCCGTCAGCGTCGAGAGCTTCGCCTCGGGCTTCGCCGGCGCGGCGCTGATCGCCTCCATGTCGTCGCTGGTCTCGCCCGCCTTCGCCGCGACGCAATACGCGCTGCTGTCCTCGCTCTACGCGCTGCCGGGCAAATTCGTCGGCGGCCTCTCCGGCGTGATGGTCGACGCGTTCGGCTACGTCCGATTCTTCATCGCCACGGCGACGATCGGCATACCGGTCGTCGTGCTGACGCTGATCGTCTGGCGGCTGGCCGCGCGCGATTCGCAATCGCAATCTACCTAGCGCCGTCATGACCGTCCCCGGACTTGATCCGGGGATTGACCCGGTCATCCAGGCGCCGAAGCAAGCGCGGCGCGCTCGTCGCTTCCGCGCACAGCCGTCGCCGTCACGGCTTGGATGGCCGGGTCAATCCCCGGATCAAGTCCGGGGACGGCCATGACGACCGCGAAGCCTTAATCGACGTCCTCGACCTGCACCGTGCGCCCGGAGAGGCGCTGGGCGAGCGAGGCCTCCATGAACGGATCGAGGTCGCCGTCGAGCACTTCGGCGGGCGTCCCCGAGGTGTGGCCGGTGCGCAGGTCTTTGACCATCTGGTAGGGCTGCAGCACGTAGGAACGGATCTGGTGGCCCCAGCCGATGTCGGTCTTCGAGGCGGCGTCGGCGGTCGCCTTGGCTTCCTTGATCTCGAGTTCGCGCTCGTAGAGCCGGGCGCGCAGCATGTTCCAGGCGGTGGCGCGGTTCTTGTGCTGCGAGCGCTCCTGCTGGCAGGCGACGACGATGCCGGTCGGGATGTGGGTGATGCGCACCGCCGACTCGGTCTTGTTGACGTGCTGGCCGCCGGCGCCGGAAGCGCGGTAAGTGTCGATGCGGCAATCGCCCTCGTTGACGTCGATCTGGATGCGGTCGTCGACCACCGGATAGACCCACACCGAGGCGAAGCTGGTGTGGCGGCGCGCGTTGGCGTCGAACGGCGAAATGCGCACCAGCCGGTGGACGCCCGACTCGGTCTTCAGCCAGCCGTGCGCGTTATGGCCCTTGATGACAATGGTCGCCGACTTGACGCCGGCCTCGTCGCCGGCGGTCTCTTCGAGCACCTCGACATCGAATTTGCGCCGTTCGCCCCAGCGCACGTACATGCGCAGCAGCATGCGCGCCCAGTCGCAGCTTTCGGTGCCGCCGGCGCCGGAATGCACCTCGACGTAGGAATCCAGACCGTCCGCCTCGCCCGACAGCAGCGCCTCGAGTTCGCGGCGCTCGCCTTCCGCCTTCAGCGCCCTGAGCTGCGCCAGGCCTTCGTTCTCGGTCTCGGAATCGCCCTCCTGCTCGCCGAGCTCGACCAGCGTCGCCGCGTCGTCGAGTTCGCGCTCGATCTTGGCGAGCGATCCCAGCCGATCCTGCAGCATCGTCCGCTCGCGCATTAGCTTCTGCGCGGCGTCCGGCTTGGTCCACAGCTCAGGATCTTCGGATTTGGCGTTCAGTTCGGCGAGGCGGCGCGTCGCGGCATCGACGTCAAAGATGCCTCCTCAGCAGTCCCAAGGACTGCTTGATCGTCTCGACCAGCTGTTCGGCTTCGGCGCGCATCGGCAGGGAATCCTCGATTGGCGGGGCAACCTAGTGGGCGAACGCCGCGATGTAAACGCGCGCCGCGGCGCGCTCGTCCGCAGGTCCGCTTGCCATCGCGCAGTAAATCTATTAAACATATAGATATAGAAAAGAGATTACGCCACAAGCGATCGAGCAAGGATCAGTCGGCATGCGATTCCTCACTGTCTTGCGTTCCCTTGGTTGGCTCGCCGGGTTCGCCGTCCTTGCGGCGACAGCCGCGACGACCGCCGCGCGCGCCGACGTCACGCTGCTCAACGTCTCCTACGACCCGACGCGCGAACTCTATAAGGCGATCAACGCCGCCTTCGCCGCCGAGTGGAAGACGAAGACCGGCGAGGCGGTGACGATCCAAAACTCGCACGGCGGCTCCGGCGCCCAGGCGCGCGCGGTGATCGACGGGCTCGAGGCCGACGTCGTGACGCTGGCGCTCGCCGCCGACATCGACGCGATCGCCGCCAAGACGGGCAAGATCCCGGCCGACTGGCAGAAGCGGCTGCCGAACAATTCGGCGCCCTACACGTCGACGATCGTGTTCCTCGTGCACAAGGGCAATCCCAAGGGCATCCACGACTGGGACGATCTCGTGAAGCCCGGCGTTTCGGTGATCACCCCCAATCCCAAGACCTCCGGCGGCGCGCGCTGGAACTATCTCGCCGCCTGGGCCTACGGCGAAAAGAAGTTCGGCGGCGACGAGGCCAAGACCAAGGACTTCGTCGCGGCGATCTACAAAAACGCGCCGGTGCTCGACACCGGCGCGCGCGGCTCGACCATCACCTTCGCCCAGAGAGGCCTCGGCGACGTGCTGATCGCCTGGGAAAACGACGCCTTCCTGGCCAGCGAGGAGTTCGGCAAGGACCAGTTCGAGATTGTCGCGCCGTCGCTGTCGATTCTCGCCGAGCCGCCGGTGTCGGTGGTCGACGCCAACGTCGACGCCAAGGGCGCGCGCAAGCAGGCGGAAGCCTATCTGCAGTTCCTCTATTCGCCGACGGCGCAGGCGATCATCGCCAAGAACTATTTCCGCCCCGCTCATCCCGAATTCGCCGATCCAGCCGATCTCAAGCGCTTTCCCACGCTCAACCTCGTCACCATCGACGGCGCCTTCGGCGGCTGGAAAAAGGCGCAGGCGACCCATTTCGCCGACGGCGGCGTGTTCGACCAGATCCAGAAGGCGGGGCATTAGAACATGGCCCGTTCCCGTCGAATCATCTCCACCGTCATTGCGAGCAACGCGAAGCAATCCAGACTCAGGGATTGCGGCGGTTGCTTCGTCTGGATCGCTTCGCTGTCGCTCGTGATGACGACTGAGAGCAGCGCTGTCCAAATACGACGCGCGCCGACCTCATGACCCTGTCGATCGCCGGCCTCGCGTTTAAGAAGCCGAGCGCGCTGCCCGGCTTCGCGCCGGCGCTCGGCTTCACGCTCGTCTACTTGACGCTGATCGTCCTGCTGCCGCTCGGCGCGCTGGTCGCCAAAGCCTCGTCGCTCGGTTTTGCCGGCCTGTGGGCGGTCGCGATGGAGCCGCGCGTGCTGGCGGCGCTGAAGACGACCTTCGGCGTCGCGTTCGCCGCCGCGCTGATCGACGTCGTCTTCGGCGCGGTCGTCGCCTGGACGCTGACGCGCTACCGCTTCCCCGGCCGCCGGCTCGCCGACGCGCTGGTCGATCTCCCCTTCGCGCTGCCGACCGCGGTCGCCGGCATCGCGCTCGCCGCGCTCTATGCGCCCAACGGCTGGCTCGGCGCGCCGCTCGCCGCGATCGGCGTCAAGATCGCCTTCACCCGCTGGGGCATCCTCGTCGCCTTGACCTTCGTCGGCCTGCCGTTCGTCGTGCGCACCGTCCAACCCCTGATCGAGGAGCTGGACAAGGAGCTGGAGGAGGCCTCGGCGACGCTCGGCGCCTCGCGGCTGCGAACCCTCCTGCGCGTCGCGTTGCCGCCGCTCGTCCCGGCCCTGCTCACCGGCCTCGCGCTCGCCTTCGCGCGCGGCGTCGGCGAATACGGCTCGGTGATCTTCATCGCCGGCAACATCGCCTACGTCTCCGAGATCGCGCCGCTGCTGGTCGTCGTCAAGCTCGAGGAATACGACTACGCGGGAGCGACCGGCGTCGCCGCGATCATGCTCGCCGTCTCCTTCGTCATGTTGCTGACGATCAATCTCCTTCACGCCTGGAGTCGCCGGAGGCTCGGCGATGTCTGAGATCGGCCTCCCGACCGTCCTGCTCAGTCCGCGCGCGGTCGCCAGCGAATCGCCCGGCGCCCGCCGGCTGCTGATCGCCGTCGCGCTGGGCTTCCTGACGCTGTTCCTCGTCCTGCCGCTGGCGATCGTCTTCAGCGAAGCCCTGTCGCACGGCCCCGCCGCCTATGTCACGGCGCTCTTCGACCCCGACGCGCGCGCCGCGATCGCGCTCACCCTCACGGTGGCGGCGATCGTCGTGCCGCTCAACGCCGCCTTCGGAATCGCCGCGGCCTGGGCGATCGCCAAATTCGACTTCGTCGGCAAGAACCTGCTGATCACCCTCGTCGACCTGCCGCTGTCGGTGTCGCCGGTGGTCGCCGGCCTCGTCTTCGTGCTGACGTTCGGCGCCCAGGGGCTGCTCGGGCCATGGACGGCCGCGCACGGTCTGCACGTCATCTTCGCGCTGCCAGGCGTCGCGCTGGCGACGCTGTTCGTCACTTTCCCCTTCGTCGCGCGCGAGCTCATTCCGCTGATGCAGCAACTGGGCTCGGCGGAGGAAGAAGTCGCGCTGACTCTGGGGGCGAGCGGCTGGAAGACCTTCCTCACCGTGACCCTGCCGAACGTCAAATGGGCGCTGCTCTACGGCGTGCTGCTGTGCGACGCGCGCGCGATGGGCGAGTTCGGCGCGGTCTCCGTGGTTTCCGGCCACATCCGCGGCCTCACCAACACCATCCCCCTCCAGGTGGAGATCCTCTATAATGAGTATGATGTCGCCGGAGCTTTCGCGCTCGCCTCCCTCCTCGCCTTTCTCGCCTTGGTCACCCTCGGCTTCAAGTCCTGGCTCGAGTGGCGAAGCGACAGGGGAATCGCGCGCCAAGCCGCGCGATGACCGCCGCACGACCGAGGCGCCCCGCGCCGCCGGCCAGCGCATCGCGATCGCCGGCGTCAGCAAGCGCTTCGGCGACCAGACGGTCCTCTCGGGGATCGACCTGACGATCGAACCGGGCGAGCTCGTCGCGCTGCTTGGACCCTCGGGCTGCGGCAAGACCACGCTGCTGCGGGTCATCGCCGGGCTCGAGACCGCCGACAGCGGCCGGCTCAGCTTCGGCGACGACGACGCGACGCGGCTGACGGTGCAGGAGCGGCGGGTCGGTTTCGTCTTCCAGTCCTACGCTCTGTTCCGCCACATGACGGTCGCCGCCAACATCGCCTACGGCCTGACCGTCAGGCCGCGTCGCGCGCGGCCGAGCCGGCGCGAAATCGCGCGGCGGGTCGACGAGCTCATCGACATGATGCAGCTTCCCGGCCTCGGCGCGCGTTATCCGGCGCAATTGTCGGGCGGCCAGCGCCAGCGCGTCGCGCTCGCCCGCGCGATGGCGATCGAGCCGCGCGTGCTGCTGCTCGACGAGCCGTTCGGCGCGCTCGACGCCAAGGTGCGCAAGGAGCTGCGCCTGTGGCTGCGCGAAATCCACGACCGCACCGGGCTGACGACCGTCTTCGTCACCCACGACCAGAGCGAGGCGATGGATCTCGCCGACCGCGTCGCCGTGCTCAACGCCGGCCGCATCGAGCAGGTCGGAACGCCGCACGAGGTCAGCCAAGCCCCGGCGACGCCGTTCGTGCGCGAATTCCTCGCCTGAAGTGACTGTAGGCGCGATCGGGGATCGCGCCGACGCGGCCAGCGGCCGCGTCTACACAATGGCGGCCAGAGGCCGCGTCTACAGGCTGCTAGTAGAGCCCGCCAGGCCCCGTCCCGACCGCCTTCTCGACGTCGGGCGAGAAGCCGTTGGGGTCGGTCGGACTGTCGCCGAAATAGGCCTCGGGCGGCGAAGTGCCGGGCTTGAACGCTTCGATGATCGAGCCGGGGCCGCTCGAGCGCATGCCGCTGTGGGCGTCGACCGAGATCAGCTTGAGGCCGGGCGGCACGCGGAACGGCGTGTCGGGCGTGTCTTTCAGCGCCAGCTTCATGAAGTCGCGGAAAATCGGCGCGGTGTAGAGCGCGGCCTGGGCGCTGTCGCCGAGCGAACGCGGCTTGTCGTAGCCCATGAACACGCCGAAGGCGAGGTTGGGCGAATAGCCGACGAACCACAGGTCCTTGGCCTCGTTGGTGGTGCCCGTCTTGCCGGCCAGATGCTTGCCCAGTTCCCTGATGCCGGCGCCGGCCGCCGTGCCGCGCTGGATGACGCCCTCCATGATCGAGGTGATCTGGTAGGCGGTGAGCGGATCGATCACCTGCTCGCGCTTGTCGATCAGCTTGGGTTCGTCCTGGTTGTCCCATTTGGCCGCGTCGCAGCCTGGGCAGATGCGCTCGTCGTGCTTGTAGATCGTGTTGCCCCAGCGGTCCTGGATGCGGTCGATCAGCGTCGCCTTGATGCGCTTGCCGCCGTTGTCGAACATCGAATAGGCGGTGACCATGCGCAGCACCGTCGTCTCGCCGGCGCCGATCGACATCGACAGATAGGGCGGCAAATTGTCGTAGACGCCGAAGCGCTTGGCGTATTCGACGACCAGCGGCATGCCGATGTCGCGGGCGAGACGCACCGTCATCTGGTTGATCGAGTGCTCGACGCCGAAGCGCAAGGTGTGCGGTCCGCCAGACTTGCCCTCGAAGTTCTGCGGCGTCCAGATTTCGCCGTTGCCCTGGTCGATCGAGATCGGCTCGTCGAGCTCGATCGACGACGGCGTGTAGCCGTTGTCGAGCGCGGCGGCGTAAACGATCGGCTTGAACGACGAACCCGGCTGGCGCATCGCCTGGGTGGCGCGGTTGAACTCGGATAGGTCGTAGGAGAAGCCGCCGACCATCGCCAGCACGCGGCCGGTGAACGGATCCATCGCCACGCAGGCGCCTGAGACCTCCGGAATCTGGCGCAGGCGAAACTCGCCGGCCTTGTCGGCGACCGGCTCGACGTAGACGACGTCGCCGGACTTGGCGAGCGCCCTCGGCTTCTTTCCCGTCCACTTCATCCCGTCGGGGCTGACGATTCCGGTTTCGCGTTGCGCGCTCAGCGCGCCCGACTTGTCGCGCTCCGGCTGCAAGCCGATCCGCAGCGCGGTGTCGGAGACGTCGAGCACCACCGCGAGCCGCCACGGCTTGATGTCGCCGTATTCGGGAATGTCGCCGAGCGGCACGCCCCAGTCCTGGCCGAGGTCGATCGTCTTGACCGTGCCGTGCCAACCGTGCGCCTCGTCGTAGTGCACCAGCCCGTCGACCAGCGCCTTTCGCGCCATCAGTTGCAGCTTGGGATCGAGCGTCGTGCGCACCGACAGGCCGCCCTCGTAGAGCTTCTGCTCGCCGTAGCGCTCGGAAAGCTCGCGCCGCACTTCCTCGGCGAAGAAGCCGGCGGCGATCGAATTGGGGGTCTGCACCCGCGGGGTGACGACCAGCGGCTCGGCGCGGGCGGCCTTCGCCTGCTCGGCGGTGATATAGCCGTCCTCGGCCATGCGGCCGATCACGTAATTGCGCCGTTCGACGGCGCGGTCGTGGTTGCGGAACGGATTGAGCGCGCTCGGCTCCTTCGGCAGCGCGGCGAGATAGGCGACCTCTGCGATCGACAATTCATGCACCGACTTGTCGAAATAGCCGAGCGCGGAAGCGGCGACGCCGTAGTTGCCGAGGCCGAGATAGATTTCGTTGAGATAGAGCTCGAGGATCTTGTCCTTGGAATAGGCGGACTCGATGCG
>NZ_JBEKVH010000101.1:0-14545 GCF_049514155.1 Roseiarcus sp. | reverse complement strand
CATGGCCGGAAACTTGGCCCGCCCGCTCAGGCGAAGCAAGCGGCGTCAAGCGCGCAGCGCGGGCCGCGGGCGTCGTGGAGCGTTCTGGTCTTTCGGGGATTCAACCTTCCCCTCTCCCCGCACGCGGGGAGAGGCAGGGTGAGGGGCGTGGGGACTGGCCTCGCCATTGCGGCTTCCCGCCCGGCCCCTCATCCCCGCTTCTCCCCGTAAACGGGGAGAAGAGACGCAGTGCGTCAATCTCACTGCAGCGCGCGGTAGGCGCTTTGGGAAAAAGCGGCGTTGAGCGAGGCGGCGCCGCAGCCGCCTCCCGGGGCTTCTAGCTGTGGAGGCTCAATAGGTTGTCCTCGGGGAGAGCACGGGCCGTGTGCGGGCGCCTGAACCGTGCTCGCCGTCAATGGCGCTTCGCGCCCGCTGCGCGGACGGCCTTCGGCCGCCATTGACCGCTGCGCGCGGTTCAGGCCTTTCGCAACCAAGGTCTTCGACGGACAAATCCGGCCCGATCGGGCCGGATTTAACCGTCGAAGACCTTGGCGAACCATCGCCACGTCGATGCGACGCTGTCACCGCGGAGCGGCCGCAGCGGAGCGTAGGACCGGCGAAGCCGGTTGACAGCGGCGCATCGAGGTGGCCCCCAGGAGAAGGGCGCGGCGGCTCAGCGGAACGGCGGCTCGTCGAAGCTGCGCAATTTTCGCGAGTGCAGCGAGGCGCGCGAGGTCTGCAGCAGTTCGAGCGCGGCGATGCCGATCTGCAAATGCTCGCCGATCGCCCGCTCGTAGAAGGCGTTGGCGGCGCCGGGCAGCTTGATCTCGCCGTGCAGCGGCTTGTCGGAGACGCACAGCAGCGTGCCGTAGGGCACGCGCATGCGGAAGCCCTGGGTGGCGACGGTCGCCGATTCCATGTCGACCGCGACGGCGCGCGACAGGTTGATGCGGCGGCGCTCATGCGTCCAGCGCAGCTCCCAGTTGCGATCGTCGTTGGTGACGACGGTGCCGGTGCGCAGGCGCCGCTTCAGCGCCTCGCCGCGATCGCCGGTGACGCGCGCCACCGCCTCCTGCAGCGCGACCTGCACTTCGGCGAGCGCCGGGATCGGCATGTCGGGCGGCACGGCGCGGTCGAGGATCTTGTCCTGGCGCAGATAGGCGTGGGCGAGCACGTAGTCGCCGATGCGCTGCGACTGCCTGAGGCCGGCGCAATGGCCGACCATCAGCCAGCAATGGGGACGCAGCACCGCGATGTGATCGGTGATCGTCTTGGCGTTGGCGGGCCCGACGCCGATGTTGACCAGGGTGACGCCGCGTCCGTCGGGGCGGACGACATGATAGGCGGGCATCTGGAAGCGATGCCAGACGACGGCGGCGGCCTGCGCTTCCGCCTCCTCCGGCGACGCGTCGCAATCGATGACGACGTTGCCCGGCAGCACCAGCCGGCTCGCCGTCCCGGCGCGCAACTGCTCGAGCCCCCAATGGATGAACTGGTCGACATAGCGGTGGTAGTTGGTCAGCAGCAACCACGGCTGCATCGCGCGCCAGTCGGAGCCGGTGTAGTGGACGAGCCGGCGCAGCGAGTAGTCGACCCTGACCGCGTCGAACAGCGCGATCGGCCGCTCGAAGCCCGGGCGGATTTCGAACGCGCCGTCGGCGATCTCGTCGCCGACCAAGTTCAATTGGGGAATGGGAAAGAAGCGCGCGAGCTCGGAGGCGGTCGCGCCGCCGCGCCCGAGCTCGTCGCCGCTCTCGAACACGTAAGGATAAGGGATTTCCTGCGAGCTGGCGCCGACCTCGATCGTCGCGCCGAATTCCTCGACCAGCGGTTCGAGCTGCTCGAGCAGATAGGCGCGGAAATCTTCCGGCTGCGTGACCGAGGTCGTGTAAACGCCGGGCTCGGAGAATTTGGCGAAGGCGCGCGCGCTCGACGGCGGCACGCCCTCGGGCTGATAGATGACCCGCAGCTCGGGATAGCGGAAGCGCGCGCGCATCGATTCGCTCGGCGGAACGCCGTCGACCAGGAACCGTTCGACCGCCGCGCGCAGCGCCGTGGTCGCCTCGTCATAGAGCGCGGCGAGCCGGTCGACCGCCTGTGACGGCGAATCGACCTGCTGGAAGTGCCGCGGCGGGCCGCCGTTCGGTGCGTTGTGCATGCTGTTCGCGTCTCGCTCGGTCAGGACTCTCGCGCAGTCACGATTTGGCGGCGATGCAGACGATCTCGACCGTGTAGCTCGGCGCGGCGAGCCTCGCCTCCACCGTCGCGCGGGCCGGCGTCGCGCCGGGCGCGACCCACGTCTCCCACACCGCGTTCATTTCGGCAAAGGTCGCCATGTCGGCGAGATAGATCGTCGTCGACAGGAGCCGCGTCTTGTCGGTTCCCGCCTCGGCGAGCAGCGCGTCGATCGTGGCGAGAATCTCGCGCGTCTGTTCGGTCACGTTTCCGCCCGCCGCCTGGGCGGCGACCTGGCCGGCGAGATAGACGGTCTCGCCATGGACGACCGCCTGCGACATGCGCGGGCCGACGCGGATGCGCCGAATGCTCATGAGATGGACCCTCGAAAAAAGACTTCAGACGATCGTGACGTTCGGCGGTTCGCCGAGATAGTCGCGCTTGCCGATCGGCACGCCGGCGTAGCGCAGGATGTCGTAGGCGGTGACGAGATGGAAGTAGAAGTTCGGCAGCGCGAAATGCGTCAGGTAGTTCCCGCCGGTCGTCATCGCCTTGCGTCCGCCGCCGATCGGAATCGCCACCTCGCGCTCGGCGCCGGCGTCGATCGTCTTGGCGTCGATCTTGGCGATCGCCTCGAGCGTGCGGCGGATGCGCGCCCTGAGCTCGTCGAGCGTCGACTCGGTGTCCTCGAACCGCGGCGGCTCGAGGCCGGCGACGCGATGGGAGGCGATCTTGGCGTGGTCGCAGAAGGCCTGCACCTGGCGCGCAAAGGCGTACATGTCGGGCCTGAGCCGCAGCGTCAGATAAACCTGGGGATCGAACTTCGCCGCCGCCGCATGCGCCTCGGCCTTGTCGAGAACGGCGAGAAAGGCGTTGAGCGAACGGGTGAAGGTCGGGACGCTGGCCTGATAAAGCGAATATGACATTGCGGGCGGTTCCTCGCGGTCTCGTTTGTTAAGGGCGCGCAACTTGCTCCTAACCGACTTTGATATCAACACGACGACGATGCCGGCGCGACTTAGGTCCATGCGGGCTCGGCGAGCTTCGTCGCGTAGGCGCTGACGTCGTCCGGCCATTGCGCGACATGGCGCTCGAAGCGCAGGCGATCCTTGGCGAACAGGGCCCGCGTCGCCTCCTCGAAGCCCGGCAGGTCGCCCGCCATCGCCGCCATGAAGCGATAGGCGGCCTCCTGGCCCAAGCGCACGCGGTCCTTTGGGCCGCTGGAGCGCCGCGCCTCCTCGACCAGGCGGCGCAGCGCCGCGGAAGCGCCGCCGGGCTGCGCGGCGAGCCATTCCCAGTGGCGGGGCGCGAGCGTCACCTCGCGCGCGACGACGCCGAGCCTCGGCCGCCCGCGCCCGCGCGGCGGGCCGGGCGGTTCGCCCGGGGCGGCGGCAAGCCGGACGGCGATGTCGGCGCGCGAGCCGCGCAGATCGAGGTCGATCACCGCGCCGGTGGCGTCATCGAAGACGAGCAGCGGGCCCTCGGCGCCGGCGACGACCGCCGCCTTGACCGCGATCGCGACCTCGATCAGCGGACCCGAGGCGAGGCGGCGCTCGCGGTCGAAGGCGGTGGCGAGTCTGGCGACGGCGTCCGACATCGCGCGGCTCCTCAAGGTCGCCGCGATTTCTATCCGGGTATAATTGCGCCGTCAATATCATCCGGGTATAACTAGCCTTAAGCCAGCCGGAGACGAGATGTGACGACGACGGAGCGACGGAAAGCGGCGATCGCAGCGTACAAGGAGCGCAAATCGGCCGCCGGGATCTTCGCGGTGCGCTGCGCGCCGGTCGGGGCGGTCTGGGTCGGCCAGACCCGCGACCTCGACAAGGTGTGGAACCGCATCTCGTTCTCGCTGCGCTCCGGCGCCGACCCGCGCCGCGACTTGCAGGCGGCGTGGAACGCGCATGGCGGAGCGGGCTTCGCCTTCGAGCCGCTGGAAAAACTCAAGGACGAATCGCTCGACTTCGCGATGCAATCGGCGCTTGACGAGCGGACGGCGTTCTGGCGCGCCAAGCTCGGCGCCGCGGCGATCTAGGCCGGACCCGACAGGTCGCGCTCTATCGGCGCTCGCCGCACGCTTCCTCCTCCTTCGAGACGCCTGCTGCGCAGGCTCCTCAGGATGAGGGAGCTTTTGTTTGCCGCCACACCCCTCATCCAGAGGAGCGCCGCGCCAGCGACGCGTCTCGAAGGATGAGGGAGTCGGACGCGCCGATCTTTCAGCGAAACGCCTATCGCGCCGGCGGCTGACCATCGCTGGACTGCGGCAGCGCCGGGTCGAAGCACGCCCATTGCGGCGCCGATTTCGCCCAGATGACCGCGCCCGGCTTGCCGATGTTGGGATCGTCGAGCGAGCCGGCCCGGACAATGATCAGATGCGGCCGCGGCTCGGCTTCGCTGAATAAAGGAGTTCCGCAGGTTGGACAGAAGGAGCGACGCATCACCGCGCCGCTGTCGGCGATCGAGGTGAAGACGCGGGTTTCGCCGGTGACGCGAATGGCGTCCTTGTTGAACACCGCATTGACCGTGCCGCCGCCGCCGCTGAAATACTGGCAGACGCGGCACCAGCATTGTCGCGCGGTGATCGGCGCCTCGGCGGCAATCTCGTAGCGCACATTGCCGCACAGGCACCCGCCGGTGATCGCCATCGCATTCCTCCTCGCCCTCCGGCGAGGATAGAGGGTCCGCGCACGAGTCGCCAGCCGCGCCGGAGCGAAGGCGTAAGCCGGCGGTCGCGACGGACACGGTCAGCGGCCGCGCCTCCAAATCCGCGTCGACATGCTCAGCCGAGGTTCAGCTCCTTGAAGAAGTCGTTCCCCTTGTCGTCGATGACGATGAAGGCGGGGAAGTCGACGACCTCGATCCGCCACACCGCCTCCATGCCGAGCTCGGGATATTCGAGCACTTCGACGCGTTTGATGCAGTCCAGGGCGAGGCGCGCCGCCGGGCCGCCGATCGAGCCGAGGTAGAAGCCGCCGTGCTCGGCGCAGGCCTTGCGCACGGCGGAAGAACGGTTGCCCTTGGCGAGCATCACCATCGAGCCGCCGGCCGCCTGGAACGAATCGACGTAGGAATCCATGCGGCCCGCCGTCGTCGGCCCGAACGAGCCCGAGGCGTAGCCGGCCGGGGTCTTGGCCGGTCCGGCGTAATAGACCGGATGGTTCTTGAAATAGTCGGGCATCGGCTCGCCGCGGTCGAGCCGCTCGCGGATCTTGGCGTGGGCGAGATCGCGCGCGACGATCATCGTCCCCGTCAGCGCGAGGCGGGTGCGGATCGGGCGCCTGGTCAACTCGGCGAGGATTTCTTTCATCGGCCGGTTGAGGTCGATCTTCACCACCGGCCCGCCGAGGCTCGCCTCGTCGATCGCCGGCAGAAAGCGCGCCGGATCGCGCTCAAGCGCCTCGAGGAAGATTCCGTCGCGGGTGATCTTGCCGAGCGCCTGGCGGTCAGCCGAGCAGGAGACGCCGAGGCCGATCGGCAGCGAGGCGCCGTGGCGCGGCAGGCGCACGACGCGCACGTCGTGGCAGAAATACTTGCCGCCGAACTGCGCGCCGACGCCGAGCTGCTGGGTCAGCTTAAGAATCTCCGCTTCCATCGCGAGGTCGCGGAAGGCGCGGCCGTTCGGCCCGCCGGAGGTCGGCAGCGCGTCGAGATAGCGGGCGGAGGCGAGCTTCACCGTCTTCATCGTCAGTTCGGCGCTCGTCCCGCCGATGACGATGGCGAGGTGATAGGGCGGACAGGCCGCGGTGCCGAGGGTGAGGATCTTTTCCTTGAGGAACGCGATCATCCGCTCGGGAGTCAGGATCGACGGCGTCGCCTGATAGAGGAAGCTCTTGTTGGCCGAACCGCCGCCCTTGGCGAGGAACAGGAACTTGTAGGAATCCTCGCCCTCGGCGGCGATATCGATCTGCGCCGGCATATTGTCGCCGGTGTTCCTCTCCTCGAACATCGACAGCGCCGCAACCTGGCTGTAGCGCAGGTTCTTCTTGGCGTAGGCGGCGCTGACGCCTTCGGCGAGCGCCGCCTCGTCGTCGCCATCGGTCCACACCAGCCGGCCCTTCTTGGCCGTGACGATCGCCGTGCCGGTGTCCTGGCACATCGGCAGCACCCCGCCGGCGGCGATGTTGGCGTTCTTGAGCAGGTCATAGGCGACGAACTTGTCGTTGGCGGTCGCTTCCGGATCATCGAGGATTGCGGCGAGCTGGGCGAGGTGGCCGGGGCGCAGCAGGTGGTTGATGTCGACCATCGCCGCTTCGGCGAGCGCGCTCAGCGCTCCGCGCTCGACGACCAGCAGGTCGCGGCCGAGCGCGCGCTCGACCCGCACGCCCTCGGCGGTCAGTTTCCGGTAGGGCGTCGGGTCGGGGCCGAGCTGAAACAGGGGGTGATAGGCAGGGCTCATGCGCCGCTCCGGGTGTTCAATACGGATGGGATGTAGCGGTTCGCGCCCGCCAATCCAAGCCTCACGGGGCAACGCCGGTTGGCGATCAGACGAAGCGGTGATCCAATTGCATGATGTCGCGATAGGGGATCGCGCCTTTCATCACGTTGCCCTCGCCGACGATCGGGATGGCGCGGAAGCTGTAGCGGGCGAACAGCTTGGACGCCTCGGCGACGGTGTCGTTCTCGTCGAGGCTGACGACGTTGGCGGTCATGATGCGATCGAGCGTGTCGGTGAGCGTGGCCTGCAACAGTTCCTTGATGTCGACGACGCCGAGCAGAACGCCGTTGGGGTCGGTGACGTAGATATACATCACGACGTCGGCGTCCTTGGCCGCGGTGCGGAACTTGATCATCACTTCGCGCACCGTCGTCTGCGGCGGGAAGGTGATGTAGTGGGCGGTGGCGAAGAAAAGGACCTGATCCTCGTGATTCTCGATCAACGAGCGGACTTTCATCGCTTCCGGCGCTTCGATCTTGTCCAGGATGGCGTCGCTTTGACTGGCCGGCAGCTCGGCGAGGATGTCGGCGGCCTGGCCTGGCGTCATTTCGTTGACCAGCTCGGTCACGCGCTCGATCGTCAATGAAGACACCAAGTCCCGCTGCACCCGCGGCTCCACTTCCTCCAGCGTATCGGAAGCGTGCTCGGTGTCGAGCTGGTTGAAGATCGCCATGCGCTGGTCGTGCTCCAACTCCTCGAGGATGTCGGCCAGGTCGACCGGATGGATGTCGGGGAGCTTTTCTTTCAGCACGTTGAGCTTCACGTTGCCGTTGAAGCCGCCCATGTTTTGCGGCAGTTGCTGCACATAGGTCCAAGGAATGGTGTCGTCGTCGATCTTCGCTGCGATCGAACGGATGAAATTCGCCAGCTTTCTCAGCCCGATGCGGCGCAGGAAGCCGGCCCGCGAACAATCGACGTCGGTGACGAAGAGACGGCCGTAGCGGGCGGCGAGCTTGATGTCGTAGACGACCTCGACTTCGTCATCGTCGCTGTCCAGCACCTTCTTGTCGAGCAGGTGGTCGCGCAGGCAGATCTGTCCATCGGCCGGTTCGCCCTCGTAGGGTTCGAGCGCGGCGATCGACAAGTCAGCCCGGCCGTTCGCGCCGAGCCGCTCGACCTTGTCCCACGGCACCATCAGCGATTTGTAGCCGAAGGGCCGGTCGATCAGCAGGTGCGTGACCTCCGGCAGTTTGCCCTGTTCGGCGACGATGACGTCGGCCAGCTTGCCGATCGCCTTGCCGCCGAGGCGAGCCTTGCCGCCGATGAGATCGCTGAGGAGATACGCGCCCTCGAAATTGTTGGCGTCGGAAGGCATGGCTTCCTCCCTTCCTCATTGCATGACGACGGCGATGAACTTGTAGCCGAGCAGGCCGACCAGCAGAAGCAGATACAGGCGCAGGATCAGCAGCGCCCACTGCGCTGCCGGCGACATGGCCAGTCTCGGCTTGGCGTAGCGTCGGTTGATCGCGTGCACCTGTTCGACCTGGCGCGCGAGCGTCATGCGGAGGGCATAGAGAAAATTCACTTTCGGCCTCCTCTAGTTGAACAGCCTGGGAAACAGCGTGCTCACCCCGTAAAGGGTGGATAGCGCGATGATGGTGGCGACGATGGCGCCGTTGACGATGTTGTCCCAGCGGGTGTTGACGCGGTCGCCCATGGTGTCCTTGTCGTTGAGCAGCAGGATGAGGAACACCAGAGCCGCCGGCAGCAGGGTCACCGCCACCACCTGGACGAACAAGGTGATCAGCACCAGCGGGGCCCCGGGGATGAGGACCACGAGACCGGCGGTGATCAGGGCGAAGAAATAGCTGACGTAGAATAGCGGCGCTTCCCTGATCTTGTTGTTGAGCGAGTGCGCCCAGCCGAAAACCTCGCCGAAGGCCCAGGAGCTGGCGAGCGAAATGCAGATGGCGCCGAGGAGACCGGCGTCGAACAAGCCGATCGCCATGAAGACGCCGGCGGTGTGGTGGGTCTCCATCAGCTTCACGGAAGCCTGGGCGGCGTCGTTGATGTCCTGGCCGTTGAGCACCGTGCCGGTGACGATGACGATGAAGACGGCCACCAACACCGTGAAAAAGGCCCCCACCAGGGTGTCGAACTTGCCCCAGGCGATGTCCTTCTCCTTCAGGCCTTTGTCGACCACTGAAGACTGTTGGAAGAACAGCATCCACGGCGCGATGGTGGTGCCGATGTTGGCCATCAGGAAAAAGAACAGTTGGCCGTCGAAGCCGCCGGGAAAATTCGGAATCAAGCCGTGGGCGAGAACGTCCGAAACTTGCGGATGCACGAGGAAGGCGGCGGGGATGTAGATCAGGTTCAGCGCGCAGAACGCCAGCGCCAGCTTTTCCCAGGTCCAATAACGCCCGTTCAGCACCATGATCGCCATCAGCAGGCAGACGCCGGCGACCGTGAGCCAGGGGGGCACGCCGAAAATCGCCAGCGCCGCGGTCATGCCGATGAACTCGGTGACCAGAGTCAGCCAGTCGACGAGCAGCAGGTCGAGCAGCGAGAACCAGCCCCAGAACGGGCCAAATCCGTCGAAGATCGCTTCGGCGTGGCCCCGCTTGGTCACCGCCCCCAGCCGAACCGTCATTTCCTGGATGTAATAGGCGACCGGCCCGAGGATCACGAGGAACCAGATCAGCGAATACTGATACTTTGCGCCGGTCGCCGCATAGGTGGTGATGCCGCCGGCGTCATTGTCGGCGATCATCACCACGACGCCCGGCCCTGCGAGCACCAGGTACAGGCGGACCGCCTTGAACCAGCGCTGCAACCGGTAATAGAGGCGGGCAACCCAACTCATTCGTTGCTTTCGCCTCCCGCCCCTTGTCGCCCGGCTCGACGCGGAACCGCCCGAACAACAGTTCCCGCGGTTCCTTACGCCGTCGCGAGGCGTTCCTGGTCCGGCATCAAACGCTCACAGATCGAATAAGGCGGATTGTTTCGTTCTGAATAATTCCGCGCCGACGTCCAGCGTCTTGCGATGCGTCAAATTGGCCCGGCTTGAGCGGTCGTCGTCGCCGCCGAAAGGGGAAAAAGCGATGGCGACCCCGGCGCGCCGCTTCAGTCTCGGACGGCGAGCGCTTCGATCCCTTGCGCGACGGCCAGCGTTCGGCGCGCCATATCCGCGTGCAGCAGCTCGACCATCTTGCCGTCGAGCTGGATCGCGCCGCGGCCGGAATTCTCCGGCAGCGCGAAGGCGGCGATGATCGCGCGCGCCGTCTCGATCTCGGCCGCGGTCGGCGCGAAGGTCGAATTGCAGACGTCGACCTGGTTGGGGTGGATCAGCGTCTTGCCGTCGAGGCCGAGGTCGCGGGCCTGCTCGCATTCAGCCTTGAAGCCGGCGGGATCGTTGAAATCGTTGTAGACGCCGTCGATGATGTCGCAACCATGGGCGCGCGCGGCGACGACGCACATCGACAGCCAGGCGATCGCCGTCGGCCGGCCCGGCGTCAGGCGCGCGCGCGTCTCCTTGACGAGATCGTTGAGCCCCATCACCAGCACTTCGAGCCGCGAATCGGGGTCGGCGGCGGTGGCGGCGATCGAGCCGGCGGAGAGGATCGCCATCGGCGTCTCGATCGTCGCCCACAATCGGGTGCGCGCCGGCGCGCGCGCCTCGTTCATCGTCCGCGCCGCCACCATGATCGTTCCCGGCCCGTCGACCTTGGGCAGCAGGATGGCGTCGGGGGCGGCGGCGATCGCCGCCTCGAGATCGTCGGCGCCCCACGGCGTGTGCGGGCCGTTGATGCGCAGCACGACCTCGCGGCCGCCGAAACCGCCGGCCCTGATCGCTTCGACCGCCGCGACGCGCGCCGCCGGCTTCTGATCGGGGGCGACCGAATCCTCAAGATCGACGATGATCGCGTCGGCGGCGAGGGTGCGCGCCTTGGCGAGCGCCCGCGGGTTGGACGCGGGCATATAGAGGACGCTGCGGCGGGGACGGGCAGGCATGGCGGCGGGCTCCAGACGCCTCCCTGCGTAGCGAAATTGTGCAGTGCACACAAGCGGCGGCGACGTACGACTTAAGTTGGGTCCGTGGACCTATTGTCTGATATTTCAGCGTTCTAGCCAATTCGTCAGCCGCCGCGTCGCCTCGGCGATCTCGTCGGGCGCGCGGCCGAAGCACAGGCGCAGATAGCCCTCGCCGCCGAGGCCGAAAGCCGCGCCGGGCGCGACGCCGACCCCCGCCTCGTCGACCAGACGCAGCGCCAGCGCGCGCGAATCGGGTTCGCCGTCGACGGCGCAGAACAGATAGAAGGTCGCCTCCGGCCGGGCGAAGCGGACCCGTCCGGTCGCCGCCAGACCGTCGCAGACGATGTCGCGCGCGGCGCGCATGCGCGCGACCTGGTCGGCGACGAAGGGTTCGCCCTCATCGAGCGCCGCCGCCGCGGCGCGCTGGCCGAACACCGGCACGCCGGAGGTGGTGAACTGGACGATGTTCTCGATCACCGGCGACAGCGCCGGCGGCGCTTCGAGCCAGCCGAGCCGCCAGCCGGTCATCGCCCAGTTCTTCGACAGGGTCTGGACGAACAGAATCTTGTCGTCGGGCGCCATGACGTCGTGGAAGGACGGCGCGCGGGCGCCGGAAAAGGTCAGCCGGCCGTAGATCTCGTCGGCGACGATCCACAGGTTGTGGCGGCGCGCGATCGCCAGCGCCGCGGCGAGCTCTTCGCGGGTGGCGACGAAGCCGGTCGGGTTGGCGGGCGAATTGACGAAGATGACGCGCGTCGCCGGCGTCACCGCGGCGGCGAGCCGCTCGGGGTCGAGCCGCCAGCGGGCCTCGTCGCGCTCGAGCGGCACGAACGTCGGCTTGGCCCCGGCGAGCCGGATCGCGCCGGCGAAATTCGGCCAGGCGGGCGAAGGGATCAGCGCTTCCTCGCCCGCTGCGACGGTCAGCTTGGCGGCGATCTCCAGCGCGTGCATGCCGCCGATGGTGACGAAGAAGCGATCCGGCGCGAACGCGCCGCCGCCGGGCTTCGCGCCATAGACGCGCGTCATGTAGCGGGCGATCGCCTCGCGCAATTCGGGGGCGCCGCGCTGATCGGCGTAGAACGTCTCGCCGCGATCGAGCGAGGCCTTGGCCGCCTCGACGATGAACGGCGGCGTCGGCCGGTCGCCTTCGCCGACCCACAGCGGGATCAGGCCCTGGCGGCCGCGGCCGTAGTTGAAGACTTCGACGATGCCGCTCGGCGGCGCGTCGCGCATCGCCGGCTGGATTTCGGCAAGCCAGTCGGTTCCGACGGCAGAGGCGGGAATCGAGACATTCATCGCCGCCTCATGGACCGCGCCGCCGCCGCCGGCAAGAGGGAATGCCCTGTAGACGCGATCGGCGATCGCGTCTGACGCGGCCGCCGGCCGCGTCTACAACCGCGCCGCGACTACTTCTTCAGCGCGTCGCGAATTTCGGTCAGCAAGACGACTTCCGGAGTCGGCGGCGGCGCGGCCGGCTCGGCCGGCGCCGGCTTCTTCATCGAATTGATCGCCTTGACGATGACGAACAGGGCCGCCGCAACGATGATGAAGTTGATGATGACGGTGATGAAGTCGCCGTAGGCGAGCACGCCGCCCTGCTTGCGCGCGTCGACCAGATTGGTCGCGTTCACCGCGCTCGACAGCGGCAGGAAGAAGTTGGTGAAGTCGGCTTTGCCGAAGATGCCGATGATCGGCATGATGACGTCGTTGACCACCGCGTCGATGATCTGTTTGAACGCCGCGCCGATCACCACCGCGACCGCGAGGTCGACGACGTTGCCGCGCATGGCGAAGTCGCGAAATTCCTTCAGCATGTCTTGGATCCCCCCTGGTCCGTCTTGCGGGCGAGCGCAATCGCGTGGCGCGGGTCAGCGCCGCCTAGTCCGGCGTCTTGGTCTCGTGGGTCAGCTTGTCGACGCGCGCCTTCAACCACGCCGCGCGCATCTGCGCCATGCGCGAAGCGCAAAAGCCGTGGTCGGATTCCTTGTCGTAGTCGCGGCAGATTTCCTGGCCGCGCGTGACGAGGTCGGCCTCGTCGCGTTCGACGTCGTCAGCTTCCGGTTTGCCTTTCAGCCGCGCCGCGAGCGTTTTCAGCAGGCGCGTCGCGGCGTCGTCGGCGTGCGCCCGCGCTTGCGCGATCGCTTTCGCTTCATCGGCGAGCGACGCGGCGTCCGGGCCCCACAGGCCGCCCGGGCTGGCGCGACAGTCGGCGGCCTTGAACACGCAAGCCGCGTTCTGGGCGGGGACCAGCGCCGCGCCCTCGACCACGTCGAACGTGAAGGTGCAGACCGGGATTTCCGCCTCGTAGCGGGCGAGCCCGTCCGGCCGGCCGAGGCTCTTGGCCTCGATCGGCTGGTCGCCGACGATGTCGATCCGGCACTTCTGGGTCGGGTCGGAGATCACCTCGCCGGCCAGCGTCAGTTTGGCGATCTTCAGCGCGCGATCGCGGCCCCACAGGGTCATTTCGCCGTCGCGGCCGTTGAGCTTCAGCGGCTGGCCGACCGCCGAAGCGAGGCTGACGGAGAAATCGACCGCGTTCTTGTCGGGCTTGTCCGGCTTGCGCGCTTCGGCCGTCGCCTTGGGCGGAACGACAGGCTCGACCGGCGTCGCTCCGACCGTCGCGCCGGGGCGCGTCGGCGGGACCGCCCCCGAAAGGTCGAGTTGAGCCTGGGCGGCGCCGAGCGAGGCCGCGAGCGCAAGTCCGGCGATCCAGAATCGCATCATGAACAAAGTCTAAATTCGAGTGTCGGAAATGGAAAGCGCCGCGTCCGCCTCGCCGCGCCCGCGGGAGCGAAAAGGCGTGGAAATTTCCTTGTCGCCAAGGGCCGCCGCGCGCCTTGCGCCTCCCCAGGGCCCCACTTATATACCGCACAATGTGCAGCGTCGGGGCAAATCAGTCTCGTCTGCGTCTTTTTTGAAGCGAGCATCGGGGACCGCAGCGCGCGGGCGCCGGCCAGCTTAGCAGGGGCCGGGCGTCGACGCGTTAAGGCCGCTTCGGGGCCTGACGCGGTCTCGCGGAACAACGAGGGTATGGACAATGGCTAAAGTCATCGGCATCGACCTGGGGACGACCAATTCCTGCGTCGCCGTCATGGAAGGCGCGACTCCCAAGGTGATCGAGAACAGCGAGGGCGCGCGCACGACGCCGTCGATCGTCGCCTTCACCGACGACGGCGAGCGCCTGGTCGGCCAGCCCGCCAAGCGCCAGGGCGTCACCAACCCCGAGCGCACCTTCTTCGCCATCAAGCGCCTGATCGGCCGGTCCTTCGACGACCCGATGACCAAGAAGGACATGGGCCTCGTCCCTTACAAGATCATCAAGTCCGGCAACGGCGACGCCTGGGTCACCGCCGACGGCAAGCAATATTCGCCCTCGCAGATCTCCGCCTTCGTATTGCAGAAGATGAAGGAGACCGCGGAAGCCCATCTCGGCGCCCCGGTCACCCAGGCCGTCATCACCGTTCCCGCCTATTTCAACGACGCCCAGCGTCAGGCGACCAAGGACGCCGGCAAGATCGCCGGGCTCGAGGTGCTGCGCATCATCAACGAGCCGACCGCGGCGGCGCTCGCCTATGGCCTCGACAAGAAGAAGGTGGGCACGATCGCCGTCTACGACCTCGGCGGCGGCACGTTCGATATTTCGATCCTCGAGATCGGCGACGGCGTGTTCGAGGTCAAGTCGACCAACGGCGACACCTTCCTCGGCGGCGAAGACTTCGACATGCGCCTGGTCGAGTATCTCGCCGGCGAATTCAAGAAAGAGCAGGGCATCGACCTGACCAAGGACAAGCTCGCGCTGCAGCGCCTCAAGGAAGCGGCCGAGAAGGCGAAGATCGAGCTCTCCTCGGCGGTGCAGACGGACATCAACCTGCCCTACATCACCGCCGACGCGAGCGGGCCGAAGCATCTCGCGCTCAAGCTGACGCGCGCCAAATACGAGGCTCTGGTCGACGACCTGATCCAGCGCACCGTCGAGCCGTG
>NZ_JBEKVH010000100.1:0-14964 GCF_049514155.1 Roseiarcus sp. | reverse complement strand
GGCTTGAGCGAGCTGGAGCGGCTGGTGTCCTCCGGCAAGATGGCCGTCGCCTTCGCGCTCTATCCGACTGAGATGACCGACCTGATGGCGGTCGCCGACGCCGGCGCGATCATGCCGCCGAAATCGACCTGGTTCGAACCCAAGCTCGCCGACGGCATGGTCAGCCACTTGCTGGATTGACAGCGACACGGTGCAACCCCCTCTCCCCGCGCGCGGGGAGAGGTTGGGTGAGGGGCCGGGCGATTGGCGGCGCCGTTGCGGCTCATCACCCAGCCCCTCATCCTAACCTTCTCCCCGCAAGCGGGGAGAAGGGACGGGGAACGCGAGTTGAAGACATGGGCGCGTTGACGGGTGCATGGCGGCGGGGGCGATGAATCGCGCGCTGCTCATCGCCGGCCCGACCGCGAGCGGCAAGTCGGCGGTCGCGCTTAGGCTCGCCGAGCGGTTCGGCGGGACGATCGTCAACGCCGATTCGATGCAGGTCTATTCCGATCTGAGGGCGCTGACCGCCCGCCCGAGCGCGGCCGAGGCGCAGCGCGCGCCGCACCTTCTGTTTGGCGAAGTCGACGGGGCGGAGAATTTCTCCGTCGGCCGCTGGCTTGCGCGGGCGCGCGAAATCCTCGCCGCGGCCCACGATCGCGCCGGGCCGCTGATCTTCGTCGGCGGCACCGGCCTCTATTTCCGCGCCCTGACCGAAGGCCTGTCCGACATCCCGCGCGTTCCGGAAGACGTGCGCGCAGCGGTGCGAGCCGAGGCCGAAGGGCAAACGACGCCGAGCCTGCACGCTGCGCTCGCGGCGCGCGATTCGGCCACCGCCGCCCGGCTCAGGCCGAGCGACCGCCAGCGCGTGTTGCGCGCGCTCGAAGTCGTCGCCGCGACTGGGCGGCCGCTGGTCGCCTTTCACGGCGCGCGCGAGGCCCCTGCCCTGCCGTCCGGCGCGTGGGCGGGGCTGTTCCTCGCTCCCGAGCGCGCGGCGCTCAACGCGCGCATCGAAGCGCGCTTCGACGAAATGCTGCGCGACGGCGCGCTCGACGAGGTCGCCGCGCTCGCCGCGCGCAAGCTCGACCCCGCCCTGCCCGCCATGCGCGCCCACGGCGTCCCACATCTCATCGCCCACCTCGAAGGCCGGTTGTCGCTCGCCGAGGCGCGCGCCCTCGCAGTGCG
This sequence comes from Roseiarcus sp., assembly GCF_049514155.1. Taxonomy (GTDB): domain Bacteria; phylum Pseudomonadota; class Alphaproteobacteria; order Rhizobiales; family Beijerinckiaceae; genus Roseiarcus. The sequence continues at coordinate 13,800 of NZ_JBEKVH010000100.1, read as the reverse complement.
CGACACCCGCCGCTACGCCAAGCGCCAGTTCACCTGGGCGCGACATCAGATGCCGGCGTTCGCTTGGACGCCGCCGGAGGGGGCGGAAGCGGCGGGGGCGGAGGCGCTGGGGTGAGGCGCTCGCCGCCCATCTACTGCGGCAGGCAATCCAACTGTTCGATGGTGTCGCTGGCGCGCGCGACGATGCGGGCGGCGAGGATGCGCTGCATCGGACTGGGATGGGCGGCGTTGCGCTTGATCGGGTTCGGCAACGACGTCGCCAGCAGCGCGGATTCGCGCGCGTCGAGCTGGCTCGCCCGCTTGTGGAAATAGCGCTCAGCGGCGGCCTCGACGCCGTAGACGCCGTCGCCCCATTCGGCGACGTTGAGGTAGACCTCGACAATGTGCGCCTTCGACCAGACCTTGCCGAGAACCAGCGCCATGCCGATCTCGATCCCCTTGCGAATGGCCGAGCGGCCCGGCCACAAGAACAGGTTCTTGGCGGTCTGCATGGTGATCGTCGACGCGCCGCGACGGGGGCCATTCCTGCCGGCGCCGCTCATGACCTCATGGAGGGCGTCCCAGTCGACCCCATCGTTGTGACAGAACCCGTCGTCTTCCGAAGCGATCACAGAAGCGACCGCGACCGGCGCGATATCGGCCAGTCTGACGTAGACGCGTTCGTAGCTCTTGCCCTCGATCGTGCGACCGAGCATCAGCGTCGAGATCGGCCGCGCCACGGCGTAGAGGGCGACAAGCGCCGCAAAGACGAGGACCAGCGCCAAACCGACGAGGCCGACGCCTCGCGCCAGGATGGCGAATGAGAAGCGCCGGCGAGCCATGTCCCAGCCTTGGCGTAAGCCGGCGCTTCGGGCAAGCGCGGGAGCGGGCTCATCGCTTCACGGCCCTTGCGTCGCCTATCGCGGCTGTCGAATCGGCCGTCGGCAACTGCTGAGACGAGCGCCGAGGCCAGACTTCTTCCAACCGCTCGGGCACGAGCCAAGCCCCCGCCGGCCTCGGCGACGGCTCGCCATTGATTGCTTGGAGGCGATTATGCGCGAGAGGAACTCGAACTCAAGGACGGCCTGAAAGGCCGCCGCCGAAGGCGGTGCTTCGCATCCTTGACTTCGAGTTCCTCTCGCGCTCCGCTCCGCCAAGCAAACAATGGAGAAATCCGCATTCGACGGCGGGGCTTGCAGCACTCCCCACCCCCCTCCGCCGTCATGGCCGGGCTTGTCCCGGCCATCCACGCGGTGAAACTTGCGCCGCTCCCTGGGAAGACGTCGAGAACGCGTGGCTCCTCGAGTTGTGAAGCGGCGGCTCAACGACGTGGGTGGCCGGGACAAGCCCGGCCATGACGAGTCTGAGGTTTCGGCTGCCAGTCGCCACTGTCCAAGGCCGAGCGCGCGGCTTTCGGCCGCCGGTCTCCGCTCTCCTGAGCCGGGCGCCCCGGCTTCCGCCCCTCGCGCGCCTGAGCTAGCTTCCCGCCATGAGCGTCAAGCCCAAGCCGCCGGACCAGCTCTCGCGCGACGAAGCGCAGGCCGAGCACGCGCGCCTCGGCGCGGAGATCGCCGGGCACGACCGGCGCTACCACGGCGAAGACGCGCCGACCATTTCCGACGCCGAATACGACGCGCTGCGGCGGCGCTACGCCGCGCTGGAGGCCGCGTTTCCCGAGCTCGCCGGGCCGGATTCGCTCTCGCGCAAGGTCGGCGCGGCGCCGGCCAAGGAATTCGCCAAGGTCCGCCACGTCGTGCCGATGCTGTCGCTCGGCAACGTCTTCGTCGACGAGGAGGTGGAGGAATTCTGCGCCCGGGTGCGCCGCTTCCTCGGCCTCGGCGACGACGCGCCGCTCGCCTTCACCGCCGAGCCGAAGATCGACGGCCTCTCCTGCTCGCTGCGCTACGAGCGCGGCCGGCTCGTGCAGGCGGCGACGCGCGGCGACGGCTACGAGGGCGAGGACGTCACCGCCAACGTGCGCACGATCGCCGAGATCCCGCAAACGCTGGCCGACGCGCCGGCGGTGCTCGAGGCGCGCGGCGAAGTCTATATGGCGAAGACCGACTTCGACGCGCTCAACGCGCGCCAGCAGGCCGCCGGCAAGCCGGCCTTCGCCAACCCGCGCAACGCCGCCGCCGGCTCGCTGCGCCAGCTCGACGCCAGGATCACCGCCGAGCGGCCGCTGAAATTCTTCGCCTACGCCTGGGGCGAGCTCAGCGCGCCGATCGCCAAGACCCAGAAGGGCGCGATCGACGCGTTCCGCCGCTTCGGCCTGCCGGTCAATCCGCTGACCAGGCTCTGCCATTCGCCCGCCGAGATGCTCGCCCATTATCGCGCGATCGAAGCGCAGCGGGCGACGCTCGGCTACGACATCGACGGCGTGGTCTACAAGGTCGACGATCTCGCGCTGCAAGAGCGGCTCGGCTTCGTCTCGCGCAGCCCGCGCTGGGCAGTGGCGCACAAATTCCCCGCCGAACGGGCGACGACGATCGTCGAAAATATCGAAATCCAGGTCGGCCGCACCGGCGCGCTGACGCCGGTGGCCAAGCTGCATCCCGTCACTGTGGGCGGCGTCGTCGTCGCCAACGCCTCGCTGCACAACGAGGACGAGATCGCGCGGCTCGACGTGCGGGTCGGCGACACGGTCGTGGTGCAGCGCGCCGGCGACGTCATCCCGCAGATTCTCGAGGTCGTCCGCGACGAAGAGCATGCTAATCGAACGCAATTCGAATTCCCGAAGAACGCCAACGGCGACTTCGTTTGCCCGATTTGCGATTCGCTTGCGCTGCGCGAGATCGACGAGAAGACCGGCAAGGCCGACGTCGTGCGCCGCTGCACCGGCCGCCTCGTCTGCGCCGCGCAGGCGGTCGAGGGCCTGAAGCATTTCTGTTCGCGCAACGCCTTCGACATCGAGGGGCTCGGCGACAAGCAGATCGCGCTGTTCTTCACGGAAGGCGTGATCAAGATCGCCGCCGACATCTTCATTCTCGCCGCGCGCGACGGCCAGGGGCGACCGCCCTTGCGCGAATGGGAGGGGTTCGGCGAGGTCTCGGCGCGCAATCTGTTCGCCGCGATCGAGGCGCGGCGGCGCATCCCCTTCAACCGCTTCCTCTACGCGCTCGGCGTGCGCCACGTCGGCGAGACCAACGCCCGCCGTCTCGCGCGCCATTTCGCCGATTTCGACGCTCTGAGGAGCGCCGCGCGCGGCGCCGACGCGGCGGCGACGCTCGGCGGCATCGACGGGATCGGCCCGACCGTGATCGAATCGCTGGTCGACTTCTTCGCCGAGCCGCACAACGAGGAGGCCCTAGGCAAGCTTATCGCCGAAGTGACGATCGAGCCGATGCCGGCGCTCGAAACCGGCCATCCGCTCGCCGGCAAGACGATCGTCTTCACCGGCTCGCTCGAGCGCATGACGCGCGACGAGGCCAAGGCGATGGCCGAAAGACTGGGCGCAAAAGTGTCCGGCTCGATTTCCGTCAAGACCGACCTCGTCGTCGCCGGCCCCGGCGCCGGCTCGAAACTGACCAAGGCGCGCGAACTCGGCGTCGAGACGATCGACGAGGACGCGTGGCTTCGGCGCGCCGGGCGGGAGTGAAGCAGGGGCGCGGAGCGCAAGAGCATTCTGCATTCAGGCCCAACCGCCGTCATGGCCGGGCTTGACCCGGCCATCCAAGCCGTGTCGATCGGAGGATCGATAGATGCGCTTCGGCCACGGCCTTATGTGCAGGGCGTCGACGCATGGATGGCCGGGTCAAGCCCGGCCACGACGCAAAGCGTGATTTCTATCAAATCCAACCCGCTCTAACGATAGAGGTCGGCGCGGGTCGGCGGCAGGGCGCTCGCGCCGCGCGCGCGCTTGCTGACCAGCGTCTGATAGATTCCGCAGGCGCCGCGCTCGAACACCAGCGAGCAGGCGGCGAGATAGGCGAGCCAAACGCGCGTCGTCGCTTCGCCGACTTCGCCGCAAGCCTCGTCGTAGCGCGCCAGCAGGCGGTCGTGCCACATCCGGCAGGTGCGTTGGTAGTGCTCGCGCCAGCCCTCGACGTCGCGCACCTCGAAGCCGTGGCCTTCGAGGTCGGCGACGGTGCGCCAGAGGTAGTCGAGTTCGCCGCCGGGAAAGATGTAGCGCGTCAGCGCGGCGAATTCCGGCCGCTTCTTCGCTTGCGTGACGGTCGCGCCTTTGCCGGGCCGGGTGATCGCATGATGCAGATAGAGCCCGCCCGGCTTCAACAGCCGCCGCACCGTGGCGAAATACGTGTCGAAATGGGCGGCGCCGATCGCCTCGAACATGCCGACCGAGCTGATCTTGTCGAAACGGTCGCGCCCCTCGAGCCGGGCGTAGTCGATCAGCTCGAAGCGCACCTGGTCGGCAAGCCCGAGCCGCGCCGCCTTGTCGCGGGCGAATTCGATCTGGCGCTCCGACAGCGTGACGCCGACGACCTTGACGCCGTAATGGCGCGCGGCGTGGCAGGCGAGCGAGCCCCAGCCGCTGCCGATGTCGAGCATCGTCTCGCCGGCTTTGAGCCGCAGCTTGCGGCAGACCATGTCGAGCTTGTTCGCCTGCGCCGCCTCGAGGCTGTCGCTCCAGTCGTGGAAATAGCCGCAGGTGTAGACCATGTCCTGGTCGAGCCACAGCCGATAGAAGGCGTTGGAGACATCGTAATGGTGGGCGATGTTCTTCTTGTTCTCGGCCTGGCTGCCGTCGCTTTCGCGATCCTGGGCGATTTGCTCGAGCGGCCACGGTCCGCCGCGCGGCGTGAACAGGAACGACAGCGCGGCCCGAAACGCGGCGGGCGTAAGCAGGCTCTTGCGCAATGCGCGGCTGCGCGCCTTCGGCCGCCGGGCGGCGAGGTCGAACAGCGTGCCGTTGAGGATGTCGAGCCGCCGCGCCGCCCACAGATTGGCGAGCGTCGTCAGGCGCGGCGCACGCGCCAGTCCGGCGACGGCGCCTTCGTCGGCGACGGCGATCGTCAGCGCGTCGGCCGGCCAGTCGGCCGGGACGCGCGCGCCATTCCAAAGCCGAAAGCCGAATTCGAGGCCGAGGCGGCGATGCGCGTCGGCGAGCAGCGCCGCGAGTCCCGCCAGCCTTTTTTCCGCCCTGTCCATATTGTCTCCGTCGCGGCGACGCGCGAGGATCGCCGCTGCGTGAACCCCAGTTAGGCGCGATGCGGCGCGAACGGCAAGCGCGCCGACGCAAAGGGACTGAATATGAATACGCATGTCGTCGGCGGCATGACGATCGGACCCGCTTCGCTCGACGATCTCGGCGCGATCGAAGCGCTCGAAGCCGCGGCCTTCACCGGCGACCGCCTGTCGCGCCGCTCGCTGCGCGCCTTCATCCGCGCGCCGCGCCGGCCGCTGATCGTCGCCCGCTTCGGCGAACGGGTCGCGGGCTACGCGCTGCTGTCGGCGCGCGCCGGCGGCCGCAGCGCGCGCATCTATTCGCTCGCCGTCGACCCCGCCCAGACCCGCCGCGGCGTCGGCCGCGCCCTGCTGCAGGCCTGCGAACGCTACGCGCGCGCGCACGGGCTCGAGGCGCTGCGGCTCGAGGTGCGCTACGACAACCCGGCGGCGATCGCCCTCTACGAGAAGATCGGCTTTCGCCCGTTCGGCCAATATCCCGGCTATTACGAAGACGGCGGGACCGCGCTGCGGTTCGAGAAGCGGCTGGCGCCGGCCGCCGACGGCGCCGCCGCGTGAGGATTTTTCGCGCCGCGGGCGGCGAAGCCTCCGCGCCGGCGGCGCGGCGACCGACTTGCGCCGCGCCTTTCTCCGACGCATGGTGCCCAAGTCCGCTCGGCGCGCGATTCGCTTCGCTCCCGTCGCGACGGGCGTCCGCTTTTCGCTCGGCTAGGGAGCCGACCGGCCACATGATCGCCACCAAACGCGACCCCGCATTGCGCCGCGCCGACGCCGCCTCGGGAACGCCATGAACGGCTGGGTGATTCTCGTCGACCATTCGCGCGATTTTCCCAACGCCGAAACGCCGCACAAGGTCATCACCACCAGCGACTATCTCGCGCGGCCGAAGCTGTTCTCGACCGGCGGGCGCGCCAAGATCGTCAACCTGTCGCGCTCCTACAACTACCAGTCGAACGGCTATTACGCGTCGCTGCTCGCCGAAGCGCGCGGCCACCGCATCATCCCCAACGTCGAGACCATGCTCGAGCTGCGCGAACGCAAGCTCTACGAGCAGTCGCTGCCCGACCTGCAAGAGGCGCTCACCGCCGCCGCCCATCGCGCCCGCGCCGACGAGACGACCACCTTCGATCTGCTGTTCTGCTTCGGCCTCTGCCTGGACCCGCGCTTCGAGACGTTCGGCCGGCTGCTGTTCGACTGGTACCGCTGCCCGGCGCTGGAAGTGACGATCACGCCGGGAAAGCGTTGGCGGATCGACCGCCTGCGCGCGCGGCCGCTCGCCAAGCTCGGCCCGCAGGAAGCCGAGTTCTTTCGCGACGCGCTGCACCGCCACACCGAGCGCGACTGGCGCAGCCCGCGCGCGCGCGCCGTCGCGAAGTATTCGCTCGCCGTGCTCTACGATCCCGACGAGGCGCTGCCGCCCTCTTCGGTCGAAACCATCCGCCATTTCCAGAAGCTCGCCGAGCGGCAGTCGGTCGACGTGCAGCTGTTGACAAAACGTCAGCTCGCCGAGCTGGCGGAATTCGACGGCCTGTTCATCCGCGCCACGACCTCGATCAACGATTACACTTATCGCTTCGCGCGCCGCGCGCTGCAGGAGGGCATGCCGGTCATCGACGATCCGGTGTCGATGATCCGCTGCACCAACAAGGTTTATCTGCACGAGATGATGGAGGCGCGCGGCGTGCCGACGCCGCCGACCGTCATGCTCGCCGAGGACGAGGATCTCGTCAGGGCGGAGAAGCTGCTCGGCTGGCCGATGGTGGTGAAGATCCCCGACGGCTCGTTCTCGCGCGGCGTGCACAAGGTCGACGATTTCGCCGCGCTGAAGGCGTTGACCGACAAGCTGTTCGAGGACACCGACCTGTTGCTGGCGCAGGCGTTCATGCCGACCGAGTTCGATTGGCGCGTCGGCGTGCTCGAAGGCGAGCCTTTGTTCGTCTGCCAGTACCGCATGGCGCGCGGCCATTGGCAGATCATCAAGCATGGGCCGAACGGCGCGCGCGAGGGCGGCTATCGCACGCTCGACATCGCCGAGGCGCCGCCGCAAGTGATCGAGGTCGCGCTGCGAGCGGCGCGGGCGATCGGCGCTGGCCTCTACGGCGTCGATGTCAAGGAGACGCCAACTGGGCTGGCGGTGATCGAAGTCAACGACAATCCCAATCTCGACCACGGCGTCGAGGACCAGGTCGGCAAGGAAGACATCTGGAACCGCATCCTGCAGTGGTACATCAAGCGCCTCGAGGCGTGAGCGGCGGCGAGGCGGCGACGATCACGAACCGCCGACGCTTGGGTGGACCGTCTCTTTCCGTGTCCTCATCCTGAGCCGCCGGCGAAGCCGGCGAGTCGAAGGACGTTGCAGAACGCGTGGCGACGCGGTCCTCGGAGCGTCCTTCGAGGCCCTCGCTACGCGAGGGCGCCTCAGGATGAGGTCCGAGGATGCCAAGAAGCAGATAGCTCTACGCTTCGACGCTCAGAATATCCTCCAGCGCCGACAGCAGCCGCGCGATCTCGCGCTCCGATCCGACGCTGATGCGCAGATAGGGCGCGATGCGCTCGGGTTCGGCGAAGTGGCGCGCCAGCACCGCCCGCGCGCGCAGCGCGGCCGCCAGTTCGGCGCCGCCGCGCTTTTCGTGGCGGGCGAAGACGAAATTGGCCGACGACGGCAAAACCGAGAAGCCGAGAGCGGCGAGGCCGGCGCTGAGCCTCTCGCGATTGCCCATCACCATTGCGCGGCTCGCCTGGAAATAGGCTTCGTCCTCGATCGCCGCGACCGCGCCCGCCTGCGCCAAGCGGTCGAGCGGATAGGAATTGAAGCTGTCCTTCACCCGTCGCAACCCCTCGATCAGCCCCGCATCGCCGAGCGCGTAGCCGACCCGCAGGCCGGCGAGCGCGCGCGACTTCGACATCGTCTGCACGACGAGCAGGTTCGGATGCGCCTTGATCAGCGGGATCGCGGTTTCGGCGCCGAAGTCGACATAGGCCTCGTCGATCACCACCGGCTGGTCGGGGTGATCGGCGAGCAGCCGCGCGATCGCGGCCCGCGGCAGCGCAATGCCGGTCGGCGCGTTGGGGTTGGACAGAATGATCGCGCCGCCCGGACGGCGATAGTCGGCGACATGGACCCGCATCGACGCGTCGAGCGGGACGGTCTCGGCGCGGATTCCGAACAGCCGGCAATAGGCGGGATAGAAGCTGTAGGTGACGTCGGGAAGCAGCAGCGGCGCCTCGTGCTTCAGCAGCGCGACGAAAACGAAGGCGAGCACTTCGTCGGAACCGTTGCCGACCAGGACCTGATCCGGCGTCAGCCCGTGATAGGCCGCCAAAGTCGCGCGCAGGGCGGTCGCCTCGTAGTCGGGGTAGAGCCGCAGGGCGTCGGTCGCCGCGGCGCGGATCGCCTCCAGCACGCGCGGCGAAGGGCCGAGCGGGCTCTCGTTGGTGTTGAGCTTGACTAGATCGGCGACGCACGGCTGCTCGCCCGGCGCATAAGGGGTGAGCTCGGCCACCAGCGGGTTCCAGAAGCGGTTCATCGTGAGTCCCGTAGGAAGATTTCGACCGCGCGGCGGCGGAAACAATTATCGCACGGCGCCGGAGGGCGAAAAAGCAGGCGCGACGCCGCGGCCGCCTCTGCAGACCGCGTCACCGCCCAGCAGATCGCTAGAGCGTGCGCCCGGAATCATTTGCCGCCGGCGCAGCCCTCGTCCCTGCACGCGCAATTTTTCCCGCGTCGTGCGCGGCCTTGAGCCGCGCATCCAGGACGGGACGCGGCAGACCAATCACAACCGCCTCCACCTGGGCGCCCGGATCAAGTCCGGGCGTGACGGAGGAGGTTCGATCGCGGTTCTTCGCGCCTTTCGCTTCAACCTAGGGCCTGCTACCCAGCCGGTCCATGACGCGCGAGAAAGCCCAATCCGCCGCTTCGCCCGCCGCGACCCTGGTCGGCCTCGGCGCCATCGCGCTGTGGTCGGTTCTGGCGCTGCTGACGGCGTCCGCCGGCGCGATTCCGCCGTTCGAGCTGGCGGCGCTGACTTTCGCCATCGGCGGCGGCCTCGGCTTCGTCTACGCGGCCTCACGCGGCCGGCTCGCGGCGCTGGTCCAGCCGTGGCCGGTGTGGATGGTCGGGGTCGGCGGCCTGTTCGGCTACCACGCGCTCTATTTCGCCGCCTTGAACCGCGCGCCGCCGGCGGAAGCGAGCCTGATCGCCTATCTGTGGCCGCTGCTGATCGTGCTGTTCTCGGCGCTATTGCCCGGCGAGCGGCTACGGCTGCGCCACCTCGTCGGCGCGGCGCTCGGCTTCGCCGGCGCGGCGACCCTGTTCGCCGGCAAGGCGGGCGGCTTCTCCCTCGCGGCGATCGATCCGCGCGTGCTGTCGGGCTACGCGCTGGCGCTCGCCTGCGCCTTCGTCTGGTCGAGCTATTCGGTGCTGTCGCGAAAGCTGAAAGCCGCGCCGACGGAAGCGGTCGCCGGCTTCTGCGTCGCGACCGCCGCGCTCGCCGCGCTCTGCCATTTCGCCTTCGAGACCAATGTCGCGCCGGCGGGAGCGGCGCAATGGGCGGCGATCGTCGGCCTCGGGCTCGGCCCGGTCGGCCTCGCCTTTTATGTCTGGGACTTCGGCGTCAAGCATGGCGACATCCGTCTGCTCGGCGTCGCCGCCTACGCCGCGCCGGTGCTGTCGACGCTGATCCTGGTCGCCGCCGGCTTCGCGCCGGCGACGCTCTCGCTCGGCGCGGCCTGCGCGCTGATCGTCGGCGGCGCGGTGGTCGCGACGAGACGCGGGTGAGCGCCACAGCAAAAGGCCGGCGACGGCGCCGGCCTTGCTGAAATCCGTCGTGGGGACGAAGCGCTCACGCCTCGACGGCGGGCGTCTTCGGCTTGAGCACCTGGCGGCCCTTGTACATCCCGCTCTTCAGGTCGACGTGATGGGGACGGCGCAGCTCGCCGGAATCCTTGTCCTCGACATAGGTCGGCGCCTTGAGCGCGTCGGCCGAACGGCGCATGCCGCGGCGCGAGGGCGAGGTTTTGCGTCTCGGAACAGCCATCTTTACAACTCCAGCCAATCAAGCGGCGACCGGCGGCCTCGCCGAGCGCGAAAGGAAACGGGAAGCGCGGCTCTTACACGCAAACGCGCGCGAACGCCAGCCTGGAACCGAGCAGGCAGAGGCCTCAGTTCGAGACTTTGGGCTGCGTCGGCTGAACCGGTTGCAATTTACATCGATTTCGCGCGATGCTCACGTATTAAGTGCCGAGGGGCGGCGATGTCTTTTGAATTTCCGAAAAATTTGAAGCCGATTGTGGATTTCGCGATTCACGTGTGCGTCGGATCAATTGGCTTCCTTATTGTCTTCGGGGCCGCCGTCATCATATCAGTGATCGTTAAGGCTTGTGATGGCATCGTCCCGGGTTGGGTCGAGACGACGGGAGAATACGCCGAAATGGCGCTGTTCGGGATCGACTTGATCTGTTTCGGGTTGTTCATCTTGTCGGAAGCCATTAGGCTCGTAAGAGGCCTTTGGAGCGAGTGAAAGCCATGACCGAAGAGCCCGCCGAAACCTCTCGCACCCGCCCTAGCGAGACTGTCGTAGTCGATAGGCGCTATATCCGCGAGCAGGCGAACGTGGCGCTCAGATCGTTCGTCGCCCCGCTTTCTGGCGTTTACGACGCAGCGTTTGGGCCGATTTCCGCGCCAGCCGAGCCGACTCACCGGCAAAAAGCCAAAGCTCGCCGTTAGGCCCGTTTCGCGAGCGCACGTCGAGCGCTCCAATATTCAAATTGAGACGCTACTGCGGAACACATTGCGCTTTGCACTGCGGCGAGCAGCTGGGGCCGATATAACTTCAGTATCATGTATATACTGCGCCGCGCATGCGCGCGTCATTTGGCGCCTATCGCTTTGATTTCGCTTCTGCGCTTACCTGAATTGTCGCCCGAATTCGCGGGCGGCGGCCTCACGCGGTGCCCTTGGTCTCGAACACGGCGAGGTCCATCGCCTCGCGGGCGCTGCGGCCGGCCCACAGCACGAACTGGAACGCCTGGAAATAATTCTCGCAGGCGGTCAGCGCCGCTTCGACGATGGTGCGGCACTGGACGTCGCTCGGCTGCGCGCCGCCGGCCAGGCAATGGGCGTGGCGGAACATGACGATGTCGTCGCGGGTCCAGATGTCGAAATGGCCGATCCACAATTGCGCGTTGATCAGCTGCACCAAAGTCACGATTTCGCTGCGCCGCCGTTCGGGAACCTTGAGGTCGAACGAGCAGCTCACATGCAGCGACTCGATCGCCGGCAGCCAGGTGAACGAGACCTCGTATTGCGCCCAGGCGCCGGCGACGAGCATCGAAATCTCGTCTTCGTCGGCGCGGTCGAAGGCCCAGTCGTTCATCGACGCCAACCGCTCGACGACGTCGACCGGGTGTTCGGGGCGATCGAGAACCGTGTTTTCGTCAGCGATCATCGACGGGGTTCCGTGGCTGTGGCGATTGGGATCGACGCTTAGGCGCGGGGAACGGCGGTCAGCCTAGGATTGAGTCTGATCGCTTGCGCGGGCCTGACGCGTCTTAACCGCCCGAGCGCTCGCGAGATTCGATGATTCGCGGTCCGCGGTAAACCCACGGCGCGGCGCCGTCCACAGAATCAGCGAGGCGAATCAATCGCGTGGCCGGAATCCGGGTAAAATCCGAGAATTACGGCTGGTCGCCGCCGAGCTTGGCTTCCAGCGCCGCGATCCGCGCCGCCAGGGCCTCGTTTTCGCTCCGCGCCTTGGCCGCCATGTCCTTGACCGCCTCGAACTCTTCGCGCGTCACGACGTCCATGCCGGCGAGCAGGCGCTCGAATTGCGCCTTCACGACAGTCTCGACCTCGCGTCGCGCGCCCTCGGCGAGCCCGGCGGCGTCGGTGATCAGGCGCGACAAATCGTCGAACAGGCGGCCGCTGGTCTGAGGCATGACGACACTCCGAAAAAGCCCCGCGCTTGGCTATGTGGCGCGCCGTTCGCGGCGGCGCAAGCGGCGCTCCTGTCGCAGCCTTAAGCGGTCAGCAGCGCCTTGACGATCGCGCTCGCCTTGGCGAAGTCCATCTGGCCGGGATAGCGCTCTTTCAGCGCGCTGACGACCTTGCCCATGTCGCGCAAGCTGGCCGCGCCGGTCTCGGCGATCGCCGCCTTGGCCGCCGCCGTCACCTGGGCTTCGTCGAGCTGCTTGGGCAAGTATTCGCTGATGATGGCGATCTCGGCGCTTTCCTGGTCGGCGAGATCCTTGCGTTTGGCCTGCTGGTAGATCGCCAGCGATTCCTGGCGCGATTTCACCATTTTCGTCAGCAGCGCCAGCTCGTCGGCGCGGCTGACGATCTTGCCGGACCCGCGCGCTTCGATTTCCCGGTCTTTCAACGCCGCGATGACCAGGCGCAGCGCGCCGACCCGCGTCTTGTCGCCGGCTTTCATCGCCGCTTTCATTTGCGCCGACACAGAGTCGCGCAATGCAATCGTTTCGGCCATGGTTCCTCTGGAGACTGCCGCGTTCCGCCGCGGCTTGACGCGCCCGGGCGGCCACGCTTAAGCACTGGCCCATGTCAGGCGCGACACCTTCTAGTCAAATGAGCGGTCGGATTCAAGGCGAAGCGCCGTCGGGCTGGCGCGTGCGCCGGCCGACCGCCCTGCTCGCGCTCGCCGACGGCAAGATCGTCGAGGGTTTCGGCGTCGGCGCGACCGGCTCGGCGGTCGGCGAAGTGTGCTTCAACACGGCGATGACCGGCTATGAAGAGATCCTCACCGACCCGTCCTACGCCGGCCAGATCATCACTTTCACCTTCCCCCACATCGGCGTCGTCGGCGTGAACGAGGAGGATATCGAGACCGTCAATCTCGCCGCCTCGGCCGGCGCGCTCGGCGCGATCTTCCACGCCGAGATCGGCGAAGCCTCGAACCATCGCGCCACAAGGCGGCTCGACGATTGGCTGCGGGCGCGCGGAATCATCGGCCTGACCGGCGTCGACACGCGCGCGCTGACGGCGATGATCCGCGAGTCCGGCATGCCCAATGCCGTCATCGCCCATGATCCCGACGGTCAATTCGACCGCGCCGCGCTGACCGCCCGGGCGAAGGCCTGGCCGGGCATGAACGGCCTCGACCTGGTGCCGGAAGTGACGACGGCGCAGCGGTTCGACTGGGACGAGACGAGCTGGATTCCCGAGCGCGGCTACGGCCGGCGCGAAGGCGCCGCCGACTACCGGGTCGTCGCGATCGATTACGGCATCAAGCGCAACATCCTGCGGCTGCTCAGCGACTGCGGCTGCGCGGTGACCGTCGTCCCGGCGACCGCGACCGCCGACGAGATCCTGGCGTTGAAGCCGGACGGCGTCTTCCTGTCGAACGGGCCCGGCGATCCGGCCGAGACCGGCAAATACGCCGTGCCGACGATCAAGGCGCTGCTCGACACGCGCCTCCCCATCTTCGGCATCTGCCTCGGCCACCAGATGCTCGGCCTGGCGGTCGGCGCAAAGACGCTGAAGATGCCGCAGGGCCATCACGGCGCGAACCATCCGGTGAAGGACTTCACCACCAACAAGGTCGAGATCGTGTCGATGAACCACGGTTTCGCCGTCGATCCGGCGACGCTGCCGGCCAACGCGCGCCAGACCCACGTGTCGCTGTTCGACGGCTCGAACTGCGGCATCGCGCTGACCGACCG
>NZ_JBEKVH010000099.1:0-14990 GCF_049514155.1 Roseiarcus sp. | reverse complement strand
CCGCCGCGCCGCCGCCGGCCGACCTCGACGAGGGCGCGCGCGTTGGCGAGGTCGTCATCCGCGTGCGCGGACTGAAGGTCGGTTTCGGCGACCATCTGGTGATGGACGGGCTCGACATCGACGTGCGCCGCGGCGAAGTGCTCGGCCTGGTCGGCGCCTCGGGCGCGGGCAAGTCGGTGTTCACCCGCACCGTGCTCGGCCTGCTGCCCAAGCGGGCCGGGACGATCGAAGTCTACGGCCACGACCTCGACAGCCTCACCGCCGCCGAGCGTCGCCGCGTCGGCCAGCGCTGGGGCGTGCTGTTCCAGCAGGGTGCGCTGTTCTCCGGGTTGACCGTCAGGCAGAACATCGAGGCGCCGATGCGCGAGCATCTCAACCTGTCGCCGCGCCTACGCGACGAGCTGGCGATGCTGAAGATCGCGCTGGTCGGTCTGCCGCCCGACGCCGGCAACAAATATCCGGCCGAGCTGTCGGGCGGCATGATCAAGCGGGCGGCGCTGGCGCGCGCGCTGGCGCTCGACCCCGATCTGCTGTTCCTCGACGAGCCGACCTCTGGGCTCGACCCGATCGGCGCCGGCGACTTCGACGAGCTGATCGCCACGTTGCAGCACACGCTCGGCCTTACCGTGTTCATGGTCACCCACGACCTCGACAGTCTCTACGCGATCTGCGACCGCGTCGCGGTGCTGGGGCAGGGGCGGGTGATTGCGATCGGGACGATTTCGGAGTTGCTGCGCTCCGAAGATCCGTGGATCAAGACCTACTTCCACGGCAAGCGCGGGGCTGGCCGCGAGGCGGCGTTCAAGCTCGGCCACGGGCGGCGCCAACCATGAATTGGGCCGGCGGCCGCGCGTCTGGCGGCAAAATCTGCTATGCGAGTCGCGGGCCGGGCGGCGGAACCCCCTTCAGGGGGCAGCGCCGGCCTGCGGTCGGCCGGGGCAAACGGTAGTCGAGATGGAGACGCGCGCGAATTTCGTCCTCATCGGCGCCTTCACCCTGGCGGTCATCGCCGGGGCGTTCCTGTTCGTCTTGTGGTTCTCCGGCCTGACCCGCACCGCCGATCACCAGGTTTACGCCGTCCTGTTCGACGGCTCGGTCGCCGGCCTGACGCGCGGCAGCGCGGTGCAGTTCAACGGCATCCGCGTCGGCGAGGTCACCGAGATCAATCTCGTCGCCGACGATCCGCGCCGCGTCGAGGTGCTGATCCAGGTGGTGGGGCGCGTGCCGATTAACCAGGACACCAAGGCGAGCCTCGAGGTTCAGGGGCTGACCGGCGGCGCAGCGATCGCGCTCACCGGGGGCGCGTCCGATTCTCCGCCGCTGACGTCGAAAGGCGGCAACCCTCCGGTCATCGTCGGCGAATCGTCCGACATGCAGAACATCCTGACGGCGGTGCAGTCGCTTTCGGCCAAGGCCGACACGACCCTCGGCCGCATCGACAAGCTGGTCGCCGACAACAGCGCCGTCGTCGGCGACGCGGTGCGCAACATCGACGCGTTCTCGAAGGCGCTCGCCGACAACGCCTCCGGCGTCAATGCGGCGCTGTCGGGCATCGCCGACCTCGGCAAGAAGATCGGCCCGCTGTCCGACCGGCTGCAAGGGCTTTCCGACGACGTCGACAAACTGGTCAAGGCGGTCGACCCCGCCAAGGTGAGCGGCATCGTCGGCGACGTGAAGTCGCTGACCGGTTCGCTCGCCGACAACAAGGCGGCGATCAATTCGACCATCACCGACGCCGCCGCGCTCGCCAAGCGGCTCAACGACACCGCCGGCAAGCTCGATTCCGCGCTTGGCGACTTCGACAATCTCGTCAAGGCGGTCGACACGAAGAAGATCGCTACCTTCGTCGACGGCGCCAACACGCTCGGCCAGACGCTGCAGCAGCATCAAGGCGACATCGACGCGGCGGTGAAGAACGCGACCGAGCTGACCGCCAAGCTCAATCACTCCGCCGACAAGATCGACGGCCTGATGACCAGCCTGCAGGGCTTCGTCGGCTCGCCCGACCTCAAGGGCCCGCTCGGCGAGCTCGGCGACGCGGCGCGTTCGGTGCGTCAGCTCGCCGACAATCTCGACGCGCGCACCAAGGACATCGCCGCCGGCCTCAGCCACTTCACCTCGACCGGCTTGCGCGAATACGAGGCGCTGGCGGTCGACGGCCGTCGCACGATCAACGACCTCGACCGCGCGATCCGCAGTTTCGAGCGCAACCCCAACGAGGTGCTGTTCGGCGCCAAGTCGAGCCTTCCCGAGTATCAAGGCGGGAAGTGATGAGCGATGCAGCGACCGCAGGCCGTCCGCTTGTCGCTCGTCGCCGCGGACTCAGCCTCGTCGCGCTGGCGCTGGCGTTGGCCGGTTGCGGCGGTGGCGGCGGCAGTAGCGGGCCGCTCGACACCTACGACCTCCAGGCCGCCAGACCTGGTCGTGCGCATCCGATGCGCGCGCAGGTGCGCGTCGCCGAGCCGTTCGCATCGCTCGACCTCGATAGCGACCGCATTCTGGTGCACACCCGCTCGCAGCAGATGGCGGTGTTGGCGGGCGCCAAATGGCCCGACCGCCTGCCGCTGATCGTTCGGGCGCGGTTGATCCAGAGTTTTCAAAACGCGGGGCTTGCGGGTCAGGTCGGCGGCAACCCGGCGGCGCCGGCCAACTACATCCTCGATCTCGACATCCGCAAGTTCGAGCTCGACGCTGCTCGCTCGCGGGTTGAGATTAGCGTCGCCGCCAAGCTCGTTCCCACTTCGCTCGACTTCGCGGCGGCGGAGGAAGTCTTCACCGCCGAGGCGCCGGTCGCCTCGACCGCTCCGGCGACGGTCACAGCGGCGATGGACGGCGCGCTGTCTTCGGTGATGAAGCGCATCGTCGCCTTCGTCGCGACGCGGCTCTAAGCCGAGCAGGACTTCCCCTCGTCCGGCCGCCAAGTCCCGTCGTTTGCGACGGGCGTCTTCCGACGCCCTATGGCGGCCACCCCCGGAATTTCACCTGGGGGCAGGCTCTTCTCCCGCAAGCGGGAGAAGGGTTTTCCCCCTCTCCCGCTTGCGGGAGAGGGTAGGGCGAGGGCAAGTCCGATCGAGAGCCGAAGCGCGGCTTATCCCAGCCGGCCCGAGGCGTGGGCGAGCATGGTGTAGACCTTGCCGGCGTCGGACAGCAGGGTCGCGCGCGATTGCGCTCCGTCGCGGTCGTTCTCGCCGATCTTGGCGAGCAGCCGCTCGAATTCCTGCGTGTAGCGGTTCACCGCGTCCTGGAACTGCGGGTCGGATCGGTAGCGGCGACGGATTTCGTCGAACGACTGCTGGCCGGCGGCGGTATAGAGCCGCCGCGTCGCCGCGCCGGCGTCGCCGGCGCGCCAGCGATCCCACATCTCGGCCGCCGCCTCGGTGTCGACGAATTTGGCGACGTCGAGCGAGATCCCCTCCGGCGCGTCGCTCGCCGGGCGGCCGGCGGGGGCGGGCGTCTCGTCGCGCGAGGCCGCGGCGAGCAGGTTCGACAGCCAGCCTGATTGGCTGCGCTCGCCCGACGTTGTGGCGGCCGCCGCCGCCGATCGCGCCGGGCGCGACGCAGTCGGCGTGGCCGCGCGGGTCGGCTCGGGCGCCGGCGCGACGGTCGTCGCCTGACCATCGTCGTCGCCTTCCGGGGCGGCGCGGCGCAGCGCTTCCGCCTTGCGCGGCGCCTCGGCGCGCAGCGAAGGCCTGGATGGCGCCGTCGGCTCGACGATGTCGAAATCCGCCCCCGAAGCGGTCACCACCGCGGTGAGCTCCTTGAGCGCGGCGATCTGATCGGCGACGACGCGACGCATCGCGGTCGCGGCCTCGGCGGTCTCTTCCGGCAGTTCGAACACGCCGCGCTTCAGTTCGCGCCGCGTCGCGTCGAGCTGGCGCTGCACTTCGGCCGCCATCTGCCGGACCTCGTCGACCGACTCGCGGAAACGCTCGGCGGTCTTGGACATGACGTCGTTGAGATTGGCGTTGGCCTGGTCGTAGGCGGCCTGCAACGTCTCGGCGGTCTTGAGGCGCTCCTTGCCGGCGCTGTCGCGGATCATCTCGAACTGGCTGACCGCGTTGGTGGCGGCGTTCTTGGTCGAAACCGCCAGCGAAGCGCTGATCTCCTGGGCGCGCGTCTGCGCCTTGGTGAAGCTCTCCTCGAACGAGGTGGCGAAGTGACGCGCCACCGCGTCGAACTCCTGGCTTTTCTCGGTGATCTCGGCGAACAGGGTTTTCAGGCTGGCGTGGCGAAGCGCCAGGGACGCGTCGACCGTCTGCTGATTGACGGCGAGGTCGCGCGCGACGTCGGCCAAGGCGGTGGTGTGGCCCGATAGGCGCTCGACCAGGACGCCGGATTCGTTACGCGTCTCGCTCGACAGGCGGTCGAGCGCCGCGACCTGATCGGCCATCGCGCCCAGCGCCTGCTGCAACTGCTCGATCCGCTCGCCGAGGCCGCCCTCGATCGCGATGAGCCGTTCGCCGGCCGCGCCGACCATGCGATCGAGCACCGAGCCGACCTGGCCGAGGCGCTCGAGCACTTGGCCGAGCTCGGCGCGCATGCGTTCGCCGGAGGCGTTGAGGGTGGAGATCGACGCGCCGGCGTTGGTCTCGACTGCGTCGCGCAGCGACGCTCCGGTCCGTTCGATCTCGGCCGTCAGGTTGCCGATCAGCGCCGCGATCGATTCGGCCGATTGCGCCTGCGTCGCTTCGGCGGCGGCGCGCAGGGCGGCGGTCGAAGAATCGACCTCCGCCGACAGGCCGCCGATCAGCGAGCCGATCGTTTCGGACGACTGCGCCTGCGCCGAATCCGCGGCGGCGCGCAGGCTGCCGATCAGCGCGCCGATCGTTTCGGCCGATTGCGCCTGCGCCGCCTCGGTGGCGGCGCGCAACGCGGCGGTCGAGGATTCGACCGCGACGCCGATCTGGCCGCTGAGCGAGCCGAGCTCGCGCACCGAGCCGCCGGCGCTGGCGGTGATCGCCGCCAGCAAGTCGTCGCCGCGTCGCGTCAGCAGCGCGACCAGGTTGTTGACCTGTTGCTCGAAGTTTTGCGAAGCCTGGGCGCTGACGCCGGCGATCTGGTCGGCGACCTCGTCGCCGCGCGCGCCGAGCTTGGCGACGAGTTCGGACGCCGGGCCTTCGACCAACCCGCGCAATTCCTCGATCCGCGCGACAAGCTGCGCCGTGCTTTCGGCGCCGATGCGCCGGACGTGAGTCTCGACCGTCTCGCCGAGATTGACGGAGTGGCGGGCGATCGCCTCGGCGATCTCCGTCCCGCCCGATTGCAGCTCGGTCGCAAGCGAGTGCAGCGGCCCGACGATGTCGTCACGGAACCGCGTGACGCTGTTGCCGAGCGTGCCCGACATGTCGTCGAGCCGGTCGGCGAGTTTGGCGTTGATGTCGCCGGCGAGTTCGCCCAGCGCCTGCGACAGCGCCTCGGCGCGCCCGCGCAGCGTCGCTTCGAGCTCCGACGACTTGGCGGAGATTCCCTGAGCGATCTCGCGGCCGCCTTCGCTGAGCGTCTTGGCGGCGTCGACCGTACTGCGCGCCAGGCTCTCGTTGATCGATTTTGCGCGCGCCGCCAGCACCCCGTCGATACGCTCGAGGATCTTTTCGAACGCGGCGCGCACTTCGTCGAGCTTGTCGGTGGAGCGGGCGTCGGCCGCCTCGATGCCGGAATCGAAGCTCGCCGCCGCTTCCGCGCTTCGTCTCGCGAGCCGCTGGTCGAGCTCGCCGCCGCGCACGACGACGGTCTGCTCGATCGCCGCCAGCGTCGCTTCGAGCTGGGTGGTGAGCAGCTTCGTCTCGGCCTCGACGCGCACGACGACGTCGCGGCCGCGCTCGATCAGCGCCGTCTCGAGGTTGACCACGCCGTCGCGCAGCGAATCGTCGACGGTGCGGGTGTGGGTCGACAGCGCCAGCTCGACCATCGTCTGGTTGGCGGCGGCCGACGACTCGAAGTCGGCCAGTCGCGCGGCGCTCGCTTCCTCCAGCCGTTGACGGTGATCGCCGAGCGTCTGGTCGAAGCGGTTGCGGTGCTCGGCGAGGCTCTCGTCGAAGCGGTTGCGATGTTCTTCGAGCCGATGATTGAGATGCGCCTGGTGCTCGTTGAGGCGCTCGTCGAGTTCGGCCTTGCGTCCGCTCATCACCGAATCGATCGACTCGATCTGGGTCGACAGCGACTCGCCGAGCCGCTCGGTGTGGGCGGCGATGCGCTCGATCGCGCTTTCGCCGCTCTCGCCGACCAGCGAATTGAGGGCGCCGATCTGCTCCTCGATGCGTCGGGACTGGTTGTTGAGGTCGGCGATCAGGGCGCCGCCGCGGGAACTCAGCGTGTCCTCGAGACCGGCGATGGTCGCGCCGAGCGCGTCGTTCATGCTGTCGCCGCCGACGGCGATCGCCGCCACCGCCTCGCTGGCGGCAGAGGAGAATTTATCGCCAACTTCGCGGGTCTCGTCGCTCCAGCGTTCGAGCGCCGCGCGGGCGGCCGCCTCCAGCCGCTCCTGCGCGGCGATCGCCTCGGCGGCGACCGCGTCGGCGGCGCGCCGCGCCGATTCCTCGATCTGGCCGCCGATCACGCCGGCCGAATCGTCGATCAGGCCGCGCAACTGCGCGTGGCGCGCGTCGAAGTGCTCGGACCACGCGGCGCCGGCCGACTCGAACAGGGCGCGCGCGTCGTCGGTCTTGCCCGACATCGTCGACTCGAACCGCGCGTTGGCGGCGACGAGCGAATCCTCCAGGGTCTGGCCTCGCACCACCACCGATTCATGCAGCCGGTCGACCGCGAAATCGAGCCGCGTCGCCAGCCCTTCGCCGTTGTTGGCGACGATGTCGGAAATGCCGCGCGCGCTCGACTCGACGCGCTCGATCAGCTCGTCGATCCGCTGGCCGAATTCGCGCGCCAGCGACTCGCTGGCGACCGCCAGGCGCGTGGCCACCGCGTCGCCGTGCAGGCGGATCGCTTCGGCGGCCTGCGCGCCGCTGTCGGCGATGCGGCCGACCACGATATGGTCGTGCTCGTCGAGCGCGTGACCCGCCGCCGACGTCGCGGCGCTGAGTTGGGAGACGATGCCGTCGGCGTGACGGCGCAGCGACTCGACCGCCGAGACCCCGGTCGCCTCGATGCGGCTGACCAGATCTTCGTTACGGCCGGCGAAATCGGCCGCCAGCGCCTCGCCGGCGTTGCGGATGCGCTGGTCGATGTCGGCGACGCGGCCGATGATGTCCTCGGCGCTGCGTCCGCTCGCCGCGGCGAGTCGGGCGGTGACGTCGGTGGCGATGACGCTGATGCGCTCGACCGCCGAGGCGCCGGCGCGGTCCATCGCCTGGGTGACCTCCTCGGCCGAGGCGCCGATCGTGGCGGCGACGTCGCCGCCGACGCCGGAAACCCGCTCGCCGAGGCGGATGGCGATCGATTCGAGGTCGTTGGCGATGCCGCGGTGCGCGTCGTCGATCACCGCCCGCACCCGGCCGCCGCTGGCGAGGATCGCCTCGCGCTGGTCGGCCATTTCGGCGATCAGCGAGCGGATGCGGCGTTCGTTGTCGGAATAGGCGCGCTCGAGCGTCGTCACTTCCGAGCGCACCAGCGTCTCGAGCTCGGCGGCGCGCGCCAGCGCGCGTTCGATGCCGTCGCCCATCGTCCCGATCTCGCGGCGGATCGCCTGCGCCAGCGAGGCGACGTTCTCGCTCGCCACCGTTTCCGGCTCGGCGAGGCGGAGCGCGACCTGGGTGATCGAGCGCGCCGACAGCCGCAATTCGTGCAGGCGGCGAGCGAGCGCGGCGAAGCCGAAGAACAGGATCATCGGCCCGAGCGCGGCGAGCGCGAGCAGCACCGTCTCGGGCCTGGTCAGGTATTGGCGCACGGCGTCGCCGCCGCCGCTCCACGGGAAATGGCTGGCGACATAGGCGCCGCACAGCGCCAGCCACAGCAGCGAGCCGACGGTCGCCGCGATCACCGGCGCCACGGTGGGCCGGCCGACGGCCAGAGCCTGGAAGATCGGGCCGATCGCCGCGCGATCGTCGTTGGCCGGCGGGTCGGCGACCAGCGGCGACTTGATGTCGTCGGCGGGCGGCAGGCGGCGCGAGACGGGCGGCTCGACCGGCGGCGGCGGGGGCGCGCTCCGGCTCGCGCCGGCGTCGGGCGGCGCTGCGGCGGTCCCGCGACCGTCCCCGGACAGGTTGAGGGCGTTCTCGATCGCCGACATTGCTGCCGAGACCGCGTCCTTCGCCGGTTGCTTCTGCGCCATCGTGCCCGCCTTGTCACTCATCGCCGCGGCGTCGCCAAAGGAGGCCGCGCCGCGCGGCGCTCTTCCGCCGCCGACGCCATTGGCCTCGCGTCGCGGCGCCGAAGAGTATTAACCACGCAGTCTACAGGTCGCGGATTGAGATGGAAACCTCTGCGGAATCGTATCTTTCAAACGTCGTTAACGGTTCGGTGACCATGATGGCGGAGGCTTGGGGACAAGCGCGGCGGCGCAGTCGCCCGGCCCCGCCGTCGGGCGGCGAAAAGTCGTTCGAATCCAAGGGTTTTGAGGTCGAAATGCCCGCCATTCCGGCCGCCTCCCGTTCGACGTCGCCGGGCGCGGCCGCCGGCGACGCCGCCGCGGCTGCGGCGGCGAGCGAACCGACGATCGACCTCGTCCACCTCGCGCGCCAGACCGACGGCGATTCAGCTCTCCAGCAGGAGCTGCTCGCCCTGTTCGACAAGCAGTCGGCGAGCCTGCTCGCCCTTTCGTCCGACCGTTCAGCCGAGCGGCGCCGGCGCGCCGACGCCGCCCATCAGCTCAAGGGCACGGCGCTGGCTCTGGGGGCCGGGGCGGTCGCGCGCGCCGCCGCCGCGGTCGAGGCGGCGCTGGCTGGGGGCGCGGCCGGTCCCGAGGCGGTCGAACGCGCGCTCGCTGCGCTGGCGGCGGCGGTCGCGGCGGCGCGGATCGCCGTCGCCGAGCTGCGCGGCTAGCCTTCCCCGCGTCGCTTTGGCGCGCCTCAGGTCGGCGCGCGTGCGTTTTCGCCCTTCCGTTGCGCTGCCGTGGGCCTTATGAAGGCGCCCGCGCAAGAGACGCCCGCCGACCAATCGTCAGCGCCGGCGGCCGAAGGCGGCTGAGGAGAAGGAAGTCGCGGATCCCATGACGAAAGTGACGTTTATCGACGCCTCCGGCGCGTCGCGCACGGTCGACGCCCAGGTCGGCGCGACGGTGATGGAGACGGCGCTGCGCAACAGCGTCCCCGGCATCGAAGCCGAGTGCGGCGGCGCTTGCGCCTGCGCCACCTGCCATGTCTACGTCGCTGACGAATGGACCGAAATTGTCGGCAAGCCGTCGCAGATGGAAGAGGACATGCTCGACTTCGCCGCCGACGTGCGGCCGAATTCGCGCCTGTCGTGCCAGATCAAGGTGACCGAGGCGCTCGACGGCCTCGTGGTGACCACTCCCGTCAAGCAAGGCTAGAAGACATGAGCGAGATCATTCAGACGGACGCCGTCATCGTCGGCGCCGGCCCGGTCGGCTTGTTCGCCGTCTTCGAGCTCGGACTGCTCGACATCAAGGCCCATCTCATCGACATCCTGCCCAAAATCGGCGGGCAATGCGCCGAGCTCTATCCGGAGAAGCCGATCTACGACATTCCCGGCTATCCGATCGTCACCGGCCAGGGGCTCGTCGACGCGCTGACAATGCAGATTCAACCGTTTCAGCCGACCTTCCATCTCGGCGAGATGGTCGAGCGCGTCGAAACGCTCGGCACGCCGGAGAAGCCCTATTATCGAGTCTCGACCGACGCCGGGACGACGATCGAAGCCAAGGTGGTGATCGTCGCCGCCGGCGGCGGGTCGTTCCAGCCCAAGCGTCCGCCGACCCCCGGCGTCGAAGCCTACGAGGGCACGAGCGTCTTCTATTCGGTGCGCAAGATGGAGCACTTCCGCGGCCGCCGGGTGCTGATCGCCGGCGGCGGCGACTCGGCGCTCGACTGGGCGCTCAATCTCCATCCGGTCGCCAGCCGCGTCACCCTCGTCCATCGCCGCGACGAATTCCGCGCCGCGCCCCATTCGGTCAACGCGATGCGGGCGCTGGTGGCGGAGAAGAAGATGGACCTGGTCATCGCCCAGCTCGCTGGCCTCAAGGGCGCGGACGGCCAATTGAGCGCGGTCACCGTGCGCGCTTCCGACCAGTCGACCTTCGACGTCGCATGCGACGACCTGCTCGCCTTCTACGGCCTGACGATGAAGCTCGGGCCGGTCGCCGATTGGGGCCTCAACCTGCACGAGAACCTCATCCCGGTCGACACCGCGACCTTCGAGACCAACGCGCCCGGCGTTTTCGCCATCGGCGACATCATCACCTATCCGGGCAAGCTGAAGCTGATCCTGTCGGGCTTCCACGAAGGGGCGCTGGCGGCGCAGAAGGCGCACCGCTACGTTTATCCCGACAAGAAGCTGCTGTTCCAGTGCACGACCTCGTCGACCAACCTGCCGCGCAAGCTCGGCGGGAGCTGAAGGTGCGGGCAAGGGGCGGAACGCCGTCTTTCGGGGGGTTGAAACAAACCGGCGTCCTGGCGCGTACTAAAGGGCGCGCCGGGCGTCGGCGCTGGAACCTCTGGCTGCGATGATCAAGCTCAAAGCCCCCTGGAACGAGCGCAACGGCCGCTTCTCGGCCCTCAAGGCGATCGTCTTCGCCGGCCTGTTCGCGCCGGCGGCGTGGCTCGCCTTCGAACTGGCGACCGGGATGCTGTTCCCCAAGCCGGTGACCGAGCTCATCCATGGCGCCGGCCTCTGGACGGTGCGGCTGCTGCTGCTGTCGCTGCTGGTCACGCCGCTACGCCGCTTCGCGCGCTGGCCGAAGCTGATCGCGATCCGGCGCATGGTCGGCGTCGCCGCCTTCGCCTACGCGCTCGCCCATCTCAGCCTCTACGTCGTCGATCAGAGCTACGACCTGCTCCATGTCGGCAGCGAGATCGTGCTGCGCTTCTATCTGACGATCGGCTTCGCCGCGCTCGTCGGTCTGGCGACGCTGGCGGCGACTTCGACCGACGCGATGATCCGCCGGCTCGGCGCGGCGAACTGGAACCGGCTGCACAAGCTCGTCTATCTGATCGCGCCGCTGGCGCTGCTGCATTTCTTCCTGCAGGCGAAGGCCAACGTCGCCGAGCCGGCGATGATGACCGGGCTCTTCTTCCTGCTGATGCTGGCGCGCTTCTTCACCCGCTTCGGCTGGCCGCAATGGGCATGCGCGCTCGCCTCGGCGCTGATCGCCGCGCCGGCGACCGCGCTCGCCGAAGCCTCATGGTACGCCTTCGTCCGCCACATCCCGTTCGCGCGCGTGTGGGGCGCGAATTTCAGCCTGCTGCTGGCGCCGCGGCCGAGCTGGCTCGTCGCGGCGGCCGGCGTCGCGCTGATCGTCGTCGCACTGGCGCGGATGGCGCCCCCTTCCACCGCGCGAAGCGCGATGGAGGAGGCAGCCCTACGAGCGTCGAAGGCGCGAGCTCCCGTCTAAGGGCGCTCACGCCTCACTCCGTCTTGCTCTTGCGGAACAGGAACGGCGCGACTTCGGCGACGCCGGGCGGCTTGTCGACTTCGAACGGCGCCGGCCGGCAGACCGCCATCGCCGACAGGCCGACGCGCGCCGTCAGCAACCCGTTGAGCACGCCCTCGCCGAGCCGCGCCGAGATGCGCGAAGCGACGCCGTGGCCGACCACCTGCTGCACCAGGCTGTCGCCGACCGCCATGCCGCCGGTGATCGCCAGATGCGCGCCGATCGAGCGCAGCAGCGCGAAGAAGCCGAACAGGCCCGGCCGGCCGCCGTAGAGCTCGGCGATTCGCCGCGTCAGCCGCACCACCTGCGCCGCGACGAAGAGAAGATCGAGGATCGCGCGCGGGCTCACCGCCGTCACCATCGACACCCGCCGCGCCGCGATCGCGATCTCCGCCCGCACCTTCCTGTCGATCGGCAACAGCAGCGCGCGCTCGGCGACGTCGACGAGGTCGCGGCCGTCGACGACGGCGCGGCGCGCCTCCTCGACCTCGGCGCGCGCCCGCGCCGTCTCCGGCCGATGCAAGTAGAGCGCCGCCAGCCGCGCCACCAGCCCGCGCGCCGCGTCGCGGTCGTCGTCGGCGCGCGCGCGGGCGAGCGCGGCGTGCAACTCGGCGATGCGGCGCTGGCGCGCGACCGCGACGAATTCGCGCGCCAGCAGCCCGACCGCGCCGACGACCAGCAGCACGGCGAAGGCGATGGCGATCGCGCCGAGCGATTGCGCGCGGGCGAACAAAGCCTCGATCAGGCTGTCGATCCACAGGCCGACCGCCAGCGAGACCAACCCGCCGAAGCCGACCCAGGCGATCGTCGCCAGCTTGAACCGCCGCCGTTTGGCGAGGCCGGCGCGCTGCGCCGCCTCGACTTCGCGCTCGACGACATCGAGCGGCGCGTCGCGCTCGACCGGGGTCGGATCGCGCTGGGTCATGATCGTCGCCAACGGCGCCAGCGGCGACGGTCCGTCGTCGACCGCGACGCGATGGTCGTCGAGGCGGAAGGCGCGGGGGCGGGGGCTCTTGTCGATCATGCCAGTCGGTCGCCAATCAGGAATTGCAGCGCACGGTCGAGGCGGATGTGGGGCGGCGGCGCGCCGGCCCGCGTGATCGGCGGGCGGAAGCGGACGAAGCGCCAGTCGTTGTCCGCTTCCGGCAGAGCGAGCGCCTCGCCCGCCAGCGCCGCCGCCGGATCGTCGGGCAGCCGGCCGGGGAACACCGCCGCCTCGGCGGCGCCGTCGAACACCTGGCCGTCGATGCGCTCGCCCGCTTCCGGCGTGCCGACGATCGCCGGCAGGCTCTCGCCGCCGTGGCGGATCTCGGCTTCGCGCGTCGCGCGCACCGCGGCGAGGGCGACGACGTCGATTGCGGCGCCGAAGCCCTCGGCGCGCGCGATGGCGCGGCTGGTCATCAGTTTCAGCGCCGCCTCGAGCCGGTCGTGGTCGGCATGGTGGAGATGGTCGGCCTTGGTCGCGGCGAAGAGGATGCGGTCGATGCGCGGCCGGAAGATCGCCCCGAGCCGCGAGGCGCGGCCGGCGCGGAAGGCGTGCATCACGCCGTCGAGCGCCGCCTCGAGGTCGCTCAGCGCCGCCGGGCCGGAGTTCAGCGCACTGAGCAGGTCGACCAGCACGATCTGCCGGTCGAGCCGGGCGAAATGGTCGCGGAAGAACGGCCGCGCGACATGGGTCTTGTAGGCTTCGTAGCGCCGCGCCATCATCGCCGCCAGCGAGCCCGCCGCGATCTCCGCGCCGTCGAGCGGCAGCGGCGCGAAGGTCAGCGCCGGCGAGCCTTCGAGATCGCCGGGCGATAGGAAGCGGCCGGGCGGCAGGGTGGAGAGCGCGTAGGTCGCGTCGCGCGCCTGCCGCAGATAGGCGGCGAACAGCTCGGCGGCTTTCACCGCCGTCGCCTCCTCGGCCCGCGCGGCGGGATCGAGGCCGGCGACGAAGCCGTTCCATTCGCAGGCGACCGGCGCGCGCGATTTCGCCCGCGCCGCGGCGATCGTCTCGCGCGACCACTCGCCATAGCTCTTGTCGAGCAAAGCGAGATCGAGCAGCCATTCGCCGGGATAGTCGACGATGTCGAGGTTGAGGCTCTGCGCCCTGGCGCCGCCCCAGGCGCCGACGCGCTCGAACTCGATCGTCACGCGCAGCTGCGACACCCGCCGCGTCGAAACCGGCCAGCGCCGCTCCGGGCCAGCGATCGCCGCGACGTGCTCTTCGTAAGGGAAGCGCGGCACGGCGTCGTCGGGCTGCGGCTCGAGATGGACGCGGGCGATCCGCCCCTCGGCCGCGGCGCGCAGCACCGGCAGCTTGCCGCCGTTGACCAGGTTGTCGACCAGCGCGGTGATGAACACCGTCTTGCCCGCCCGCGACAGCCCGGTCACCCCGAGGCGCAGCGCGCCGCCACTGAGATAATCCGCCAACGACCGCGCGACGACGCCCGCCTCGAAAGCCAGATCGCTGAAAATCGACAAAGGAACGCCTGCGGGGAGGGGGAATGTTTGGCCCAATCTAAGGCGGGGAATGGGGGGTTGTAAGGGGGCGGGACCTCGCCCGCGCAGCGGGAGAGGGCCGGAGCGAGGGGGAAGAAAGGGTGCTTTGCTGAGGACGTTCCAAACCGTCGAGGCTGTCGGAGGTTGCCAGCGGCGGTCACCGGACTTCGTAGGTCAAGTTCCTCCCTGGAGTTCCGGCAGAAGCGCTGAAAGTGGGATGTAAGCGGTCCCATCCATCTCTCGGCACGCCTTGAAGCCTTGCTTCTGGTACCACTGCCAAAGCTTGTTGTCGTTTTTGGTTCCGTTCTCCGGCTCCAGGACGATTCCCCAAGCGCCGATGTCTTGGACATAGATTCTGCGAGCAGCGTCAATCAGGAGCGCGGTGCCAAAGCCTTTTGGCACCCGGTCATCCTTCCCCATGAAGCCGATGCGGATCATCGGGGGTGCGAAGCCTCGTGCGCTCTTTACCAGCCGCTTCTCATCTCCGCCACTGACGTTCTCTTTGCGCAACTGCGCTGAGGACAGCGTGTAAAACCCCAGAATCGCAGTGGGGTCATTTGGGTCGGGAGCAATGAAGGCCTTGCAGAAGCGGGAGGGAATGAGTTGCCTTGCTTCATTCGCAAAAAAGCCCGCGACGCGCGGGCTCATCGTGCAGAGGAATCCGTCCGTCTTGTGAAGATCGGAAAGCTCAACCGTAATTAGCTGTGTTTTGAGTACAGCCTTTCGATCAGGGCTGCCCCCTCCAGGATCGACGAGGTCGGCTGTTGCGGGCTCTTCGTGCATGCCTCCAAGTGCGCATACTCTTCTTCGGTAAGAGCAACGATGTCTCTCGCGACGTCGTCCGCCGTCTCGCGCGCAACTCCCGTCTCACGCCTTGCCGCGCGTGAGGAGTGGCTTTCGGAGTGACAGCTTGCGCTTTCCCCTTTCTTGCTGCGAGCCGAATCGGTCCTAGTTTGATAGCGAAACATCATCAGCGCTTCCGGAGCAGCGGGTTTGGTTTCCCTGCCGC
>NZ_JBEKVH010000098.1:0-14996 GCF_049514155.1 Roseiarcus sp. | reverse complement strand
GCCGGGTTGATCGTCTCCGAAGGCACGCAGATCAGCCGGCAGGGCCAGGGCTATGTCTGGACGCCCGGCCTCTACACCGATAAACAGGTCGAGGGCTGGAGACGGACGACCGACGCCGTCCATGAAGCCGGCGGCCGCATCTTCGCCCAGCTCTGGCACGTCGGCCGCGTCTCGCATGTTTCGCTGCAGCCGAACGGCGGCGCGCCGGTCGCGCCTTCGGCGATCCGCGCCAACACCCGCACCTTCATCGACAGCGGCTTCGCCGAGGTCTCCGAGCCGCGCGCGCTCGAGACGGCGGAGATCGCCGGCATCGTCGCCGATTTCGCCAACGCCGGCGCCAACGCCAAGCGCGCCGGCTTCGACGGCGTGGAAATTCACGGCGCCAACGGTTATCTCGTCGACCAGTTTCTGCGCGACGGCGCCAACAAGCGCGCCGACGCCTATGGCGGCCCGGTCGAGAACCGCGCCCGCTTCGCGCTCGAGATCGTCGACGCGCTCGCCAAGGTGTGGCCTGCGACGCGCATCGGCATCCGCATCGCGCCGACAAGCCCGGCCAACGACGTCGCCGATTCCAACCCGGCGGCGATCTTCGGCCATCTCGTCGCCAAACTGTCGGAGCGCAAGATCGGCTACATCCATGTCGTCGAGGGCGCGACCCAGGGCGACCGCAACATCGCGCCGTTCGACTGGGCGGCGCTGCGGCGCGCCTTCTCCGGCGCCTATATCGCCAACAACGGCTACACGCGCGAGATGGCCGACGCTGCGCTTGCCTCCGGCAATGTCGACCTCGTCGCCTTCGGCCGACCGTTCATCGCCAATCCCGATCTGGTCGAGCGCCTGCGCCGCGGCGCCGAGCTCGCGACCCCCGACCGCACGACGTTCTTCGGCGGCGGCGCGAAGGGTTACACGGATTATCCGGCGCTCAGCGAGGCTTGACGAAGCGCGGACGCGCGGGAATTGGGTTCAAGAGCGCTTGCCGACCGTACTAGAATTGTGTACGACCACAAATGATCCGGTCGTTCAAGGACAAGCGGACTGAGGCGCTCGCCGCCGGTCGAGCGCCGCGTTCGGTCCCGGCGGATGTCGCTCGGCGCGCGGTGACGCGGCTGTTCTTGTTGGACACGGTCACGCGTCTCGAAGACTTGCGGGTTCCGCCTGGCAATCGATTGGAGGCGCTGTCGGGAGAACGACGCGGGCAGCATTCGATTCGCGTGAATGACCAATGGCGAATTTGCTTCGTTTGGCGGGACGGCGACGCCTTCGATGTCGAATTCGTCGACTATCATTGAGGACATGACGATGGCTGCGACGATCCCGATGCCCCATCCCGGCGTCGTGTTGCGCGAGGAATTTCTCGAGCCGATGGGCGTGTCGGTCTATGCGCTCGCCAAGGCGATCCACGTCACGCGCAGCCGCGTCAACGAAATTTGCCGCGGGCGGCAGGCGATTACGGCCAACATCGCCCTGCGTCTGGGTCGTTTCTTCGGCGTCGACCCGCAATGGTTCATGAACATGCAGGCCAAGTACGACCTGCATGTGCAGGCCCAAAAACTCAGCGAAGAACTGGCGCGCATCGCGCCGCGATCGGCCGCCTGACGCGCCCGAGCCCTTTCAGCCGCCGGCGCCGCCGCTGGTCCCTTCGGCGGCGAGCGTCTCTTCGTCGGCCGACATGACGTTGCCGCGCCAGACGAAGCGGGCGTTCATCCAGCCGCTGAGCCACAGCGCCGGCAGCGCAAGGTCGCGCGCCATCCAGGCGGCGGGCGACGACCAGGCCAGCGGCCAGCCGGCGGCGGCGGCAAGCGCCGCTTCGGCGCCATACCAGACCGCCGCCGCGAGCATGACCGCCGCCGGCGCAGTCAGGCCAAGCTCATCGCCGGCGATCGCCGCGGCGGCGAGCGTCAGCAGACTCGTGGTGACGATCTCGGGCGCGAAATAGAGCGGAAAGGTCGCGCGCCTCAGCCGCGCCCAGCGCACCTGCCGCGCCCAGACGTCGCGCAAGCGCCGGGCGCCGAGCGGCTGCTTCGACGGCGGGCTGGCAAGATGGGCGCGCAGACCGGCGCGGTGGACGAGCTTGGTCGAAGCGGCGTCTTCGGCGATCTCGGCCCCGAGCGCCTCGATGCCGCCGCCCGCCTCGAGGACCTCGCGCCGCCACAGCATCGTCTTGCCCTGGGCGAAGCCGAAGCCGAGCGCCTCGGCCGCGTATTGCCAGCGCGCCTGGTAGGTGTTGAGGAAGCCGCATTCGATCTCGGCGGCGAAGCTCGCGGGCCGCGCGCCGAGCGGCGGGGCGCAGACGATGCCGGTGTCGTCGCGCCAGCGCCTCATCAGCCGCTGGATATAGTCGCGCGGCATGAGCACGTTGGAATCGGCGATAATGATCCATGCGCGCCGCGCCGCCTTCCAGCCCTTGACGACATTGTTGAGCTTGGGATTGGCGCTGACGCGGTCGTCGCCGATCAGCAGGCGGGAGGGAACCTCGGGATGCGCGGCCATCGCCCGCCGGGCGATCGGCGCGATCGGATCGGCGGCGTCGGCGACGCAGAAAACGACTTCGTAATCGGGATAGTCGAGGGCGAAGATCGAGGCGAGCGTCTCTTTCGAAAACGCCTCGACGCCGCATAGCGGCTGGACGATGGCGACCGGCGGCGCGTCGGCCGGCGCGGCAAGCGGCCTGCCGCCGCGGCGGCAGCGGACGGCGGCGATGGCGGCGCTGAAGACATGCAGCGCAAGGCCGCCGCCAGCCACGCCGGCGGCCAGGGCGGAGATCGTCATCGGGGTCCCCAGACGGTTTTGCGCCGCGAATCGGCGGTCGGGCGATATTGCCGGGTGTTGGCGACGCTTCTATGAAGGCGCATGG
This sequence comes from Roseiarcus sp., assembly GCF_049514155.1. GTDB lineage: Bacteria > Pseudomonadota > Alphaproteobacteria > Rhizobiales > Beijerinckiaceae > Roseiarcus. Next base: position 12,142 of record NZ_JBEKVH010000098.1, on the reverse strand, counting down.
CCGCTCCCCCCACAGTCCGCTTCGCCCCGTCGCCGACCGGGTTCATCCATATCGGCAACGCGCGCACCGCGCTGATCAACTGGCTCTACGCCCTGCGCGCCGGCGGGCGTTTCATCCTGCGCTTCGACGACACCGATCTCGAGCGGTCGCGGCGCGAATACGCCGATGCGATCGAGGCCGACCTCGCCTGGCTCGGCATCGTCCCCGACCTGACATGCCGCCAGTCGGAGCGGATGGCGCTCTACGAGGCGGCGGCGGAAAAGCTGAAACGGGCGGGCCGGCTCTATCCCGCTTACGAGACGGCCGAGGAGCTCGACCGCCGGCGCAAGCGCCAGCAGGCGCTCGGCCGCCCGCCGATCTACGATCGCGCCGCGCTCAAGCTCTCCGACGCCGAGCGCGCTGCGCTCGAAGCCGAGGGCCGCAAGCCGCACTGGCGCTTCAAGCTCGACGCGCGCGTGGTGCATTGGAACGATTCGGTGCGGGGCTCGAGCCATATCGATTGCGCTTCGCTCTCCGATCCGGTGCTCAGGCGCGAGGACGGCAGCTACCTCTACACGCTGCCCTCGGTGGTCGACGACATCGACCTCGGCGTCACCCATGTCATCCGCGGCGACGACCACGTCACCAACACGGCAGTGCAGATCCAGATCTTCGAAGCCTTGGCCGCCGCGGCGCCGGCGTTCGGCCACCACAATTTGCTCACCGACGCCGGCGGCGAAGGCCTGTCGAAGCGCAGCGGCGCGCTGTCGATCCGCTCCTTGCGCGAGAGCGGCGTCGAAGCGCTCGCGGTCGCGGCGCTGGCGGTGCTGGTCGGCTCGGCCGAGGCGGTGCGGCCGGTCGCCTCGCTCGCCGAGCTCGCTGAAAGCTTCGACCTCGCCGACATCTCGCGCGCCGCGGCGCGTTTCGACGAAGCCGAGCTCAGGGCGCTGTCGGCCCGCGTGCTGCATCACCTGCCCTTCGCCGCCGTGCGCGAGCGGCTGGAGGCGCTGGGCGTCGCCGGGCCGATCGCCGCGCCGTTCTGGACGGCGACGCGCGGCAATCTCGCCCGTTTGGACGAAGCGGCGGCGTGGTGGGGGGTCGTTCACGGCGCCATCGCGCCGATCGTCGAGGACCGCGGCTTCCTCGCCGAGGCGGTCGCCTGTCTGCCGGAAGAGCCGTGGGACGAAAAGACCTGGAGCGCGTGGACGGCGACGCTCAAGACCCGGACCGGCCGCAAAGGTCGCGACCTCTACCACCCGCTGCGGCTGGCGCTGACCGGTCGCGAATCGGGGCCGGAGCTCGCCGCCCTGCTGCCGCTGATCGGCCGCCTCAGAGCGTTGGATCGATTATCCGCACCTTCCGCTTGACGCCGTCGGGGCCGACGGTCTCGACCGTCTGACCCTGGCCCTCGCCGTATTTGGCGCCGGTCTGCGCGTCGCCGCCGGCGATGCCCGAGGCTTCGCGGCTGATCGTCGCCGCCTGCTGGCTCAGCGCGTCGACGGAAGGGTCGGCGGTCGCAGCAGCCGGCGTCGCCTTGGCGTCGGGCGTCTTGGCCTTGGCCTTGGCGTCGAACTTCGGCCGCGACAGTTCGATCGACTTTTCCGGCGTGACGAACACGTCGCCCTTCGATTCGCGCCCGAGCTTGGCTTCGGCGCCGGCGAGCGCGTCGGCCCAGCTCTCGCCCTTGCGCTTGCACGAGCAGGTCGGATCGATGCTCTGGCGGTATTTGAGCGCGTTGGGCATGTCCACGTACTTCGCGCCGGTGATCGACACCGCCTGCTCGATCTGGCCCGAGGGCGGATAGGTGTAGAGCGAGACGTCGGCGTTGGGGCAGAGCGCGCGGCACATGTCCTCGAGCCCGCCGAGACGTCCCTGGCTCGCCGAATAGGAGACCGGGAAGAACGCGCCGTCGCAGGCGCGCACGCACACCGCCTTGGAGCCGGCCTCGGCTTCGGTGTTGTCGACCGGCTGGTCGGGGTTCAGCGGCACGGTCTGGACGTCGCTGGGCTGGTGGGCGATCGTGCCGAAGATCGCGTCGAGGAAGTTGGCCGGCTGCTGCTGCTGCGGCTGCTGTTGCGCGGTCGTGCACTGGGCGTTGAAGCGGGCGATCAGCTCGCCGCGTCCGCCGGGGCCGCCGCCGGCGCGCTGCTGCAGCTCGTCGAGATTGGCGCGCATGCGGCCGACCTGGGCGTTGATTTCGCCGCATTGGGGCGGCGGCGCCGCGCCGAAGAACAGGAATTGGCGTCGGTCGCAGCCGATCGACTTGGCGTAGGCGACGGTGCGGTCGAGCTCGGCGCGCTGGCGGTCGGCGGCGGCCTGATATTGCGCCCCCGAATCGCCGCGCGAAGCATCGGCGATCGCCTCGCGCAGCCGCTGGCAGTCAGCGCTCAGTTGCTGGGCGGAGACGCGACCGCCGAAGACGGCGGCGGCGACCGCCACCGCCAAAACCAGTCCGAGGGCGACGCGACGGGCGAAGGTCTCGATCGTGCGCTTGCTCATGCCGCTGCTCTGCTGACCCCAGTCTTCGTTCGGCGCGGGCGTGAGACGCCAACGCTGCAGGTAAAGCCGGCCGAGGCGCCCCTATGGCGGGACAAGGCGGCGAGATCATGGCCCGCTTGCGCCGGCGCGCCGGGCTTGTAGGCATTTTTTCGCCGCCGCGCCATAGGGGCGGCGAAAGACGGCTGGCCGCGGCGGCTCCGCTTGGGCATAGTCGCCGCGATGAGCGATTCCGACGCCCCCGGCGCCAATGCGCCCGAATTCTCGGTCAGCGAGCTGTCGAGCGCGCTCAAGCGCGCGATCGAGGACCGCTTCGGCTACGTGCGGGTGCGCGGCGAGATCTCCGGCTATCGCGGCCCGCATTCGTCCGGCCACGTCTATTTCTCGCTCAAGGATGCCAACGCCCGCCTCGACGCGGTGATCTGGAAGGGCGTGTTCGGCCGCATGCGGATCAAGCCCGAGGAAGGGCTCGAGGTCGTCGTCACCGGCAAGATCACCACCTTTCCCGGCAAGTCCGCCTATCAGATCATCGTCGAATCGCTGGAGCCGGCGGGCGTCGGCGCGCTGATGGCGCTGCTCGAGGCGCGGCGGCGCAAGCTGACCGAAGAGGGGCTGTTCGACGCCGCGCGCAAGCAGTTGCCGCCCTACCTGCCGCGCGTCATCGGCGTCGTCACCTCGCCGACCGGGGCGGTGATCCGCGACATCCTGCACCGCCTCGCCGACCGCTTTCCCGTCCACGTGCTGGTGTGGCCGGTGCGCGTGCAGGGCGAGACTTCGGCCGCCGAGGTCGCCCAGGCGATCCGCGGCTTCAACGCCTTGGCGCCAGGAGGCGCGATTGCGCGGCCCGACCTCATCATCGTCGCCCGCGGCGGCGGCTCGCTCGAGGACCTGTGGAGTTTCAACGAGGAAATCGTCGTGCGCGCGGCGGCGGAGAGCGAAATCCCGCTCGTCTCCGCCGTCGGCCACGAGACCGATTGGACCTTGATCGACCACGCCGCCGATCTGCGCGCGCCGACGCCGACCGCCGCAGCGGAGTTGAGCGTGCCGGTGCGCGCCGAACTGCTGGCGACGCTCGCCGATCTCGCCGGCCGGCTCGCCGGCGCGGCGCTGCGGCTCGCCGAGCGGCGCCGCGCCGAGCTGAGAGCGCTGGCGCGCGCGCTGCCGTCGGGCGAAGCGATCCTCGCCGCGCCGCGCCAGCGCCTCGACGCCGCGCGGGTCGCGCTGCATGCGCGGGCGCGGGCGGGCTTCGACGCGCGCGCGCTGGCGCTCGCCCATCTGTCGCGCCGGCTCGCGCGGCAATCGCCGCAGGCGCGGCTCGCCGGCCTCGCCGAGCGCCGTCGCGGCCTCGCGCAACGGCTCAAGCGCGCCGGCGCGACGCTAACCGAACGACGCGGCGACCGCCTCGTCGCCGCAGTGCGCCGGCTCGCCGCCGCGGCGCAGGGCGAAAGCCGCCGCGGGCAAGAGCGCGCGCGTTCGCTGGGCCAGCTCGAAGGCCGGTTGCGCCGCGCGCTGTTCGAAGCGCAGCGCCGACGCGGCGAGCGCCTGGCGAGAGCCGAGCGCATGTTCGAAGCCGTCAACTACACCAGCGTGCTGGCGCGCGGCTTTGCGCTGGTGCGCGACGCGAAGGGAACGCCGCTGCTGCGCGCCGCGGCGATCGCGCCCGGCCAGCCGCTGCAAATTCAATTCGCCGACGGCGAAATCGCCGCCGCCGCCGACGGGCATGCGGGCGAGCCGCAGGCGAAGCGCGGCAGGCCGAAAGCGGCCAAGGACGACCAGGGGTCGCTGTTCTAGAACGCGCCGCTGCGGGCGGGCCTCAGCGCGGCGAGGCCGCCGCCAAGCCTGTCCCGAATTCAAGCGTCGGCGCGGAGCCCCGGCCGCGCGGCGCATGCACCAGCGGCGTCGGTTCGCGCGTCTCGCCGAGGGCGAGCGCGCCCTCAAGCCACGCCGGCAGCATCGTTGCGAGCCACAGCGCGACGGCGCGATCGTAGCGGAACCAGCCCTCGAGTTGTTCGGACCGCGGCCGCGCGCCCGGCCGGTCGAGCCGCTCGGCCCCGCGCGTCGTCCAGCGGCAGATCATCGCGTAGGTGACCTCGGGATGGAACTGCAGCGCCAGCGCGCGCGACCCGAAGGCGAAAGCCTGATTGGGGAACGCGCCGTCGCTCGCCGCCAGCAGCCGCGCGCCGCGCGGCAGCGCGAAGCCGTCGCAGTGCCAATGATAGACGCTGCGGGGGAACGGCGCGGCGCAGAGCCGGTCCGCGTCCGGCGTCGGCGCGATCGGGTAATAGCCGATCTCGCTGCGCTTGTCGGGATAGGTGAAGACCGCAGCGCCCAAATGGCGGGCGAGCATCTGCGCGCCGAGGCAGACGCCGAGCAGCGGCTTATCCTCGCTGAGCGGCACGGCGAGCCAGTCGATCTCGCGCCGGACCCAGTCGAGGTGGTCGTCGTTGGCGCTCATCGGTCCGCCGAAGACGATCGCGCCGGCGTGCTCGGCGAGGGTCGCCGGCAGCGGCTCGCCGAGGCTCGGGCGGCGAATGTCGAGCGCGAAGCCGCGCTCAGCCAGCATCGCCCCGATTCGGCCCGGCGTCGAATGGTCCTGGTGCAGGACGATCAGCACTTTGTCGCGCCTGTCGCGCTCAAGCATCATGCCGCTCCGTTACGACGCAATCCCTTGCGCCGTCTGGGAATCGCCCCGATTATGAAGCAAGTTCCGCGCCGTTTAGTTAACGTAGCCTGCGCTCGCGCGCCAGCCCCGCCGACGGGCGGGAGGAATCCGTCCCGCATCCCCGGCGAAACCCGCCTGAGGCTCCATATGTTTTCCCGAATCGCCGCCATCTTCGCCTGCCTTTTCGCCTCAATGCCCGCTCACGCCGTCGCCGGCGAGGTCCGCGTCGAATATTCCCCAGTTGAATATCTCAAGAACTTCGCGTTGAGCATCTGCGTGGCGGACGGATATACGTCTGAGGAAGCGAAGAAAGACAGCTTAGCTGCAGCCGACGGTTACTCCGAACTTGGCGGCTTGCCGTTCGAGGCCTACGAACGGGCCGAATCGCTCGCCAGACAATTTCTGGCAAAGACATACGAAAGCGCTTCCGGCCAATCGCTGACCTTGATGAAATGCATCGATTTGTTTCACAGCAAGGAACTCGATCGCATTGCAAGAGCGTATTCCAATAAATAGAATTCACGGCCGGTTGCGCTTCGATTCGAGACGTTGACGCCGAAAACGCAGACAGGCTTCGAGGCGGCGGGAAACGCCGGCTATTTCCCTTGGCCGCGACGGCGCGCCGACGCGGCCCGCGCCGGCCGGCGGCGCGTCAGCTTGAAATCCGTCGGTCTTGCCCTCGCGCCGCTGCGCCATTATAAGCCCGGCTTCGCGCCGTTTCCGACACCCCTGGAGGCGTGGCGCGCTCGAAAAGGATATTCGACATGGCAGCGATCAAGCAGCTCGCGGCCGTGACGCGCAGCGGGATTGGCAAGGGGGCCGCCCGCTCTGTTCGTCGCGAAGGCCGCGTTCCCGGAGTCGTCTACGGCGGCGGCGAGCCGGCCGAGCCGATCTCGGTCGACTTCAAAGACCTCAACAGGTTCATCTATTCCGGTCAGTTCCTGACCTCGATCTTCGAGATCGACATCGAGGGCCGCAAGCAGCGGGTGCTGCCGCGCGACTACCAGCTCGACGCGGTGACCGACACGCCGATGCACGTCGACTTCTTCCGCCTCAAGGCGGGCACGCGCGTGCGCATCGCGGTGCCGGTGCGCGTGATCAACCGCGACGCTTCGCCCGGCCTCAAGAAGGGCGGCGCGGTCAACCTCGTGCTGCACAGCGTCGAGCTGATCGTCCCGGCCGAGTCGATCCCCGAATCGATCATCGTCGACCTCACCGGCTTGGACTTCCACGATTCGGTGCACGTGACCGCGCTCAAGCTGCCGGAAGGCTGCAAGCCGGCCGACACCCGCATCGACTACACCGTCGTGACGGTGGTGCCGCCGACCATCTTCACCGAGGAGACGCCTGTCGCCGCCGCCGCCGCGACGACGGCCGCCGCGCCTGGCGCCGCCGCTCCCGCCGAGGGCGCGCCTGCGGCCGCCGCCGGCGCCGCGGCCCCGGCCGCCGGCGCCGCCGCCGCCGCCCCGGCCAAGGGCGCCGCCGCCGCGCCGGCCAAGGGCGCCGCCGCGCCGGCCAAGCCGGCCGGCAAGAAGTAACGCGCCGGCTTCGCGCCGCGCGCTTCAACGCGTCAGGCCCGTCCGCCCATCCCGGCGGGCGGGCCTTTTTTAAATCGCGAGGGGACATGCTGCTCATCGCAGGGCTCGGCAATCCCGGCGCCGAACACGCCCGCAATCGCCACAACATCGGCTTCATGGCGTTGAGGCGCATCGCCGACGAGCATCGCATCGGCCCGTTCCGCTCGCGCTTCCAGGGGCTGATCGCCGAGGGGCCGATCGGCGGCGAGCGCGTCGCGCTGTTGCTGCCGCAGACCTACATGAACGAATCCGGGCGCAGCGTCGGCGAGGCGATGCGCTTCTACAAGCTCGGCCTCGAGTCGATCATTGTCGTCCACGACGAACTCGACCTCGCGCCGGGCAAGGTCAGGGTCAAGGTCGGCGGCGGCGCGGCCGGCCACAACGGCCTGCGCTCGATCACCGCCCATGTCGGCAACGACTACAAGCGCGTGCGGCTGGGCATCGGCCACCCCGGCGACAAGGACCTCGTCTATCCCTACGTGCTCGGCAACTTCGCCAAGTCGGAGATGGGCTGGGTCGAAGCGGTCTGCGACGCCGTCGCGGGCGCCGCCGATTTGTTGACCCAAGGCCAGGACGCCAGCTTCCAGAACAAGGTCCACCTCGCGCTCGAGGCGGCGGGATTTGCGGGGAAGGACGCGAAGGAAGAGGGGTAGAGCCGTCCTCCATTCGGCCCCGACCGCCGTCATGGCCGGGCTTGACCCGGCCATCCAGGCAGTGTCGGACGAAGGATCGGCGGGACGCCTTCGCGGCGGCCTTCTCTGCAAAGGATCCGCTTGGATGGCCGGGTCAAGCCCGGCCATGACGCCAAAGGCGACTCCCCCTACTCCGCCGCCTCGCGCAGCGCCTGGCAGCGGCGCAGTTGGGCGCGCAAGGGGGCGGGCTTCAGCGGCTTGTTGAGCAAGGCGACGTCGGCGCGCGCCGCCGCTTCGCGCACTTCGACGCTGCGGTCGGCGGTGGCGAGGATCGCCGGCGTGCGCTCGCCGAGCTGATGGCGCAGCGCGGCGATCGCGCTGAGGCCGTCGCCTTCGTCGAGATGGTAGTCGGCGACGATCGCATCGGGCAGGCCGTCGAGCGTCGCCAGCGCCGCGCGCGCTTCGCGCAGGTCAAGCGCGATCGCGACCTTGCAGCCCCATTTGGTCAGCAGCGCGCGCATGCCGTCGAGCACGCGCGGCTCGTTGTCGATCGCCAGCACGCGCAGGCCCATCAGCGCGTCGGGGGCGACGTGCGGCTCCGGCGCGCCCGGCTCGGCGGCGGGCGCGACGCCGATCGCGCCGCGCGGCGCGGCGACCGAGAACACCGAGCCGCGGCCCGGCCACGAGCGCACCGCGATCGGGTGGCCGAGCACGCGTCCGAGCCGTTCGACGATCGACAGGCCGAGGCCGAGGCCGCGCGCCGCCCGCGCCCCCTGCTCGAGCCGCTGGAACTCCTCGAACACCAACCGCTGCTGGTTGGCGGGAATGCCGAGGCCGGTGTCCCACACTTCGATCCGCACCTGACCGCCGACGAGGCGCCGACAGCCGACCACAACGCGGCCTTTGGGCGTGTATTTGAGCGCGTTGGAGACGAGGTTCTGCAGCAGGCGGCGCATCAGCCGCCGGTCGGAGCGCACGACTGCCGACGAAGGCTCGAACCGCAGCGTCAGTCCCTTGGCGCGCGCCGTCGGCGCGAACTCGATCTCGAGCTGACGGAACACGTCGGCGATCGCGAAATCGGCGATTTGCGGCCGCGTCGCGCCGGCGTCAAGGCGGGAGATGTCGAGCAGCGCCGAGAGGATCTCCTCGACCGCTTCGAGCGAAAGGTCGACGTTGCGCACCAGCGCGACGCGCTCCTCGACGGCGCCGTGGGCGGCGACCTCCGACAGCGAACTGGCGTAGAGCCGCGCCGCGTTGAGCGGCTGCAAGATGTCGTGGCCGGCGGCGGCGAGGAAGCGCGTCTTGGAGAGGTTCGCTTCCTCCGCCGCAGTCTTGGCGCTGGCGAGTTCGCCGTTGAGCCGTTCAAGATCGGCGGTGCGCTCGCGCACCCGGCGCTCCAGCCGTTCGTTGGTCGCGGCGAGATCTTCTTCGGCCAGCACCGTCTGGGTGACGTCGGTGTAGGTGGTGACGATGCCGCCGTCGGGCAGGCGCGCCGAGCGGATCTCCAGCACCCTGAGCGAGGGATGGAGCCTGAGGCGGATCGGCTCCTCGTGATTGAGCAGGCTCTCGAGCCGCTCGGCGACCAGATCATCGGTGCGGCCCGGGCCGTAGGCGCCGCGCGCGGCGTTGAAGCGGACGATCTCGTCGAGGCCGACGCCAACCCGCATCTTCGACGGCGGCAGGGCGAAGAGGTCGGCGAACTCGCGGTTCCAGGCGGTGAGCGCGAGATTGTTGTCGAACACGGTGATGCCCTGGCGCGCGTGGTCGAGGGCGTGCTGCAACTGGTCGCGGCTCGACTGGATCGCCGCCGACGCGTCGTCGAGCAGCTTCAGCGCCGACTTGCCCGACATGGCGCGACGACGCAGCAGCAGCGACAGGACCAGACGCGAGGTCGAGGCGCCGATCGCCGGCGACAGCAGGTGCTCGGCGTGACGGATCAGATGCGCGTCGGCCTCTTTGGCCGGCGTGAGGTCGAGCCCGCGCTCGCGCTGGAACGTCTCGAACGCGCGCTGCGCTCGTTCCGCGCCGAGATAGCGCGCGACCGTCGCCTCGAGCTCGCCGGTCGTGGTCGAGGCGCGCCACAGCCGGAACGCCTGCGGCTTGCCGCTCGGCGCGGCGCCGACGAAAGCGGTCGCCTGCATCCGTTCGAGCGGCGTCGCCTTGCGCGTCAGCGAGGCGACGACGAAGGCGAGGATGTTGAGGCCGAGCGACAGCACGACGCCGCCGACCAGCGGATAGGCCGAGAAGCCGGTCAACGCGGCCGGACGCAGCCAGGCGAAGCCGAGCGGCCCGTTGGCGAGGAATTCCGACAGAGCGCCCTCGCCGTTGAGCGAGGGCAGCAGCAGCAGGTAGAACCACGCCGCCAGGCCCGCCGACATCCCGACGACCGCGCCGCGCGAGGTGCCGCGCCGCCAGACGAGCCCGCCGAGGAAGGCCGGGCCGATCTGCGCCACCGCGGCGAAGGACAGCAGGCCGATCGAAGCGAGCGCCGCCGCGCCGGTCAGCCGCGCGTAGAAATAGCCGAGCGTCAGCACGCCGAGAATGGCGAGGCGGCGCACGGTGAGCACGCGCTTGCCGATCTCGCCCGCCGCCGCTGCGTCGCCCTGCGCGGCCCGGCCGCGCAGCAGGATCGGCATGACGAGATCGTTGGAGACGGTGATCGCCAGCGCGACGCTGTCGACCACCACCATGCCGGTCGCCGCCGACAGGCCGCCGAGCATGGTGGTCAGCGCGAGCATATGCGCGCCGGCGTTGAGCGGCAGCGCCAGCACGGTGAGGTCGCGGTCGATCGCGCCGTCGGGGAAGGTCAGCAGGCCGGCGATCGCCAGCGGCGCGACGAACAGGTTGATCAGGACGAGATAGATCGGGAACAGCCAGGCGGCGCGGGCGATGTCGGCGCGACCGCGGCTCTCGACCACGCTGACGTGGAACTGGCGGGGCAGCAGCAGGATCGCCAGCGCCGACAGCAGCGTCGTCGTCAGCCAGTTGGCGGGGTCGGGCGGCGCGCGCATCACCGCGGCGATGCGCGGCTCGGCCGCGCCGGCGTGAAACAGCGCGCCGAGGCCGCCGAACAACCCCCAGACGACGAAGGCCCCGACGGCGAGGAAGGCGACGAGCTTGACCACCGACTCGACCGAGATCGCCAGGATCAGCCCGTCCTGATGCTCGGTCGGATCGATCCGCCGCGTGCCGAACGCCATGGCGAAGGCGGCGAGCAGAAAGGTGACGGCGAGGTCGAAGGCGGCGGTCGGCGCGCCGGGCGTCAGCCGCCCGAATTCGAACGAATCGACCACCATCAGCATCGTCTGAGTGATCGACTTGAGCTGCAGCGCGATATAGGGCGCGGAGGCGGTCAGCGCGATCAGCGCGGCGAGCGCCGCCGCCGCCTGCGACTTGCCGTAGCGGGCGGAGACGAAGTCGGCCACCGTGGTCAGGTTCTGCGCGCGCGACAAGTCGCCGATGCGGCCGATCAGGCGATAGCCGAGGCCGACCACCAGGATCGGCCCGATGTAGATCGGCAGGAAATCGAAGCCTTGGGTGGAGGCCAGCCCCACCGAGCCGTAATAGGTCCACGAGGTGCAGTAGATCGCCAGGCTCAGCGAATAGACCAGCGCGCGGTGGCGGCCGATGACGAAGCGCCGCCCGCCGTGATCGCCCCACCAGGCGACGGCGAACAGGAAGCCGACATAGCCGAGCGAGGCGAGAAGGACGGTCGTGCCATTCAGCATGGCGGGAACGCGAGCGTTGGCGACATCGGCGAACTCTACCTGCCGCGGCGGCGCGCGTTAAGGGGCGAGGGCTCCCCCAGGCCTTGCGAAAATGCTAGTCCCCGGCCGGGAAAGGCGCGCAGCGATGAAAAATCTCCTCACCGACGTCCCCGGCCTCAAGGTCGGCAACGCGCATGAGGCGCGGCTCGCGTCGGGAACGACCGCAATCGTGTTCGACGCGCCGGCGACGGCGGGCTTCGCCGTTCCCGGCGGCTCGCCGGCGCTACGCGACACCGGGCTGCTCGCGCCGGAGATGACGGTCGCGCGGGTCGACGCCTTCGTCCTCTCCGGCGGCTCGGTGTTCGGCCTCGACGCGCCGGGCGGCGCGATCGCCTGGCTGCATGCGCGAGGGCGCGGCGTCGCCATCGGCGCGGCGCGGGCGCCGATCGTCCCCGGCGCGGCTTTGTTCGACCTCGACAATGGCGGCGACAAGGGCTGGGGCCGCCGCTCGCCCTATTTCGATCTCGGCTGGGCGGCGGCGGAAAGCGCGGGCCTGGACTTCACGCTCGGCAGCGTCGGCGCCGGCTGCGGCGCGACGACCTGCGACCTCAAGGGCGGGCTCGGCTCGGCGAGCGCGGTTTCGTCAAAAGGCTTCGTCGTCGGCGCGCTCGCCGCGGTCAACGCAGCGGGCAAGGCGACGCGCGGGTCCTCGCCGCGCTTCTGGGCCGCGGCTTACGAGCGCGGGGCCGAATTCGGCGGGCTCGGCGAAGGCGCGCCGTCGGACGACGCGCTCGTCTTCGCGCTGAAGCGCGACGCGCCGGCCAACACCACGCTCGCCGTCGTCGCCACCGACGCCCCGCTCGACAAGGCGCAGGCGACGCGGCTGGCGACGATGGCGACCGCCGGCTTCGCGCTGGCGCTGCGGCCGGCGCACGCGCCCTCCGACGGCGACGTCGTCTTCGCCGCCTCGACGGCGCGCGCCGATCGCGCGCCCGATCTGCGCGACCTCGCCGAGATCGGCGCGCTCGCCGCCGAATGCCTCGCGCGCGCGATCGCCCGCGGCGTCTACGAAGCGGCGCCGCTGCCGTT
>NZ_JBEKVH010000097.1:0-15453 GCF_049514155.1 Roseiarcus sp. | reverse complement strand
CTGTCGGCCCTCGGCACGAAGCTGTCGAGCGAGTTCGCCGAAGTCGGCGCCGCGCTCAAGTAAGCCGCACAAAAACCAACGCTTTTTACGCCGGCGAGGGCCGCCTCGCCGGCGTTTTCTTTTTGCCCTCTCTGTGGACGAAACTGTCGCGCGCGGGACACGAATCGGCGATTGTAATAAGGGAAGCCTTTTCGGACCTTCCCTCGAACTCGCGGGGTTCAGCGCGTGACCGCCTTCCAAGCCGTCGTTATGGCCGTCCTGCAGGGCGTCACCGAACTGTTCCCCATTTCCAGTCTCGGCCACGCGGTCATCTTGCCCCCCCTCCTGGGGTGGGGCGACATCATCAAGAGGCCGGACTTTCTGCCCTACCTCGTCGTCATGCATCTGGGCACGGCGACCGCGCTGTTCCTCTATTTCTGGCGCGATTGGTTCGCTTTCGGCGGATCGCTGCTCAGCCGATCGAGCCCGCGCTCGGCCGCCGACCGCCGCATTTTCCTCCTCGTCGTTCTCGCGACAATCCCAGCCGTCGTCGTCGGGTTCGCCCTCGAGAAGCGACTCGCCGAGGTCTTTGGCAAGGCCGAGATCGCGGCGTTCTTTCTCATCGCCAACGGCTTCGTCCTCTATTTCTCCGACCAGATCGCCGGCAAAGCGGCCGCCTCGCTCGACGAGCTCAACTGGAAGGGCGCGTTAGCGGTCGGCGTCGCGCAATGCTTCGCCCTGATCCCGGGCTTCTCGCGTTCCGGCTTGACCATCGCCGCCGGCGTCGTCGCCGGCCTCAGCCATGAGGCGTCGGCGCGGTTCTCGTTCCTGATGGCGACGCCGATCATCCTCGGCGCGACCGTCCTGGAAGCGCCGAAACTGATGCATCAGGGCGCGACGCTCGGCGGCGCGGCGATCCTTTCCGGCGTCGTCGCCGGCGTCGTCGCCTTCCTCAGCCTCGCTTTCCTCATGCGTTACTTTAATACGCATGAAATCTCGGCAATGCGGCCGTTCTCCTATTATTGCGCGGCGGCCGGGCTTATCAGCCTGGCGGTGATGGCCATCGCCTGAGGCCGCCCTTGGTGAACGCGGCGCGCCGCCCTACATGACGACGGCGACGGCGCCAAGCCGTGGCCTGACCGAACCGGAAGGCGCAGTCCCTTGACCGTCGTCGTCATGCCGTCCCGATTGTCGAGCGCCGAGCTCGATGAACTCGCTTTCGCCGCGCATTGCCTCGACGGCGGCGGCTTCGCCGCCCGCCTCGCCGAGCGGCTCGGCCGCAGCGTTGAAACGATCGGCCGCAATCTGCCCCAGTCGCTGCGCCGTTTGGGCGGCCGCCTCGCTGAACGCGCGCTCAGGGCCGCTCTCGCCGTCGCGCTGAAAACCATCGACCACGACTCGCCCGCCAAGGCCGCCCGCGGCGCCCACAAAGCCGCGGCGGCGGCTTCGGGAGCGATCGGCGGGGCATTCGGTCCCGTCGCGACCGCGGTCGAGCTGTCGGTCTCGACTGCGATCCTGATGCGCTCGATCGCCCAGATCGCGCGCGAAGAAGGCGAAGATACCGCGCAACCGGAAGGGGCGCTCGCCTGCCTCGAGGTCTTCGCGCTCGGCGGCGAACCCGGCGAGGCGGCGATCGAGGGCGGCTATCTCGCGGTGCGGGCGGCGCTCGCCCGCTCGGTCGCCGAAAGCGCGCGCTTTCTCGCCGGGCGCGGCCTCGCCGGCGAAGGCGCGCCGCTCATCGCCCGACTGATCGCCCAGATCGCCGCGCGGTTCGGCGTCGTCGCCGGGGAGAAATTCGCCGCCCAGGCTGTGCCGATCGTCGGCGCGATCGGAGGCGCGGCGGTCAATCTCGCCTTCGCCGAACATTTTCAGACCCTGGCGCGCGGTCACTTCATCGTCCGACGCCTCGAGCGCCGCCATGGACCCGAGGCGGTGCAGTTCGAGTATCGCCGGCTGCGCAGCGAGTCGGCCCGCGCGGCTTGAGTTCCGCTCGCGCAACGGTTGTACGCAGCGCGGCGGCGAGTCGGCGCGGCGCGGCGAACCGCCTCGATCGTAGAGGCGCGCGCTTCGCCTTCGTTCCATGCCGCCAAGCGTCGCGTTCGTCCCTCCGCCCGGCGCCCAGGGTCCGGCGGTCGCGCCTCGGCGGGTCGGATCTTTGGCGGCGCGGCGAGCGTCGGCGAGGCCGTTTGACAGGCCCGCTCACGTCCATGTGAGCGTATAGACCCTTGAGGCGCGGGGGTTTACGCTCTACCGGTCCGCAAGGGCGACCTAGTCCCGTCGCGATTTCCGCCCCGGGGCGGGATGTGGCTCGGCGGATTGGGGACGCGGAATCGAGCCGAGATGCGAGTTCGTCGCTTTGCCGCGCTGATCGCGACGGCCGTTGTCGTCGCCGGCCTCTACGCGGCCTACGACCCCGTCGCGGTCGGAGCGTTGTGGCCAGTCGCCGGGCCGCTCGCCATGCGCCTGCATCGGCTGCTGCCGATCGGATCGGGCGCAGGAGCGGTCGCCGCGCCGAACGCTGCAGCCCCGTCGAAGCCGCCCGTGGTCGTCGTCGTCGGCCACGCCGCGCGCAAGGACCTGCCGTGGAAGCTCGACGAGATCGGCACGGCGCAGGCGATCGCCTCGGTGGCGCTGCGGCCGCATTTCGACGCGACGGTCGACAAGGTGGTGGTCGCTGACGGAGCGGCGGTCAAAGCTGGCGAAACGCTGATCGAGCTCGACGCGCGGCAAGTGCGGGCCCAGATCGACGGGGCCAAGGCGCAGCTCGCCAAGGACCAGGCTGCGCTCGAACAGGCTCAGCGCGACGTGACGCGTTACGCCGATCTCGTCGCCCGCGCCGCGACGCCGCAGCTCAATCTCGACAACGCCAGGACCGCGGAGGCGAGCGGGCGCGCGGCGATCCTCGCCGACCAGGCGGCGATCGAGAACCTCGAGGTGCAGCTCGGCTGGTATACGGTGACCGCGCCAATCTCCGGCCGGGTCGGCGTCGTCGCAATCAAGCAAGGCAACGTCGCCAAGGCCTCCGACAACAGCGCCGCCGGCGTCTTCGCCACCATCAACCAGATTTCGCCGATCTACGTCGCCTTCTCGGTGCAGCAGTCGCTGTTGCCGGCCCTGCACGAGGCGATGGCCGAGGGCGCAACCGTCGAAGCGACGCCGCAGGGTTCGACGCGGCATGCGCCGGGCAAGCTCGCGCTGGTCGACAATTCGGTCGATCCGACGACCGGCACCATCGTCGCGCACGCGATCTTCGACAATGCCGACGAGATCCTGTGGCCCGGGCAATTGTGCGACCTGACGCTGACGATGGGCGCCGAACCGAACGCCGTCGTCGTGCCGCGCGAGGCGGTGCTGATCGGCCAGAGCGGCAATTACGTCTTCACCGTCGTCGACGGCGCCGCGCATCTGCAGCCGGTCGAGGTCGGCCGCACTCAGGAGGGCGAAACAATCGTCCTTAAGGGCCTCGCCGGCGACGAAACGGTGGTGGTGGACGGCGCGCTGTTGCTCACCGAAGGCGCCAAAGTCGCAGCGCGCAACGCCGCCGGCGGAGCGAGCTGACATGACGCTTCCCGAACTCTGCATCCGCCGGCCGGTGATGACCAGCCTGCTGATGCTCTCGTTCGTGGTCTTCGGCCTGTTCGGCTATCGTCAGCTTCCCGTCTCGGCGCTGCCGCGCGTCGACTTCCCGACGATCTCGGTCAGCGCCTCCCTACCCGGCGCCAGCCCCGACACGATGGCTTCGTCGGTCGCCGGCCCGCTCGAACGCGCGTTCGCGACGATCCCGGGCATCAACATGATGACCTCGTCGTCGGCGCTAGGTACGACCAACATCGTCATGCAGTTCGACCTCGATCGCAACATCGACGGGGCGGCGCTCGACGTACAGTCGAACATCTCGGCGACCTTGCGCAAACTGCCGCCGCAGCTCCCCGCGCCGCCGAGCTTCCAGAAGATCAATCCCGCCGACAGCCCGGTGCTGTTCATCGCCTTGGTGTCGAAGACTTTGCCGTTGTCGCAGGTCGACGACTACGCCGAACAGGTCTTCGCCAACCAGATCTCGCAGATTTCCGGCGTCGCCCAAGTGCTGGTGTTCGGCCGGCAGAAGTTCGCGGTGCGCATCGCGGTCGACCCCGACGCAGCGGCGGCGCGCGGGCTCACGCTCGAGCAGGTCAACGCCGCGGTCGCCGCCGCCAATTCGTCGACCCCGGTCGGGGCGCTGCTCGGCAGGCGCCAGAATGTCACCGTCGACGTCACCGGCCAGATGGTTCGCGCGGCGGACTACCAGAACCTGGTCGTCGCCTGGCATAACGGCGCCCCGGTGCGACTGAGCGAGATCGCCAACGTCTACGACTCGGTCGAGAACAAGCAGATCGCTGGCTGGTCGGGCCACGACCCGTCGATCGTGCTCGCCGTCTTTCGCCAGTCGGACGCCAACACCGTCGAGGTGGTCGACAACGTCAAGGCCAAGATTCCCTACTACCAGTCGCAACTGCCGCCGGCGGTCGAGGCGCAAGTGCTCAACGATCGATCGGTGTCGATCCGCCAATCGATCGACGACGTGCAGCTGACCCTCGGCCTGTCGATCTCTCTGGTCGTCGTCGTCATCTTCGTTTTCTTGAAGTCGGCCTCGGCGACGCTGATCCCAGCCCTGGCGCTGCCGGTGTCGCTGATCGGCGCCTGCGCGTTCATGTACGTGTTCGGCTATTCGATCGACAACATCTCGCTGCTGGCGATCACGCTGTCGGTCGGCTTCGTCGTCGACGACGCGATCGTCATGCTGGAGAACATCACCCGTCACATCGAGAGCGGGATGAGGCCGTTCGACGCGGCGCTCAAGGGATCCAAGGAGATCGCCTTCACCATCCTGTCGATCACCTTCTCGCTGGTGGCGGTGTTCATTCCGGTGCTGCTGATGAGCGGCGTCGTCGGTCGCGTGTTTCATGAATTCGCGGTGACGATCACTGTTGCGATCCTCGTCTCCGGCTTCGTTTCGCTGACGCTGACGCCGATGCTGTGCGCGCGAATCCTCTCCGCCCCCAAGCACGGCGCGGCGGCAGGACTGTTCGCGCGCCTCTCCGACTCCTTCGTCGACGGCCTGCTTGCCGCCTATCGCGTCTCGCTCGATTTCGTCCTGCGCCATCGATTCATCGCGCTGTTGCTGACTTTCGCCACCGGCTATATCGCGGTCTCGCTCTACGCTTCGATCCCCAAGGGCTTCTTCCCCGAGGAAGACACCAGCTTCCTGCGCGGCATCACCGAGGCCCAGGCCGACACCAGCTTCCGCGAGATGTCGGCGCGGCAGATCGCTGTGAGCCATTTGATCGAGAGCGACCCGGCGGTCGCGTCGATCACTTCGGCGGTCGGCTTCGGCGGCGCGACGAACCGGGGCTTCCTGTTCATGCGCTTGAAGGACAAGGACAAGCGCGACTCGATGGAAGTCGTGATGAACCGTCTGCGCACGGCGACGGCGACGATCCCCGGCATCCGCACCATCTTGATGCCGGTGCAGAACCTCGACTTCACCGGCGGGCGCATCGCCCGCGCCAAATACCAATACTCGCTGCAGTCCGGCGACATCGACGCGCTCTACGCCAAGGCGCCGGAGATGGAGCAGGCGATGACGCAATTACCCGGCCTGCGCGACGTCAACAGCGACCTGCAGATCAACAACCCGCAGTGGCGGGTCGACATCGACCGCGACAAGGCGGCGGCCTTCGGCATCACCGCCGATGCGGTGCGCACCGCACTCTACGACGCCTTCGGCACGCGCCAGATCTCGACCATCTTCACCGAGGCCGACGACTACGAGGTGATCCTCGAGGCGAGCGACAAATTCCAGGAAGATCCGGGCGCGCTCGGCCGCATTCGGGTCTCGACGCCGACCGGCCAGCTCGTGCCGCTCGACGAGGTTGCGACGATGCGGCGCACGGTTGGACCGCTGCAGATCAACCGCCAGTCGCAGCAGCCCTCGGTGACGATTTCGTTCAATCTCGCGCCCGACATGTCGCTCGGCCAGGCGATCGAGGCCATCCACACGGTCGAGCGCAAGGTCAACCTGCCGGTCAGCATCATCACCGGCTTCGCCGGCAACGCCCAGTTGTTCGAGCAGGCGCTCGCCGGCCAAGGCGCGCTGTTGATGGCGGCGGTGCTGACGATCTACATCCTGCTCGGCGTGCTCTACGAGAGCTACATCCATCCGATCACGATCCTCTCGGGCTTGCCGTCGGCCGGCATCGGCGCGCTGCTGGCGCTGAGCTGGTTCCACCTGGACCTGTCGGTGATCGCGATCATCGGCATTCTGCTGCTGATCGGCATCGTCAAGAAGAACGCGATCATGATGGTCGACTTCGCGCTCGAGCGGCGGCGCGAGGGCGGCATGGAAGCGTTGGCGGCGATCCGCGAGGCGGCGCTGATCCGCTTCCGGCCGATCATCATGACGACTCTCGCCGCCCTGCTCGGCGCGCTGCCGATCGCGCTGGGCACCGGCGCCGGCTCGGAGTTGCGCCAGCCGCTCGGCGTCGCGATCGTCGGCGGCCTGTGCGTCTCGCAACTGTTGACGCTCTACATCACGCCGGTCGTCTACTATTACCTCGACAAGATCGACTCCGCGCTCGCCGGTCGACGCCAGACCGTGCGCAAACCCGCCGCGGCGACATCCGAGAAGCTGGCTGCAGCGGCCGAGTGAGGCGGCGCGCCGGCGTTGCCGGTCGGATTGCGAAGGCGCAACCATTCTGAGGCGCGGCGGCGCGATCGACGAACCCGCAGGGACGTGAGGAAACGCATGTATCCGCCGGAAATCGAGATCTTCGACGATCGCTTCGCCAAGCTCGCCCTCGATAATGTCCGCCTCGAAAGGCTCCATGCCGGCTGCCGCTGGGCGGAGGGACCCGCCTACCTGCCGGCGGGCAAGCATCTCGTCTGGTCGGACATCCCCAACAACCGGGTGCTGCGCTACGACGAGACCAGCGGCGCAGTCTCGGTCTTCCTTTCGCCGGCCGACAACCACAACGGCCACAGCGTCGATCGCGAGGGGCGGCTCGTCTGCTGCGAACATCGCACGCGCTGCGTCTCGCGCATCGAACATGACGGAACGCGCCGCGTGCTCGCCGACCGCTTCGAGGGCAAACGCCTCAACTCGCCCAACGACGTGGTGGTGAAGTCGGACGGCTCGATCTGGTTCAGCGATCCGACCTACGGCATCGACTCCGAATACGAAGGCGACGCCGCGCCGCAGGAGATCGGCGCCAGCCACGTCTATCGCATTGATCCCGAGGGCGGCGCGGTCACGGCGGCGGCGACCGATTTCGTCAAGCCCAATGGCCTCGCCTTTTCGCCCGACGAGAAGCTGCTCTACATCGCCGACACCGGCGCTTCCCACCTCAGGAACGGCCCACGCCATATCCGCGTCGCCGAAGTCGGCGCCGACGGCCGCTCGCTCGGCCCGGCCAGATTGTTCGCCGAATCCACCGCCGGCCTGTTCGACGGCTTCCGCGTCGACGCAAAGGGCCACGTCTGGACCTCGGCCGCGGATGGCGTGCATGTCTACGCGCCCGACGCGACCCTCATCGGCAAGATCAAGGTTCCGGAAGTGACGGCCAACGTCTGCTTTGGCGGCCCCAAACGCAATCGCCTCTACATCTGCGCGACGAGTTCGCTATACGCAATCTACGTCAACGCGCGCGGCGCGAGCTGGCCGAGCTGAGGCGCGGCGGCCGTTTTCTTACTCTGCTTCATAGGGATAGACGCGATTCCTGGCGTGGAGAGCGAGCTTTTGCGCGGCTGCCCGCTAACCAAGCGGCGCGCATCCAATTGCTTCAACCCGCCCGACCCCTTTAACGCTTTGTTAGCCAATCGGGCGCGCCGCGCCCGGCGGCAAGCCGTGGAGCGTCGCGCGTGGCCGTCAGAGGCGTCGCCTTCATTGTCGCGTTCGCGCTCGTCTCGGCGCCGCACGGCGCTGCGGCGGGCGAGCGCGGGATCGCGGGCGGATTCGAACTGGCGCCGTTGGTCGCGCCGCGCGCTCCGGCGTCGCGAGCGGTCCCTACGCCTGGCCCCGCGCCGCAGCCGGTCTGCGTGAGGCTGTGCGACGGTTACTTCTTTCCCGTTCCTGCTTCCGCCGGACTGACCGCGGAGACGGACGCAGAGGCCGTCTGTCGCGCTCTGTGTCCCTCGGCGGGCGTCGCGCTCTATTTCCTGCCCGCCCATTCCGACCGGATCGAGGATGCCGCCAATGCCCGCGGCGAACCCTACTCCGCCTTGCCCGCCGCCTTTCGCTATCGCTCCGCCGCCGCGCCAGCCTGCGGCTGCCGCCGCGCCGGCGAGCCGGGACTCGCCTATTGGCGCGACCCGACGTTGAAGAGCGGCGACGCGGTGATGACCGCCGACGGGGTCGTCGTCTTCCGCGGCGGCGGCGGCGGCGCGCCCTACGGCGCCGAGGCGTTCACGCCGGTCGATGCGGCGCCGCTCGGCGCGACGCGGCGGGCCGAACTCGGCGCGCTGACGCCGGCGATTCCGCCCGACGCAACCGAAGCCGACGCCCCGACGATCGGCGAAGCGCGACGCGCGGCGAGCGCGGCGGCGGGCGAGATCCGGTTTCTCGAGGCCCCGGCCGGCGGGGGCGGCTGACCGGGAGGCTTCGTGCCGCGCCGCCAAAGTGTTAACAAGGGCGCGGCGACTCGGCCGGCCGGTCGTGCGGCCGGCGGGAGGACGCGCGTTGGCGGCGCGGGAGGCTCGGAGCGACAAACGCGGATGCGTCGCAGCGTGAAATGGACGATCGCCGCCGCGGCCGTTGCGGCAATGTTGGCCGGCGTCTACCGCTGGCCGATGGCCTCGGTCCGTGTCGCCGCCGAACTCAATCGCGCCACGCCGCCGATCGGCCTGCATTGGCGTGGACCAGCTCGCGTCACATTCGTGCTGTTGCCGTGGCCGACCCTGCGCGTCGTCGGCGTCGATCTTGTCGCCGCCGACGGCCGCAATGTGCTGACCGCGTCCGAGGCGCGGTTCCCGCTGTCGATCTTCGCCCTGATGCGCGGCCGCTTCCTGCCGGTTGGCGCGACCCTCGACAATCCGACCGCCCTCGTCGACCTCGACGCCGCTCCGGCGCTGGCCGAAGAGCGCGCGGTCGCCGAAGACTCGCGTGACGGCGGCTCCGGCGCATGGGCGCACGTGCGCCTGCGCGGCGGCGTCTTGCACGTCGTCAGCGCCTCGCGCCGTCTCGACACGCTGATTGAAAGCCTGGACGGCGGCCTCGATTGGCCGCGCGCCGACGCGCCGTTGCGCGTTGCGCTCGTCGGCGCTTGGCGAGACGAGCGCGTCACGATCCGCGGGCGCGTCGATAATCCGAGCGATGCGCTGAGCCGCCGCGCCACTGGCGTCGCGCTGAGCGTCGCCTCGCGGCCGCTCCAGTTCGAAGCCGACGGGTCATGGGGCGGCGGCGGCGAGTCGAGCTTCGCCGGAACGCTGAGCGCCGAGATCCGCTCGCTCAGCGCGCTGAAGCGGCTCTTGGGCGGCGACGGCGCGCCATTCCTGCTCGGCGATTCCTTTTCTCTGTCCGGCAAGGCCCAGGCCGCCGGCGAAGCCGTGACATTGAGCGAGGCGGCGGTGACCGCTTCCGGACAAAAGTTCGACGGCGCCTTGACCTTCGCCCGCCAGGGCGGCCGCTACGCCGTCTCAGGCACGCTCGCCGCCGATCAGTTCGACCTCGCGGCGCTGACCGGGCCGCCGCCCGCCTTTCTGACGCCCTCGGGCGATTGGAGCCAGATTCCCTTCGCCTATGCGCCGCCGACTGATCTCGACCTCGACTTGCGACTTTCGGCCGCGCGGTTGCAATGGCGCGACTACGCGGTCACAGACGCCGCCGGATCGCTGATGTGCAAGGCGGGCGCCTGCACGGCGACCCTGCACGAAGCCAACGCCTACCAAGGGACGCTGAAAGGACAATTGTCGGCGGCGCGCGGCGCGCGCGGCCTGACGACGCAGGCGACGGTTTCGCTTGCCGACGGCGACCTCGGCGCGGCCTTGGCCGATCTCGGCTGGAGCGGCTTCCACGGGCGCGGCGACATCGAGGCGGACTTGCGCGCCACCGGCTTCGCCGCCTCGGACTCCATCCTTTCGCTCTCCGGGCAGGCGACCGCGACGCTGACGGCGGGCGCGATCGACGGCGTGAGCGTCGAGGAGGCGTTGCGCCGCAGCCAGCGCCGCCTGGTCGACGTCGCCCGCGATCTCGGCAACGGGGCGACGCATTTCTCCCGCGGACACATGCGCCTGACGGTCGCCAACGGCGCGGCGACGATCGACGACGGACGCATCGAAGGGCCGGGAACGACGATCGATTTCGGCGGTATGATCGACATCGCCAACCGCGCCTGGCAGGCGCAGGCGCGCGCCATCCAGACCGATGCTCAAGGCGCGCCCTCGTCTGACGCGGCGCGGCTGACGATCATCCTCTCCGGCCCTTGGTCGGCGCCCAACGTCTCGGTCGCGCCCGGCGGCTGAACGAGGGCCGACCAAAGTCGAACCGCCGGCGGCGATCGGCGAAGTTGCCGGGACCGGCGATTGGCCCTATCGATTCCGCGCCCCTCCCAACGTGCGGCGAAGCGATGACGAGAGTTCCGCGCAAGTTCTACGAAGCTTTGGCGATCGGCGCGCCGCGACCGCTGCGCGAGCCGCCCGCGCGCGTCGAGCGCATGATCCATTTCGTGCCGCCGCACATCGACAAGTTGCGCGCCAAGATCGGCGCATTGGCCGCGCAGGTCGACGTCGTGCTCGGCAACCTCGAGGACGCGATCCCGATCGAAGCGAAAGTGGCGGCGCGCGAGGGCTTCGTCGCCATGGCGCGCGCGACCGACTTCGGCTCGACCGGCCTGTGGGCGCGCGTCAATGCGCTCAACTCGCCGTGGTTCCTCGACGACATGACGCGGCTCGTCGGCGAAGTCGGCGACAAGCTCGACGTCGTCATGCTGCCGAAGGTCGAGGGCCCCTGGGACATCGCCTTCATCGACCAATATCTGGCGCTGCTCGAGGCTCGCCACGGGCTGAAGGAGCCGATCCTCGTCCACGCGATCCTCGAGACGGCGGAAGGCGTCAACAACGTCGAGGCGATCGCCGCCGCTTCGCCGCGGATGCACGGCATGAGCCTCGGGCCGGCCGATCTCGCCGCCTCGAGGGCGATGAAGACGACGCGGGTCGGCGGCGGCCATCCTGACTATCGCGTGCTCGCCGACGCAAACCAAGCCGGGGGCCCGCGCGCAAGCGCCCAGCAGGACCTCTGGCACTACACGATCGCCCGCATGGTCGACGCTTGCGCCGCCAACGGGATCAAGCCGTTCTATGGGCCGTTCGGCGATTTTGCCGACGCCGCCGCCTGCGAGGCGCAATTCCGCAACGCATTCCTGATGGGCTGCGTCGGCGCCTGGACGCTCCACCCGAGCCAGATCGCCATCGCCAAGAAGGTCTTCTCGCCCGATCCGGCCGAGGTCGCTTTCGCCAAGCGCATCCTCGAAGCGATGCCCGACGGCGCCGGCGCGGTGATGATCGACGGCAAGATGCAGGACGATGCGACCTGGAAACAGGCGAAAGTCATCATCGACCTCGCCCGCCAGGTGGCGGCCAAGGACCCCGCCCTCGCCGAGCGCTATGCCTTGTGAAACGCCGCGGCGTTGACAGCCCCCAGCCGCGGGCGTAGCCGTGGACGCATAAAATTCAACGAGTTCCAGCGTCGATGGAAGCCCGCGTCGCAAAGTTTGGCATAGGTCAGGTTGTCCGCCACCGCGTTTACCCGTTTCGAGGCGTGGTTTACAACGTCGACCCGACCTTCGCCAATACCGAGGAATGGTGGCGTTCGATCCCCGAAGAGGTGCGGCCCGCCAAGGACCAACCGTTCTACCACCTCTACGCCGAGAACACCGACAGCCAATACGTCGCCTACGTCTCCGAGCAAAACCTGTTGCCCGACGAGTCGGGCGAGCCGATCAGCCACCCGCAAGTCGACGAGATGTTCGTGCGCACCGAAAAGGGCGAATACCGCTTGCGCAACAAGCCGATGGCTTGCTGAGTCAAAGCTAAGCTTGATCGGCGTTGCTTCGTCGCCGGCCCACCTGGGCCGGCGTTTTTGCGTGGCCGCGGCGGCGGGCGGCAGAGCCCGCGCCGCGGCGCCCGACCTGTTTTACTGCGCAGGCGTCGCGGGCGCGGTCGGGGCGGGCGCCACGGCCGGCGGCGCGCCGCTCGACTGCTGCTGCTCGAGCTTCTTGCGCTGCTCTTCCGCACGGAGCTGAAGCTGCTTCTGCAGCTCCTGGTTCTGCTGCTCGAGCACCTTGGGATCGACCGCCGGGCCGTCAAACGCCGCGCCGAAGTCCTTCATCGGCAGGTTGAACGTCACTTCGATGTTCGCCTGGTTGCGGACGATGACGCTGGCGATCTGCGCCTTCTTGAGGTCGCCGATCGTCTTCGCGTTGAGGTCGGCTTCGGCGAAGCAGCCGTTCGGGAAGCAGATCGCGAACTTGCCGTCGATCGGCTCGCCCTTGTCGATCACCAGCCGGAAGCCGGGACGCAGCAACAGGCCGACCGGCAGCAGGAAGCGGGCGATGCGGCGATCCTCGTTGGTCATCTGATAGACGGCGATCGCCAAGGTCGGCGGCTGGTCGGCGGCCTGACCGAAATCGCGGGTGGTGTAGCAGACCTCCTTGCCCGAAGTCTGGTCCTTGCCGCAGATCTTGGTCCAAGGGGCCTGCATCGGCGTCAGGTCGAGCTTCACCGGGCCGGACGGCGCGCCGGCTGGGGCGGCCGGGGCCCCCGGGGCGGCGGGCGCGGCCGGGGCCGCCGTCGCGCTCGGCGTCGGAGCCGGCTTCGTTTGCGCCAGGGCGCCGCTCGCCGCCAGGACCGCCGCGGCGGCCAGCATCAAGGCGCCGCGGCGTTCGAACGGGAAGGTCATGAATCGTCCTTTCGATCGGTGATCAGCAGCACTCGGCCGCGTTCGGCGCGGCGCTGCGTCCCATGTCGCGTCATTGCGGCCATATAGGGGCGCGCGCCCGCGTTCGCGCCTTCGGCGCCCTCTTTCCACATTCGCAACGACAATCCAACCGAAATTTCGCCTACCGCAGCAGAAGACGACGACCTGTGGCAGGCGCGCCGCGCCGTGACGGGCCGCCGGCGCCCCCCTAAGATGGAGCGATGCGATTCCTCGGGATTCTTGTCGCCCTGACCGCGCTCGCCGGCGCGGCGCACGGCCAGGCGCCGGCGGCCGGCGCCATCGCCATGCACGGCGCGCCGGCGCTGGCGGCGGATTTCGACCACCTGCCCTACGCCAATCCCGAGGCCCCCAAGGGCGGCCGGCTCGCGCTCGCCTATCTCGGCGCCTTCGACAGCCTCAACCCCTATAACGTCAAGGCCCTATCGACGGCGCAGGGCCTGGTCGGCAACGTCTACCAATCGCTGATGGCGCGTTCGGCCGACGAGCCCTTCACCCTTTACGGCCTCATCGCCCAGTCGATCGAGACCGACGACGCGCGCGATCGGGTCGTCTTCCATCTCGACCCGCGCGCGCATTTTTCCGACGGAACGAAGATCGTCGCCGCCGACGTCCTCTTCACCTTCAACCTGCTGAAGGCCAAGGGCTTGCCGTCGCAACGAGAGGCCTACGCCCTGGTCCGAAGCGCCGACGCGCCCGACGACCTGACCGTTCGTTTCGACCTCGCCGGGGCCGACGACCGCGAGCTGCCGCTGATCCTCGCGCTAATGCCGGTGCTGCCGCGCGCCCAT
Organism: Roseiarcus sp.; assembly: GCF_049514155.1. Taxonomy (GTDB): domain Bacteria; phylum Pseudomonadota; class Alphaproteobacteria; order Rhizobiales; family Beijerinckiaceae; genus Roseiarcus. The sequence goes on along the minus strand of NZ_JBEKVH010000097.1, from coordinate 1,722 downwards.
ACCGACGCTGCGCATTTCGAGGACCAAACGCTGCAGATCCCCGTCGGCGCCGGCCCCTACAAAGTCGCCGAAGTCGCGCCCGGCCAGAGGTTGACGCTGAAGCGCGACCCCAATTACTGGGCCCGCGACCTGCCGATCAACCGCGGCCTCTACAATTTCGACGAGATCCGCATCGACTATTATCGTGACGCTTCGGCGATGTTCGAAGCCTTCAAGGCCGGGCTGATCGACTTCCGCATCGAGGACGACCCGACCCGCTGGCGCGACGGCTATCGCTTTCCCGCGGCGCGCGACGGACGCGTGCTGCGCGAGACCGTGCCCTACGGCCTGCCGAAAGGAATCTCCGGCTTCGCCTTCAACGCGCGCCGGCCGATCTTCGCCGATCCCCGCGCGCGCGAAGGCCTCGCGACGATGTTCGACTTCGAGTGGATCAACGCCAACCTCTACGCCGGCGTCTACAAGCGCTCGAAGAGTTTCTTCGACGACAGCGATCTGTCCGCGGCCGGCCGGCCGGCCTCGGCCAAGGAGCGCGCGCTGCTCGCGCCGTTTCCCGGCGCAGTGCGCGACGACATCCTCGAGGGAGGCTGGGCGCCGCCGGTCTCCGACGGCACCGGGCGCGACCGCGCGCTCGCGCGCAAGGCGCTCGATCTGCTCGCCAAGGCCGGCTACGCGCTCAGCGGCGAGACATTGGTCGACGCGCGCAGCCGCCCGCTCAGCTTCGAAATCCTGGTCAAGACCCTTCAGGAGGAACGGCTCGCCCTCGCCTATTCGGCGAGCCTGGCGCGCATCGGCGTGACGGCGACGGTGCGCCTGGTCGACGAAGTGCAGTTCCAGCGCCGCCGCGCGCGCTTCGACTTCGACATGGCGATCGGCTCGTGGATCGCCTCGCCTTCGCCCGGCAACGAGCAGCGCAACCGCTGGAGCTCGGCCGCCGCGACGATGGAGGGCTCCTACAACATCTGCGGCGCCGCTTCGCCGGCGATCGACGCGATGATCGCCGCCGTCGTCGCCGCGCGTGATCGCGACGATTTCGTCGCCGCGGTCCGCGCGCTCGACCGGTTGCTGCTGTCGGGATTCTATATCGTGCCGTTGTTCTACGCGCCCGATCAGTGGGTCGCATATTCCTCGGCGCTTGGCCATCCCAACAAGACGCCCTTGTTCGGCGTCGCGACTGAGACGTGGTGGCGCGCGAAGCCCTGATCGAGGCGCAGTTGCGCGGCCGACCGCCGCGCCTACATAATTGCAACAGCGCTCAGGCGCGCTTTTGGAGTCATGTCATGAACGCTGCCGCCGAGCCCCTGACGATCGACGTCGTCAGCGACGTGGTCTGCCCGTGGTGCTTTCTCGGCAAACGACGGCTCGACGCGGCGATCCGGGCAAGCGACGGCGCCCCGATCGCCGTGCGGTGGCGTCCGTACCAGCTCGACCCGTCGATACCGGCCAGCGGCATGGATCGCCGCGCCTATATGAAGGCGAAGTTCAACGACGACGCGCAGCTCGCCGCGATCCACGACCGCCTGACCGACATGGGCGAACAGGTCGGCATCGCCTACGCATTCGACCGCATCGAGCGCGCGCCCAACACGCTCGACGCTCACCGACTGATCCGCTGGGCGAGCGTCGGCGACAAGCAGGACACGGTGGTCGAGCGCCTGTTCCGCCTCTATTTCGAGGAAGGCCGCGACATCGGCGACCGCAAGCTGCTGATCGCGGTCGCGCGCG